>CAJKDC010000010.1 GCA_905198575.1 uncultured Bacteroides sp. | reverse complement strand
CACCCTGAGCCATGTAACGCAACAAAGTAGCGTTAGCATACTGACGAGCACCTTTAGATACCTGCAAAATAACCGGAGATTTAGTTTCAACTGCAGCCTTGATGATAGCCTGCATCTGCTCCATATTATTGAAGTTGAAAGCTGGGATAGCATATCCACCTTTGATAGCTCTAGCAAACATATCTCTAGTGTTTACCAAGCCTAAATCTTTGTAATTAACCATCGTTATAAAATTTATAATGTTAATGAATCAATTTCTGCATGCAAAAATAACGATAATTGTTGAAGTATAGAGCTTGAAAAGTATTTTTTTTCACTATTAATAAATATTTATCGTGCCATAAGTTATATTATGCCGCTTTTAAAAGCAAAATAAAAAAGAAGAAGGCTTTCTCATAAAAAATAGAAGAAGATTCTTTTCTATTTCAAATAAAAGGCATATCTTTGCAGTCCGAAACGACCATTACACAATAGTTTACCAAAAACGTAAATAATAACAATAATAAAGTATATACTGAAATGAAAAAAGGCATTCATCCAGAAAACTACCGTCCGGTAGTATTTAAAGACATGTCAAACGGTGACATGTTCTTGTCACGTTCAACTTGTGCAACAAAAGACACAATCGAGTTTGAAGGCGAAACTTATCCACTTGTGAAATTGGAAATTTCAAGCACTTCTCACCCATTCTACACAGGTAAATCTAAACTGGTAGATACTGCAGGACGTGTTGATAAGTTCATGAGCCGTTACGGTAACCGTATGAAAAAGTAATTTTTCCTCAATAAAAAGAAAATGTCCGGTGATAACATTATCGCCGGACATTTTCTTTTTTACTGATTTTGTGAAATTTTCCTTCTTTCCAAATTCTTTTGACTGGCTCTTTGCGAAGCATTGACCGCAACTTCTCGGCTGCATCCTTGTCCAGATAGTCAGGAGTAGTATATATGAAGCTCAGCGTATCAGAATCCGCATCCAAAGCAGCTTTCATCAAAAACAAGTCAGCTTTTTCTCGCACACGTTTCTCTTGCTCTGTTTCTGCCGATTGTGGTTTCAAATAAAACTCATCCTGCAAAGGCAATGTCAAAAAATGCGATACAGGCAACTCTTTCCACTCTGTAGAATAGAAATGAACCTGACTGTCAGTCGCAGGTCCGTTATAACTATTCACCACACATATCACATCTGTAGAATCATTGAGTGGAAGCAATTTCATTTCATAAGAACTCACAGAAGAAAGTTTTACTTGTAGATAGTTACCAGTAAGCTTTAGCATTTCCGACTTCTGTCCCAAACGGTTCTTGACTTCAGCCTTCATGTTACTAGCCAGAAAATCGCAAAAATCTTCACGATTCACTTTAGTCAGAAGCGGCGAAAGTGTATCAGGCATTTCCACATAATAAACTTTCAAGTCCTGTGCCTGCAGGCTGGTAGCCAGAAAAAGCATCAAAATCGATAATAACTTTATTCGCATTGTAATTCAATTTTTATAGTAGCCGCAAAGGTAAAAAAAGTTTTTACTTTTCACCCTTTCCGCTTTAAAAAGTCAGTCGGACTTTCTCCAAAATAGTCCTTATAACATTTTGTAAAATAAGAAGGAGAGGAGAATCCCACTTCATAAGAGACTTCGGCTATTGTTTTTTCAGTCGAAGCCAATAAAGCTGAAGCCTTTTTCAGACGGGCAGTCCGAAGCAATTCATTCGGCGAATATCCTGTCAAAGCTTTCGTTTTACGGTATAACTGGACACGCCCCAGCCCTATCTTTTCTCCTAAATCCTCCACACTCAAATCTGGTTCCGAAAGATGTTCATCAATAAGTTGGCGCAATTTTTCGATAAAGCCCTTATCTACATCCGTCAGCGTTTCTTTCTGAATCACCGTCTTATCTGCAAAGAAATTTTTCAGACGATTGTGATTTTCAATCAGATTATTCAGGCGAGCCTTTAGCAAGCGTGCACTGAAAGGCTTGGATATATACGAATCTGCCCCACATTCATACCCCTTAATTTTCTGCTCATCCATAGCATAAGCAGTCAGCATCATCACCGGGATATGCGAAGTCTGAATTTCCGATTTCAACCGCTTGCAGCACTCCATACCATCCATCACTGGCATCATCACATCGCATATTACCACATCGGGTACATATTTCATAGCCAACTTCACACCTTCTTGTCCGTTTGCTGCTTCAAGTACCGTATACTCTTCCTGTAAAAGTACTTTCACATAATCCCGAACATCCTGATTATCATCAATAATCAAAACCGTTGTTTTCTGCTGCAAGGTCACATCAGTTTCAGGCAAAGCTACCGTTTCCTGGTCGGCAGCAAGTACAGCTCCCTCCTTCAGATTCTGCAAGACATTATTTTTAACAGACGATTCGGAAATCTCACCAGCCTGACAAACAGGTAACAAGACTGTAAACGAAGTTCCTTTCTTCTCGCCACTCTCTACCGAAATGGAGCCATGATGCATCTCTACAAAAGCCTTTACCAGCGCCAAACCAATACCAGAACCAGCATGATGTACGTCTATCTGATAAAAACTTTCAAAAATATGCTGTACATGCTCTGCAGGCATTCCTACCCCCGTATCCGTAATCCGAATACAAAAGCAATCTGCTCCATGCTCGCATACCCGCGAGACGTTTACAGAAACAACACCGTTTTCAGGGGTAAACTTAAAGGCATTCGATAACAGGTTATACGTTATTCGTTCCAGCTTTTCAGCATCTGCTACTATCGTATAATCTTTTCCTTCTTCCGCTGATACCGTAAAGTGAATATGCTTGCGGAAAGCCAGCGTCCGAAAGGCCTCTGTCCATTCTTGCATTCCTTCTGCCAAGTCAAACCGCGTCAACAGCATCGAAAGTTTTCCGTTTTCGAACTTTCTGAAATCTAATATCTGATTAATTAAACGTAACAATACAGCTACGTTTTTATGGATGATATTCAACAAAAACCGTTCATGGTCATTCAGTGACTTACTGGTCATCAGCTGATCTACAGGGTCTGCAATAAGCGTAAGCGGAGTCCGGAAATCATGAGAAATATTTGTAAAGAAAGAAAGCTTGGCATGAGTAGCCTCTTCCAACTTCCGGGACAAGTCAATCAACTGGTCTCTTTGCTCCTCCAGCTGGGATTTTTGTCGGGAAAGCTCAGCATTCAAACGGTTCTTAGTCCAAAAGGCCCGAACCACAAACAACAGTAAAACAGCTACCAACACTAAGATGATAACACAAGCAAACAAAAACATTCGCTGAGCAGAATAACGCATCAGGTAAGTATCCAACTGTCCGTTCAGCACCTCAATCTTATTATCCAAGGTACGTATATGAGCCGTCTGCATCTCCATAATACGTGCATTCGAATGATTCACCAAAGCAGACTGCATCAGATTTTCACGTTGAAAAGGCCGTCCCTGCAAGATAGCCATTGCCACCTGCATTACCTTGTCACCTCCAGTGGGATAAATGAATGTCGCATCCAGTACCCCGTTGGCAACCAACTCCACACCTAAATTATCACCCGAAAGTGCATCTACACCAATAAAAAGAATCTCCTGATTCCGGCTTTGCCGGAGAGCAGCCTCATATGCACCGGCAGCCATACGGTCATTATGAGCAAAAAGCAAATCAATTTCAGGCTGACAGTGCAATATGGAATCAAATGCCTCACGAGCCGAGTTCTTAAGCCATCCGGCATCAACTGTAGACACAATCTTTATGTCCGGACATTTACGAAGCACATCCAAAAATCCCCGATGACGCTCAACAGCAGGTGTAGAGCCTCGCAGCCCAGCCAGTTCTACAATTTTCCCTTTCCCCTGCAAACGACTGGTGATATAAGTACCTATCTGCTTCCCCATTTCATAGTTGTCTGCTCCTACATAAGCCGTATATTTTTCAGATTTTATCTTACGGTCTACCAATACAACCGGTATCCCCGACTGATAGGCTTTTTCTATAACCGGTGTAATAGCCTCAGCTTCATTGGGAGCAACTACCAACAAATCTACTTTTTGCCGGATAAAGGCTTCAATATCTTTGATTTGTGCACGACTATCGTCCTTAACCGTTTTTATTTTTACCTGAGTTCCCGGATAAAACAAAGCTTCACGCAGCAATTCACGATTCATTTGTGAACGCCACTCATCATCACTGCACTGGGAAACTCCTATTACAAAACCATCCTTTTTTGCAGAACATCCTACACATAATATTACCAGCAAAAACAAAAGACAATTTAAGGCAACAAATTTCATAACAAAAAAGAAAAATTAAATACACTCATTTTACAAAAATACTGAAAAATCGATAGATATAAACAGAGGCGAAAAAAAATCTATTCAGCATTTATCTTAAAAGAGCATAATATCATAATACAAAACAAGGTTAACATCAAAATAAAAGAGTCATATCTCACTCGTTTTCGAGTAAAGAAATGACTCTTTCCAGTAAAATCAGTATATGTAAAAAGTTTTATTTTTCAAGGCAAAAAGTATCACCAGAGTTTCAATCTTTGCAAGAAAGACTATTCATACTTTCTTTCAATGACTCAGGCAATTCCGGCATAGCTCCATTCTGTGTACATACATATGCAGAAACCTTTACAGCCAATTTATGTGCTTCCTGCACACAAAGACCTTTCAGAATAGCAGCCACAAATGTTGCTGTAAATGAATCACCTGCTCCAACAGTATCAGCTACTTCAACTTTAGGAGTTTCAACAAACGAAACATTACCCGGAGTAAATACGTAGCTGCCGTTTACACCGCAAGTAAGAATTAACATCTTCAAGTTGTACTTGGCAAGCAGAATCCAACATTTATCCTGCAAGTCAATGCCGGGATAACCAAACATACGGCTTACAGTCACCAACTCTTCATCGTTAATCTTCAATATATTGCACTTACTGAACGAATTACATAAAATCTCTTTAGTATAGAAAGACTGACGCAGATTAACATCGAAAATCTTCAAGACATTATCATCTTGTGGCATTGCATCCAAGAATGAATTAATAGTCTGCCGAGATACTACACTGCGCTGAGCCAATGAGCCAAAGCATACAGCACGTGTCTGACGGGCCAGGTCAGCTAAAGCCAGAGTAAACGGAATATTATCCCATGCCACACCTTCTTTTATATCATAACAAGGTACACCTTCTGCATCCAGTTCTACCTGTACAGTTCCGGTCGGATACGGTACAGTCTCTATCATGCAATTCAGTTGTTTTGCACGGAAATTATCCAATATCTCAGTTCCCAGTTTATCCTCTCCTACAGCACTAACTACACGGCTGTTCAGACCAAACTGCGATACATGGTAAGCAAAATTAGCCGGAGCACCTCCTATTTTCTTTCCCTCGGGCAGCACATCCCACAGTGCCTCACCCATTCCTACTACGATGTTATTCATGGTAAAACGTTTATATTATTTCTTAATTTTAAAGGTATAAAACAATAAATACAATACACCCACAGCCATTACAGCCACAGCTCCATTCTGTCCCATAGCATCAGATGCTACGCCCATAAACAATGGGAAAACAGTTCCTCCGAACAAGCCCATAATCATCAGGCCCGAAATTTCATTCTTTTTATCGGGATAAGACAGTAACGCCTGCGAGAAAGCAATCGGGAAGATATTGGAATTTCCAAATCCTACCAAGGCTATACAGATGTACAATACAGTAAGTGAATGCGATGTATACAATCCAATCATAGATATAATCATACACAATACGCTCAATGCGAAAAAGCTTTTTGAAGCCACTTTCTGCAAAACAATTGCCCCTGTAAAGCATCCCAACGTACGGAATATAAAGTACAAGCTGGTAGCAAACGAAGCCTCATCCAATCCCATACCTAAACGCTCCATCAAGATTTTAGGAGCTGTAGTATTGGTACCCACGTCAATACCTACATGGCACATAATGCCGATGAAGCACAGCAGGATAAAAGGTTTTCCCAACAATTTAAAACAATCAGCAAAACCAGAAGCCTTGTCAGGCTGTTCCTCTTCGATAGGTGTACTTGCCAGACATACAATTGCAATAACTGCAATACACATATAAATCGGGAACAATACACGCCATCCCATTCCATAAGTAGGCATAGCTTGTGTTGCACCCCACATGGCAATGTATGGAGCCAGGAACGATGCAATAGCCTTTACAAACTGTCCAAAAGTAAGTGTACTCGCCAGTTTATCACCCGTAATAATATTACTAAGCAACGGGTTCAATGATGTCTGCATCAATGCATTACCAATTCCCAAGAAAGAGAATGACAAAAGCATAGCCATATAGCTGTCGGCAAATACCGGTATCAGCAAAGAAAAGAACGTAACAAACAAACTCAATAATACAGTTTTCTTACGGCCTATCTTGTTCATCAGAATACCGGTCGGTACCGAGAATATCAAAAACCAGAAAAATACCAACGATGGAAATATATTTGCCTGCGAATCGGTAAGATTCAAGTCTGCTTTAACATAGTTGGATGCAATGCCCACCAGGTCAACAAAACCCATGGCAAAGAAGCAAAGCATCACCGGTATTAATTTAGCATAAAAGGAAGATGTCTTTTGCATAAAGAATAGCTTTTTAAAGGAAGCAGGTCTTACTTACCTGCCTCCTCCCATTAAACAAACCTTATTATTATAAACCTAACTTATGAATATTCAAATTTTCAATTGTAGCCTCACCGCCTTCGGCATAGAAACGCAATGCATTGTAAGGACTTGTCGGGAATACCAGATTAGTCATGGCAATGCGTCCGCCATCAACAAAGATTTCTACAGAGCATTTATCCACAAATACATTCAGATGATATGTCTTGCCCTCACAAAGTGAAAGAGGAGCCCAAGTTCCCAAAGCGAAGTCGTTTACATAGTTAACCGATTCTGTTTTACGGCGATCATGATTTTCCTTGAAGTGCGGTTCTGACTTTTCACCAAAAGCAACCAGACCACTTTCAGAACGGTCCATAACGATACGGCCCGACTTCATATCCAAATATATCTTAGTCTTTTCACCTTTATCATTAACCAAATCGAAACCTACAGTCTGAGATTTTCCCGGTGTTACATCTACTTCCACTTCGAAAGCACATTCTTCTGCAGCCACTACATCCGAAATAGTCTGTTCACCTTTCAGGCTGAAGTTATCCACTTTACGGGTTTCTTTACGAAGGGCTTCAACTTCTTTAGCAACATTGGCAGCCATATAAACTTCACCGCCTTTTGAATAAAGAGAAAGCTCACGAGGCAATGCATTTGCACCACGGTTCTGGCGAATTGGAGTAATGTTAGCATACTGCCAGTTGCTCATCCAGGGCACTGCAATAACGCGGTCTCCTGTATTCGAGAAACAAACTGTAGCATAGTGGTCTTTACCAAAGTCAAGCCATTTTGTTACGCTCTTGTCGTTGTCGCATTTAAATTCTTTTCCGTCGAAAGTTCCTACGAAATATTCGGTTGCACTACCACCAAACAAACATCCCGGGTTGATATTGACAATCATTACCCATTTCATGTTATCCTTATTACCGTCGACTGGCAACTGAACGAAGTCAGGACATTCAAACTGATTGGGCTGAACACCATAACCTTCACCAAACTGGCTGAGGTATTCCCACTGTTTCAAGTCGGCAGAAGAATAGAAGCGCATGTTCTTGTCGGCAGAAACAATCATATACCATTTCTGAGCCGGTTCATACCAGAACACTTTCGGATCGCGGAAATCTCTCAATCCATCAAACGGAGTCAGAATCGGATTCTTTTCGTATTTAGTATAAGTACGTCCGTTGTCAGTACTGTATGCCATACACTGAATCTGTCCGTGTTCATCGCTGGCCGAAGTATAAAAAGCAATCAAAGCATCTTTTCCATAGCCGGCACTGTTATTTGCATCTACAACCACACTTCCTGAGAAAATCTGGCCTAACGTATCACGTGCAATAGCCGGATCAAGGTGTTCCCAGTGTACAAGATCCTTACTTACTGAGTGTCCCCAGTGCATGTTACCCCATCTTGAGCCGTAAGGATTATACTGGAAATAAAGGTGATATTCACCATCCTTGTAAACCAGTCCGTTAGGATCGTTCATCCATCCATACAACGGAGTATGGTGATAAACCGGACGATAATAATCGGTATTTGCAGTATCAAACGTATCAGCCAACTGGATGTTATCCCAGCAAATGGCATTAGCTGCTACACGACCGATAGTAACAGTCGCTTCTTTTGCTCCCTGAGGTAATTGGAAAGGTACATAGTATTCTACACTATCTACAGCCAGACGTACATCCATGGCCATATCGGCCGGGCTGCCAGTATCCAATTTCACTTTACCTTCGTTGCAAGATTCCTGAATAGGAAGAATCAAATATTTAGTTGGGTTTGTGATGTGAACAATAGTAAGTGTATCACCCTGATGTTCCAGACGGATATCACTTTTCTGTGGCTGACAGGCTGCGAAAGTTGCGGCAGCTGCAAAAGCCATAGTCAGATGATTGAACTTTAATTTCATGATATTTTTATTTAAGTTAAGTATTTAATAATGAATGTTTGCTAATTCCAGATTTCAATATAAACTTATTATCACTCCTGCAGATTAATCCGGTGAACGTAGAGCCTGTATACTTCTGCTTTCATAGAATTAAATTCAGGTATGATTTGATGTTTTTGTTTGATGCAAATATAGATGTCATCTCCGATAAGACCTATCACAAATGTTGCAATGCTTATAACATTTGATTCATGATACATTTTTTTCATGTTTTTACATCAATAAAAGACTGATTTTCAAGGCAAAGAGCCAGAAAGAAAGAAGAAAAGTCAAGGCTGTTTATATGAAAAGGCCGGAAACCTTTACAGAATTGTAACATTCCGGCCCTTTACCCTATAACTTTATAAAGAATCAAAACAACAATCTACAATAAAATCAATATCCTTTATTCTGTACATACAATCCAGGAATATAGAACAACTGATTATACGGTATCGGGAAATATTCATTTTTCTCTGGAGTATATTTCGCATCTTTATAATACTGCGCATAAGTCTGTCGTACTGTTTCTCCAGCTTCGTTTACGTAAGTATATACATCGTTCTGTTCGCTGGCGAAATAAGCATTCAAAGTTTCAGAAGCGATACCCCAACGGCGCAAGTCAAAATAACGACCGTTTTCCATGGCCAATTCAAGTCTGCGTTCCCAACGTACACACTCACGAGCTACTTCCTTGCTGCTGAAATAACCTTCTGGATAAAGAGCTATTTCGCAGAAGTCCGCTGCGTAGTCGATATGTTTGCTGATTGAGTTAGCAGCACGCTGACGAATATCATTAATAATATCCTGAGCTTCATCCAGTCTATTCAGCTCTACCAAAGCTTCGGCACGCATCAACATAACGTCTGAATATCTAAATACATAATCTGCTGTAGCAAATGCCTGCCAACTGCCATTAAATGTTTCACCTTTTGAACGCTGCGGAACCTCTTTCATTGAAGTATAATATCCATAAGTATTTGGAGTACGTGAATTGGCTACAGTCTGCATATATTCACTCTCATACTTATAAGGGAAGGTAGGCATACCTACAGTATGGAACAAACGTGGATCCCACTTTTGTGTAGAAACTTGTCCGTTAACAGGATAGTCAATCTTATCGTTGTAATGTTCAAACATTGGCAAACCATTCTCAGTCTTGAACGCATTTACCAGGTTTTGTGACGGTTTATGGAAGTCCCATCCGCATGACCACATACCCCAGCATCCATTCAGCATGATAGACCAGTTGGCACGTCCATAAGTAGTATGGTCATCTTCATAGTCAGATGTCTGAACAGCAAAAATAGACTCTTTGCTATTTTTATTTTCCGGCAAGAAGATATCACCAAAATCCTCCAGGTATCCGTACTGTGATGATTTTACAACTTCTGTATAGTCAGCTACCTGCTGCATATAGTCATTGTTAATATGTTCAACGCCGGTTCCACTTTCGTAGCCAGTACCCCATGCCAGATCAAGATAACATTTAGCCAAATAAGATGCAGCGGCAATTTTATTAACTCGACCACCATCTGTCTGTTTTTCAGGCAATACATCATAAGCACTCTTGAAGTCGGCAATGATATTCATCATAAGCTGTTCGTAAGTGTATTCATCATTACGAACCTGTTCTATTGTATTGTTGACATACACTTCTTCGTCAATCCAAGGCACTTGACGGAATACAGTCACCAGTTTATAATAGAAATGAGCACGCAGGAATTTAACTTCGGCTACACGCTGCTGTGCTACATCAGCACCCAGTTCTTCTACTCCATGCTGTTCCAAAGCTACCAAGGCACGGTTGCAGCGAGATATGGCACAATACAGTCTGTACCAGAGCTCATCCATATGGTCAGGAGTAGTTGCTGTCAAAGAGCTCCAGATTTCCAAAGAATGATAATTTGTATCTGTTGTTCCAGATCCACCTTTCAGACAGTTATCAGAAGTTACATCCCCGTATGGAAACAAGTTAAAAGGATAAGTGTACCAGCAGTCGCCTAGCATGGCATAAGCTGCTGTAACCATTTCTTCGGGTTTAGTAAAAGCTGTTTCTTCATCTATAACAGCAGTCGGTGTATAATCCAAGAAATCATTGCAACTGCTAAAAGAAAATCCAACAACACACGCTGTCAAAAATGTATATAATTTTTTCATAACGATTTAAATCTATAAGTTTATGTAAAATATCTATTTTAGAATCCAACCTGTACACCAAATGAGAATGAAGTTGCCAAAGGATAATTCCAATCTGTATTTTCCGGATCAGAGCATGTAAGGCTCTTACTCTTAATCGTCAACAGATTCTGGCCAGATACGTAAAGACGTACACTTGACATCTTGAACTTAGAAAGCAGTTCAGACGGAAGGTTATATCCCAACTGTAAGTTACGCAACTTCATATAAGAGCCATTTTCTACAAAATAACTTGAAGCTCTACCTTCATCTGCTGTATTATTTGTAGTCAGAGCAGGAATTGTTGATTCTGTATTATTGGTATTCCATGCATCCAACAAACGGCTTCCCTTGTTAGAACCAGCATCTGTTACACTCCAGAAGTCTGTCTGGAATTTCTGGTTATTATATACATCTTTACCACAAACACCCTGCCAGAACATACTCAAATCGAAGTTCTTATAAGTCAATCCAATGTTCAAACCATAAGAGAACAAGGGTACAGGATTATAAATCCAGTCCTGATCATCGGCGGTAATTCCATTTTTACCATCCAAATCAGCATATTTCAAACCTCCGACGCGTGCATTTGGCTGACCTGACGCATCAACTTCAGCTTGATTCTGGAAGATACCTTCTACTACATAACCTACAATTGAACCATAAGGCTGACGAGCCTCAACCAGATTTTCTGTAGAAGTGTGGGCATACGAACCTGTTGTTGTTTCAGGAAGATAAGTCACTCTATTACGGAAGAAGTCTGCATTAGCATTGATATCGAATCCAAATCCATTGGCAAAAGATCTGCGATAACCTAAATTGAATTCCATACCCCAGTTGCGCAGTGAAGGACCATTCAGCCATGAAGCACCACCTTCACCCAAAGCTCCCAGAAAAGCAGGACTGATCAGCATATCATCCACATCCTTAATATATCCATCAATAGAACCGTAAACCGAGCCGTTCAGTAATGTAAAGTCTGTACCAATGTTAAACTGTTCGGCAGATTCCCATTTCAAATCAGGATTTGCAAACTGTGTTGCTCTATAACCTGAAGGGAATGTACCCGAACCTTGCAAGTACAAATCGTAAGCTGTAGATGTCACACGATCCAAACCGTAATCGGCAACATACAATCCAAACTGAGCATTGTTATCGATAGCCTGGTTACCTGTTTTACCCCATGACAAACGAACTTTCCAGTCATCCATCCATTTAGCATCAATCAATTTAGATAAACGGAAACCTAATGTTGCTGCTGGAAAAGTACCCCATCTGTGATCTTTACCAAAGCGGGAAGAGCCATCACGACGCATAGTAAATGATGCCAGGATAAAGTCATTATAGTTATAATCAACTTTTCCAAAGAAAGAAGCCAAGCGGTAGCCAACTTTAGCACCAGCATTTCTCATGGTACCAGTTGCAGCATTCGGCCACATATAGTCTACTGTTTCCAATGCATATCCTTCAGAATAAGCAGAAAAGTCAATCACAGTCTGTTTGTTCATTTCAGTACCCAACAGCACTGTAATATCATGTTTGTCAGCAATCTTAAAATTATAGTTTGCTGTATTAGACCAAGTCCAGTTCGTTTCATTGTTGTGTGACAATGTTGTTTTAGCAATATCATTGTTTACAATATCAGAATGGAATGTAGGAGTTTTGGCATTGATAAATGAACTATAGAAATCAATACCGAAAGTAGAACGGAGAGTCAATCCCTTAACAGGCTTCAACTCTACATAAGCATTACCGAACAAGCGCCAGTAGTCAAGGCTGTTGTTACGGTTATCGTACATCTCACGTAACGGATTTTGACGGTCACTCATACCACCGACCGGGCCAGCAAATGTTTCACCATCTTCTTCATAAACAGGAACAGTAGGTGCCATTTTCAAAGCATTTTCCATAGGGGCAGAGTCAACCTGACTAGAATATGTGACAGTAAAGTTTTCACCGACTGTTACATACTTGTTAATATTGTATGATGAATTCATACGAGCCGATATATTCTGGAAATCTGTATATTTCAATATACCGTTATTCTTTTTATAGCCTACAGAAAACATAGTAGAATGCTTGTCATTGGCATGTGATATCGAAAGGTCATAATTTTGAGAAAAACCAGTGCGAGAAATCTCATCCAACCAGTCTGTATCCGAAAAACGCATTGTCTTTTTGGCATTTATATAGCCATCATACAAACCATTTACCGTATAATTTACATAATTATTAGTTTGTGGATTCCATACCTGAATAGGCAGACCATTCGAAGCATTCAGGTTCAATCCATAATTACTTGCATAAGTCACTGGGTCCAAACCATCATTCAATGCTGCCTGAGCCATAGCTGTTGCATAATCAGATGTATTACACAGTTGCATAAGAGACTGACTGGTGTATAGCTGTGCGGTTAAGTTTGTAGAGAACTCTACTTTTACCTTATCAGCTTTCTTTCCTTTTTTCGTAGTAATAATGATAACACCATTGGATGCACGAGAACCATAAATTGAAGCTGATGCAGCGTCCTTCAATACCTGCATACTTTCAATATCATTTGAGTTCAATGAATTCAAGGCACGAGTTGTCGGAACACCGTCCACAATATACAAAGGGTCCTGAGAAGAGTTAAATGAGCCAATACCTCGAATACGTACCGTACCTACTCCACTTGGAGAACCATTGGCTGTAACAGTCATACCTGGAACTTTACCTTGCAGAGCACGCATCGGGTCTGGATCTGAAACCGTTTTTAACGCATCTGTTGAAACCACTGCAACAGATCCTGTCAGGTCTGCCTTTCTTTGGGTTGAATAACCAGTCACAACCACTTCGTCCAATACTTCGGTATCTTCGTGAAGCAGGATGTTCATAACTGATTCTGCTTTCAAGGTTTGTGATTTAAATCCTACATAAGAAATAGTAAGATTGCCGCCTTGTTTTACTGAAAGTTCAAATTTACCATCCATATCTGTGATAACACCATTTGTGGTATTTCCTGCTTCAATTACAGTAGCACCGATAACAGGAAAATTGTCTGTTGCAGATAAGACGACACCTTGAACTTTTAAATTTTGTGCATGTACTATTACACTAATTAGCACAAATAGCACAAGAAAAAAATTTCTTTTCATGCTTTTCATACGTACTTTAAATTTATTAGAAAACAATTATTTGATTTTTCAAACTGATGCAAAAGTATCTAAATCATCATACCCTAAATATAACATTTGTTGCAAATAGCACTATAAATGTTTCATGTATCATTATTACAAGCAAAAGCAACATCCTTACTATTCAATGTAATATATTCCAGCAGCTTTTTACTTAATCACAAAAATGACTAATGTTTTTCACTCCAATAATTAACCTGTAGCATTTTAAAGATGCATCTTTTTCATTGCAATGAAGAACTACTTCTACACCGTTTGCTGGTACACATCACATAATTTTCAAAAAAACAGGCAAGAACTGCAAGCATCTTTTCTCTTGCAATTCTTGCCTATCAGCAATCCTCACTAAAATATTTCTTATGCTTAAAAAGCTTCCTTACGTTTCTTACTGGTAAAAATCAGATAAAGTCCCAACAAGATTAGAGGAACACTGAGCCACTGCCCGATATTGAATGTCATTCCAACTTCTTCGGCCACCTGCGGATTCTTCATGAATTCCAATGCAAAGCGGGAACCAAAAAAGATAAGCAATGATACTCCTGTAATCAAACCAATGCGCTGCTGCAAATGCATTTTGTGATACATAAACCATGATACAACCAGCGCTGTAATGCAATACAGCATTTCGTAAATCTGGGTAGGATGACATGCCTGAGCTACTCCACCCTGATTATACAGTTCCTGCCACTCACGCGAACGGACGAACTCGAATCCCCATGGTAATGTAGTTGGGAAACCAAATATTTCCGAATTCATAAGGTTACCAAAACGGATACAGGCACATACCACAGCTACAGCCGGTATCATACGGTCGAACAGCCACCACACGCTTTTATGAGTAACCTTCTTGGAATACCAGACCAAAGCCAGAATCAATGCAAAGACACCACCGTGACTAGCCAGTCCTCCTTTCCAGATTTTCAATATTTCCATAGGATGAGCTCCATAGTAATCCCATTCATAAAAAAGACAATGTCCAAGACGTGCCCCCACTACACTACTTACAATGCAGTAAATAAAAAGCTTATCGACCCAAGTATCCGGGTAACCTTCTTTCCTGAACAAACGCGCAACCATTTCGTAGGCAAAGATAAAACCCAATCCCCACATCAGGCCGTACCAGCGAATTTCCAATGGACCCAGATGTACCAAAATAGGATCGACATCCCATACTATACTTCCAATCATTTTCTATCGGTTTAATCGTTATTTTTATAGTTATAGCTAAAAACAGCTATTTCCTCGCAAAGGAAACAAAAAAATCTCTTTCCCGAAACGAAACGGGAAAGAGATTTCGCATATCCTGATAAGAAAAATATTATACCAAATGAGCAATCAGTTCTTCACGGCCGCCAGCCAACAGGTCGATTACCGGAACTTCGATCATAGTATAGCATCCTGGCTGCTGTTTCATTGAAGCACGTGCCACGCATACCAATACCTGAGCTGTAAGAGCCGGGTTGTTAATCTTCATGTCAAACTCAAACAACTGGTTGTGTGTCTTACCTGAAACACCTTTACGAACCAAGTTAACACCATGACCAACGTCGTTCAAATCGTCTACACAAGGAACCTGAATAACGTGAGTTTCATCGTTTACGAAGTATGCATCAGACTTGATAGCTGCTTCTACAGTTTTGAAGTCTGCTCCTTCTTCCAACTCAACATATACCATACGACGGTGGATTCCGGTTCCTACAGGAATTGTCATTGACAAAGCATCCTTAACACCTGCAATAGCACGAACAGCTACCGAGTGACCCATGCTGCGGCCCGGACCAAAGTTGGTATATGTAATACCCTTAGGAGCAATTGCTTCCAGCAATGAACGTACTACAGAGTCACTTCCCGGATCCCATCCTGCTGCAATGATAGAAACGGCATTGTGAGCTTTAGCTGTTTCACCCAAAGAACGGCGCAATGAAGTGATCTGTGTATGAATGTCGAAACTGTCTACTGTATTGATACCTAATGCCAGAATTTCTTTGGCATAAGCTTCTACGCTACGGGTTGGAGTTGCCAGAATAGCAACGTCTACATCCTGCAATTCCTTAATATCTTTTACTACAGGATAATTAGCCAGTTCAGCCGGCTTGTTTTCAGCACCGTTACGACGTACTACACCTGCTACTTCAAAATCGGGTGCAGCTTCGAGTGCATCCAGTGTAAATTTTCCAATGTTACCGTAACCAACAATGGCAGCTCTGATTTTTTTCATATTCTATTTGTATTAAATGGTTTATTATTCTTTTTTTGTTTTGCATTGCAAAAATACAAAACTGGAATCATTCTAAACAAATGAAATGAATCCATTTTTTAAAGAAATCTGCCTCAACTTACAATTTACAACTTATATATGCGTATTTTTGCCATAAAATAATAAATTATCAAGAAAACATGATTGAATACATAAAAGGAGAACTTGCAGAAATTACGCCGGCACTTGCCGTTGTGGATTGTAACGGTGTGGGATACGGAATAAATGTTTCACTGAACACCTATTCGGCTATACAAAACAAAAAAGAAGTAAAGCTTTATATTTATGAAGCTATCCGAGAAGATGCTTACGTTCTTTATGGATTTGCGACAAAGCAGGAACGCGAATTATTTTTGCTCCTCATCAGTGTATCTGGAATAGGAGGAAATACGGCCCGCATGATTTTATCAGCGCTCAGCCCCTCTGAATTATGTAATGTTATCAGCAGCGGTAACGAAAAATTGCTGAAAACAGTAAAAGGAATCGGACTGAAAACAGCCCAGCGTATCATTGTGGAATTGAAAGACAAGATAGTAAGTACGGGTATCGATGCGGCTGCACCAGTAAGTACGGCGGTAACCAATCTACAAACTGAAGTATACGAAGAAGCAGTTGCAGCACTTACCATGCTAGGATTTGCTCCGGCACCTTCGCAAAAGGTTGTGGCCGCTTTATTAAAGGAAGAGCCTGATGCACCGGTAGAAAAAGTAATTAAGCTGGCTTTGAAAAGGCTTTAATCGGCCTTTTCATCCCATACAACAAAAAAACGGCATGTTCTTCATTTTCTACTGTAAACGAAAAACATGCCGTATATCATAAAGAATCAGAAATGGATTCCAAAAACAAAATAGGCTCCTTCTGTGGCCGGATTCCAGGCCAATGATGCACTAAGGGGTAAAGCATATTGCTTGGTAATCGGAACTTCTTTTGACGCTGTCACAGCGACCTCCGTTACTTCGAAACCTCCAGCTCCTTCATTATAGTAATCGGTAGCCCAGGGCACAGCTCCGGCACGTACTTCCCAGTCGATTCCTCCTAATGCAAAAGGAGCCGACAGTTCGAAATAAGAAGAGTAGGCACGTTTGCCCGATAGGGTTACTCCATCAGCACCAGCAAAATTGGTATACCAGTTGGCTGCCAGCCATCCAAAGTCATAACCCAATTGTGCTTCGAAAACATGAGCTGTATTCCGGGCTCCGTAGTGAAAGAATCCGGCTCCCCCGTCGGTCCAATAATCGGTCACCGATACTGAAAAGCCATTCACTTCGTATCCCAGCGTCAAATCTATTTCTTTGGTATCTTCTTTATCAAAACCTACAGAACCCCACGCTGTAAAATAGAGTCCTTTGTATCCCAATGAAAAAGAAGGCTGCACACTTACACCTCCCAAATCCTGGCCTCGCCAAACATATCCACTCACCAAGTCGGCCCCGACACTGGCTTCCACTTTATCCTGCGCAAAACAGGTAAAAGGGAATGCGGCCAACAACAGCAGACCTGTTTTCTTCAAAAATTGTTTTTCCATAACCTTATTACCTTACTATACTCTATGTATTGAAAACTTATCCTTATAAATATTTACAAGCTATCAGGCAATACTGACAGTTTCATGCTGTTAGAGCCTTTAATGAGAATATGGTAGCCTTCAGGACGATGTTGCTGAAAATAGGCTACGGCATCGGATACCGTGGCAAAGACCTGAAACGGATGATTTACAGCAGCAAACTCTGTTCCTACCAAAAATACTTCGTCAAATGCTGCCAATTGGAGGAAATCGGCTATCCGCTGGTGTTCCTCACGACTAGCGGTACCCAGTTCTTTCATATCTCCCAGTACAACCATTTTCTTTTCTGCCTTCATTGCTGCAAAGTTGGTAAGAGCCGCCATCATGCTGGTAGGATTGGCATTATAGGCATCTACTATCAGCAGATTATGTCCCGTATCCTTCAGTTGTGAACGGTTATTCTGCGGTATATAGGTTGCAAGGGCATGACATATAGCCTCCTCGTCTACCTTGAAATAGGTACCGATAGCTGCGGCAGCCAAGGCATTATCAATGTTATAGGCTCCAATCAGATGGGTATCGACTGTGTGTTGCGGACCATCGGCATGCTTCCAGGTAAATGAAAGGTATGGTGAGCAACCGGTTACTTTTCCGCTTACAAACAGGCCGTCTTCGGCTCCATAGCGAATGCAGTCCAGACCTGAAGCAATACGATTGAGATAAGGGTTTTCATTCTGAAGGAAAATTTTACTACCCTCCTTTCCACGCAGATAGTCGTACAGTTCGCCTTTGGTACGGATGACTCCCTCGAAAGAACCGAATCCTTCCAGATGGGCACGGCCTACATTCGTAATGATTCCAAAATCCGGTTCGGCAATGTGTACCAGTGTATCAATCTCGCCGGGATGGTTGGCTCCCATCTCTACTACAGCAAGCTCGTGTTCTGGTTTTAACTGTAACAGCGTGAGTGGAACGCCTATGTGATTATTGAAATTTCCCTGTGTGTAGAGTACATTATATTTTTGCTGCAATACTACTGCGATGAGCTCTTTAGTGGTAGTCTTCCCGTTGGTGCCTGTTACACCTATCACCGGTGTACCTAGTTTACGTCTGTGATAATTGGCCAACTTTTGCAGAGCTTCCAGACAATTTTCTACATAAAGCAGCTGAGGACAAGATGCATCAGCATATTCTGCCTCATCAATCACTGCATAACGGCATCCCGATTCGATTGCTTTACGGGCAAAAGCGTTTCCATTAAAATTTTCTCCTTTCAAAGCAAAGAAAAGAGAACCGGCAGGGCAGTTACGGCTATCTGTCGTAACCGATGTACAGGCTTCGAAATATTGATATAAAACCGAAATATCCATTTTATTTCACTTTAATTTTTATGCGGACAAAGATACAGGAAAAATAGCGGACAAAAGTGTAAAAAATGAATTATTGTATGTACTTTTGTCTGTCAATTGATGAAACAGCAAAATGAATACAGTGAACAGCATGTATATAAATATAAAAGGTGAACTGATGGACTTATCCGTGCCACGCATCATGGGAATCCTGAACGTCACACCCGACTCTTTTTTCGAAGGAAGCCGGAAGCAGACGGAAACAGAAATTATAGAACGAGTACACCAGATTCTGGCAGAAGGAGGCGACATCGTTGACATCGGTGCTTATTCTTCACGTCCCAATGCAGAGCATATCAGCAGCGAAGAAGAAATGAAACGGCTGCGCAACGGACTGACCGTTATAAACCGTGAGTTTCCGCAAGTCAAGCTCTCTGTTGACACATTCCGGGCTGATGTTGCCCGTATGTGCGTAGAAGAATATGGAGTGGGTATCATCAACGACATCGCTGCCGGCAATATGGATAATGAAATGTTTCCTACGGTAGCCCGTTTAGGAGTTCCATATGTCATGATGCACATGCAGGGTACACCGCAAAACATGCAGAGTAATCCGCACTACAAGCATCTGCTGAAAGAGGTTATTCTGTATTTTTCGGAAAAAACAGCACAACTGCGTGACCTTGGAGCCAAAGATATTATTCTGGACCCTGGATTCGGTTTCGGAAAAACGCTTGAACACAACTATGAATTGATGAACAAGCTGGAGGAACTCCAACTGTTCAACATGCCAATACTGGTAGGAATATCCCGTAAATCGATGATTTACAAACTGCTGGGAGGAGATGCCAACAGCGCGCTGAATGGTACGACAGCACTCCATGCCGTAGCATTGATGAAGGGTGCAAACATTCTGCGGGTTCACGATGTAAAGGAAGCTGCTGAAACGGTTCGCATCTTTTCGGCTCTAAAGCAACCGTCTACAACTCAGACTATATAACTTTTTAATAACATACACACGACCATGTTTTTTGATTTTAGCGTAAAAGACTTGATAGACATCCTGCTTGTTGCCTATCTGCTGTATAAGACTTATAAACTGATGAAATCATCCGGTTCAATCAATATTTTCATCGGTTTGCTGGTTTTCATCATTATATGGATTATTGTCTCGCAAGTTTTACAGATGCGCCTGCTAGGATCGATTTTTGACAAGCTGGTCAGTGTAGGTGTTATAGCGGTAATTGTTCTGTTCCAAGACGAAATCCGCCGTTTTCTACTTACGTTAGGGTCAAGACACCGTACAAGCAGTTTATTTCGCTTTTTACGGGGCAACTCCGAGGAGACAAACGACAAAGAAGCCATCATGCCTATTGTACTGGCCTGTATCAATATGAGTAAAGGGAAAGTAGGAGCTTTGATTGTTATTGAAAAAGATATTCCGCTGGAAGAAATTGTCAACACAGGTGATACGATTGATGCCAATATCAACCAGCGGCTTATAGAAAACATTTTCTTTAAAAACAGTCCGCTGCACGACGGTGCGATGATTATCAGCAATAAGCGTATTCGTGCTGCCGGCTGTATTCTGCCTGTTTCGCATAATCTGGATATCCCAAAAGAATTGGGATTACGCCACCGGGCTGCCATGGGAGTATCGCAAGAAACAGATGCAATGGCCATTATCGTATCAGAAGAAACGGGTGGCATTTCCATTGCCTACAAAGGGGAATTCCATTTGCGTCTGACTCCGGAAGAGCTGGAACGGATGCTGACTCAAAAAGAAGAATAAATAAAACTAATCGAGCATCAGACTCATATAAGGATGCACGGCCTCGAACAATAATTGGGTAAACCGACTAATATTGCATGAGAGAGGAGAATTTACTAGTGTGGTCATCTTTCGGCACACTCCATCCTGTAAAACATAGCAACCATTATTCTGAGGAATAGCCTCATCACCGGTAATGTGAATGCTAAGATTGAGCTCGGGATGAAAAGCAGCTACTCTGTCCAATAATTTCTGCACGTGAATGGCACGTCCCATTCCCAACATTTTTTGGTTCAATTGTGCAGGAAAGAGATAATGCAGGGATTCTGCCTGATAATAAGATAAGATAGATTGGAGAACTTGGTCTGTTGATAACGTTTCATCAAGCAACAATTCTTTGACCAAAAGACCATTTTCCGCATAATAAAGGAAAGCAAGACCCGCTATCTGTCCAGCTTTATCAACAACGAGCAATTCGCCTCCGGAGATTTTCAAATCTCCTAAAATTATTTGGAAATCTTCTTTCGAATGTTGTATACAATAGCTTCTGGCAGCCATTGCCTGCTTAAAATAGTGATATACTCCCGGGGAAACTGCTTGATTCAAGGATACAGAAACCAAAGAAAACACAGAGTTATCAACAGTTTGTTCATAAGTTGCTTTTCTTATTAACCGTTCACCGTATCCAAAGCAATCGGCATAACCAAAACGACCATAATAGTTCTTCAAGGATTCTTCAGCTGGAATCAAGGTACTCAGCAGAATACCTTCATCAAACATTTGCCGATGAGTTTTATCCAGCAGTTGGGCCATATAGCCACGACTGCGGTAGTCCGGATCGGTACAGGCTCCCGATATGTAAGCGGTAGCAATGGTATCACCATAGAAGGTCATCGGATAAGGGATGGCTTGTAAGGCTGCCACAACTTTTCCTTCATGATAGAAGGTACGGCTGACAGCATCGTTATAGCGTTCTGTAAAATAGAAGTCTACAAACGCTTCCGAATCGTGAAAACAACGTTTCCACAGACTCTTTACCTGCTCTTTTTCCTGAGAGTTCATCTTAAAACAGCATTATATTTTTCCAGAATAGTATCCGGATTATATGACAGTTTGGCTTTTCTGAGTCCTTCAAGGCCAAGGTCTTCCTCGCGGTTAATATATAAATAGGTATCGGGAAGACTGTTTGCAAATTCGTAATTAATCATGGAATAAGCACCTTCGACATCGGCATTGGCTTTTTCCACACACGTATCGAACGTAGTAGGATTGATAGGTGAACCGTAAGTAAAGGCAACGATTCTTCCTTCTGCAAACAAAACGCCACCTTGTATATCTAATGCATCCATATTCTCCAGCACAGTCTGCATGGAGCGCCGTTCTGCCTGTAGGGCCTCGTTCTCCGCACAATCGTTAGCTTTGCACCACTGTGACTCCAAACGAATGCATTCGGGAATGAGCTCTTTAGTCAGTGGCTTATATACATAATCCGGATAGCGATTCTTAAACCGATTGATATGATTCCGTTTAGGCTGATATTTTTTGCCTTTCAAGGTTGCCAAATCGGTGCGCAAGTAAATATAGTCTGCATAATCACGGTCGGTTGTAAATTCGAATTTACCGGGGAATATACCTTCTATGATATCAAGCATGTCCTTGCAGATTCCTGCCAGCCGCAAAGTAGCTCCTTTATGGAGGGCATCTGACTGCAAGTCCAGCAATACGTCTTCCAGACATCCAGCTCCTACCGGCATCATGTATGTCAACTCTTGCTCTACATAAAATCGGAAAAGCAAAAAACCTTTCCATTCAGCCAGCTCTGTCTGATACAGAAAGCGCCAGCTGAACAAATTGGTGAAACACAGGTCACAGTTCCTACGAGAACTGACAAATGTATATTTCTTTACCAGCTCTTTATCTTCTAGTTCTAAGGGCCTGAATGGGATCATATTTTCAATTTCAATCAATTAAATATATAATGCATAGACTACATCAAACCTAAAATACGAAGGATTGTCGGAGTCAGCAAAGCAGTTAACAGACCGTTCAAAGTAAGTCCCAAACTAGCAAATGCTCCATACTTTTTACTGATTTCCATCGCTGTTGATGTACCTACAGCGTGTGATGCTGTACCTAATGAAAGGCCTTGTGCAATCGGGCTTCCTACGCGTCCAACCTGCAATATCTTAAAGCCGCAAACAGCTCCAAACAGTCCGACAACAATCACTACTGCCGCCGTAAGTGAAGGTATTCCTCCTAAAGTTTTGGTTACTTCCATAGCAATGGGAGTTGTTACTGACTTGGGAGCCAATGACATTACAATCTCGGGAGTAGCTCCCATAAACTTCGCGATAAGTACGACCGAAACCAGACCGACAAAACAACCTGCCAGCTGAGATATAAGGATTGGCATCAGCTGTTTCTTTATCATTTTTAATTGCAAATACAAAGGAACGCCTAAAGCAACAACTGCAGGCTTCAACCAGAACTCTATCAAAGAACCCGCTTCGTGATAAGTTTCATACGATACTCCTGTACACTTTAAAAAACAAATCAACAGAGCGATAGCAAGCAATATCGGGTTGAGCACCACCCACCCTGTCTTTTTCTGCAACAATTTAGATAAAAAGAAAAAGCCAAATGTTACCGCCAGCAAAAAAAACTCATTTCCTAAAAACTCCATAATATTTTCTGACTAATTGATGTACCCAACCTGTTACTACCAAAACCAATACGGTGCTGACAAATGTCGCCACTACGATTGGCCAAAACTGTGCCTCGATAATGTCAAAATAGAGCATCAGTGCTACACCTGGCGGAACAAAGAAAAAACCTAGATTTGCTACCAAAAAGTCAGACAATCCCTGCACCCAGTGCAGTTTTATCCAGCCTAACTTTAGAAAAAGGGTGAGTAACAGCATACCAATGATGCTGGAAGGTAACTTAATACCCGTTAAATAAACAATCAGTTCACCCAATGCTAAACATCCAAAAAGGATAAAACATTGACGTATCATACCTATTAATTATTGAAAACGAGTGCAAATGTATAAATAATGGCGAAAAGGTATTCGCCCGAGGAAGATTTTATATGTTAAACATAAAAAAATAGCAAGGTTTGCAATCTTTATATGACAAAAAAAGCTATTTTTGCACAAGGAAAAGATGGGGACATCCCCCAAAATCCAACTAGCTCCGAAATATATTAATTTATCAGATAAATCATGGATTTAATTAACGAAATCGTTGAACGCGCAAAAGCTAACAAACAGCGCATTGTGCTTCCGGAAGGAACAGAAGAACGTACTCTGAAAGCTGCCAATCAAATCTTGACAGACGGTGTTGCAGACTTGATCTTATTGGGTAATCCTGATGAAATCATGAATCTGGCTAAAGAATGGGGATTGGGTAACATTAACAAAGCTACCATCATCGACCCAGAAAATCACGAAAAGAAAGAAGCTTATGCAGAACTTCTTTGCGAACTGCGCAAGAAAAAAGGCATGACGATTGAAGAAGCTCGCAAACTGGTTTTGAACCCATTATATTTGGGTTGTTTGATTATCAAAGCCGGTGATGCTGACGGACAGTTGGCTGGAGCACGCAACACAACAGGTGATGTATTGCGTCCTGCTCTGCAGATTATCAAAACAGCTCCTGGAATCACTTGTGTATCAGGTGCCATGCTGATGCTGACTCACGCTCCTGAATGTGGCGACAACGGTGTATTGGTAATGGGTGACGTTGCTGTAACTCCTGTTCCTGATGCAGGACAGCTGGCTCAGATTGCTGTATGTACAGCTCAGACTGCAAAAGCTGTTGCAGGTATCGACCCACGTGTTGCCATGCTTAGCTTCTCTACCAAAGGTTCTGCAAAACACGAAGTGGTAGACAAAGTGGTTGAAGCTTTGAAAATCGCAAAAGAATTGGATCCAGCCTTGAAAATTGACGGTGAAATGCAGGCTGACGCAGCTTTGGTTCCAAGAGTAGGCGCAAGCAAAGCTCCAGGTTCTGAAATCGCTGGTAAAGCAAATGTATTGGTTGTTCCATCTTTGGAAGTAGGAAACATTTCTTATAAACTGGTAGAACGCCTCGGACATGCTACAGCCATTGGCCCTATCTTGCAGGGTATTGCTCGTCCGGTTAACGATTTGTCTCGCGGTTGCTCTATCGACGATGTTTATAAGATGATTGCTATCACAGCTAATCAGGCTATTGCTGCTAAAGCACAAAACTAATCATCTGAAAAATAATTCCAACAAGGGCACAAGGGACAAGGCTATTCGGCTTTCGTTCTTTGTGTCTTTGTGTTTATATCCATTACTTAATAAATACTGATTATGAAAATATTAGTCCTAAACTGCGGTAGTTCATCTATCAAGTATAAATTGTTCAACATGCCTGCTAATGAGGTAGTTGCACAAGGAGGTATCGAAAAAATCGGTTTACCCGATTCTTTCTTGAAATTTACTTTGCCTAACGGTGAAAAGAAAATTATAGAAAAAAGCATTCAGGAACACACCGCTGGTGTACAGTTTATCTTCGACATTCTTACCGGCAAAGAATTCGGAGCAGTTTCTTCACTGGAAGAAATCAATGCTGTAGGTCATCGTGTACTGCACGGCGGTACAAAATTCAGCGGTTCTGTATTGATTGACGATGCTGTAATTGCTGCTGTAGAAGAGTGCTGCGACCTGGGCCCATTGCACAATCCTGCTAACCTGAAAGGTATCTATGCTGTTCAGAAACTGTTACCAACTGTTCCACAGGTAGCTGTATTCGATACTGCATTCCACCAGACTATGCCGGAACATGCATATCTGTACCCGATTCCTTACGAATACTATGAAAAATATGGTATCCGTCGTTACGGTTTCCACGGAACATCTCACCGTTATGTATCAAAACGTGTATGCGAATTCCTTGGAATACCTCAGGAAGGCTCAAAAATCATTACTTGCCACATCGGTAACGGTGGTTCTGTAGCTGCAATCAAAGACGGTAAATGTATTGACACCAGCATGGGACTTACTCCGCTGGAAGGTCTGATGATGGGTACTCGTTGCGGTGATATTGATGGCGGTGCAATCCTTTATTTGATGAAAAAAGAAGGATGGACTCCTGATGAAGCATCTAATGTATTGAACAAGAAGAGTGGTGTACTGGGTATCTTCCGTAAATCAAGCGACATGCGCGAACTGGAAGACGCTGTAGCTAGAGGTGAAGAAGTTGCAATCCGCACTGAAAATATGTACTTCTACCGCGTAACAAAATATATCGGTGCATACGCTGCTGCAATGGACGGTGTTGATGTTATCTTGTTTACCGGTGGTGTTGGAGAAAACCAGCAGACTGCACGTGCAGGCATCTGCAAGACACTGGGTTACTTGGGCGTAAAACTGGATCCGGAAAGAAACAAAGTACGCAGCAAGGAAGCAATCATCTCTACAGACGATTCTAAAGTTAAAGTTGTGGTTATCCCAACAGACGAAGAATTGATGATTGCAACAGATACAATGAACATTCTGAATGAAAAGAAATAAGATCCTTCAATGAACAAAAAAACCGGTTTCACATAGCGAAACCGGTTTTTTTTGTAGTATAATATACAATTACATTTGTGTTTCTCCTTCTATAAATTGCTCCACAAACATATTCTCTCCATCAAAAACAGCATAAGAAAATTCTGTTATCCAATCGCCCAGAATGATCATTCGTGAATTCCGGCTCAGCATTAAATCAAGCAAGATATGACGATGGCCATAAATGAAATAATTGATATCGTCATGTGACTGCAAATATTGCTTGGTATAAAGCACCAAAGGTTCTTCTGACTCACCCATATACTCAGGCTCACGTCCACCTTCACGCTTCAATCTACTATGCTTTGCCCATTCCATACCAAAATCGATACTCCAACGGGGATGTAACATCGAAAATAATCGTTGCAGAGTCTTGCTGTGGAACATTGCTCTCAACATCTTGAACTTCCAGTCCCTATCCCCCAGTCCGTCGCCATGAGCCAAATAAAACTCTTTTCCGTAGATTTCACATGTCAATGGTTCACGATGAATAATCACGCCACATTCTTTTTCCAGATAATCCCCACACCATATATCATGGTTGCCTATAAAGAAATGCACTTCTACCCCCATATCTGTCAACTCTGACAGTTTTCCCAAAAAGCGGGTATAACCTTTAGGAACTACCAGCTTGAATTCATACCAAAAATCAAACATATCACCCAGCAAATACACAGCTGCCGCTTTATGTTTGATTGCATCCAGAAAGTTCACCAGCCGCCTCTCATGCGTACGCGCATGTGGAATGGCTCTGGACCCCAGATGGGCATCCGAAAGGAAATAAACATTCTTCATATACAAACCTCCCAATAAAATATGTAAGCGATTATAAAAAGCCGAGTTCCAACTTGGCTTCCTCAGTCATCATGTCTTTATCCCATTCCGGCTCAAAAACCAAGTTCACCTGTGCACCTTTAACTCCTTCAACAGACTCAACTTTCTGACGAATGTCTTCCATAATAAAGTCGGCTGCCGGACAATTGGGAGCTGTAAGAGTCATATCAATTACTACCTCAGCATCCTCCTGCACATCTATTTTGTAAATTAATCCCAAATCGTATACATTTACCGGTATCTCAGGATCGTATACTGTTTTCAGCATATCTATAATGCGCTCTTCAATCGCAATTCTTGTTCCGTTATCCATAATCCAATTTTCTAATTTGCTACAAATGTAATAGAAAAATCGGAGATAAGAAAAAACAGCTATATTCTTCCTTCGTCGGCATAACTATAATACGCGCCATCCGATACGATTACATGGTCAAGCATTCGTATATTCATGGTTTTAGCTGCCTGAAACAAGGCTTGAGTAAGTCGGTCGTCATCCTGACTGGGACGAATATTTCCTGAAGGATGATTGTGAGAAAGCACTATGGATGTAGCCCGCTTCAACAAAGCTTCGCGTAAAATACACCGTACATCTACTTGAGTGGCAGCCAATCCTCCTTGACTGATTCTTATCCCGTCAATCACTTTTGATGCTTGATTCAATAACAAGACCCAACATTCTTCTATGGATAAATCACACATTAACGGATGAAAATAGGCATAAATATCACACGAAGAACGTACAAGCATTCTTTCTGCAGGCTGCTCATCTTTACGACGACGCCCTAACTCAGATGCCGCCAGAATGGTTACAGCCTTAGCTGGTCCGATTCCTTTATACTTGCAAAGCTCATCAGCTGTAGCTCTTCCCAGTTCAGCCAGACTGTTGTGATAACGGTCCATTACTTTTCGCATCAGTTCAACTGCCGACTCATCAGTATTGCCCGAACCTATAAGAATAGCTAACAGTTCGGCATTGCTTAATGCCGAGGCTCCATGTTGAAGCATTTTTTCTCTGGGACGATCTTCTTTCGCCCACTGATTAATTGTCAATTTTTCGGTCATTTATAAAAGGTTTTCTCAAAAGCAGAAAACGAATCTTTTCCACAGACACAACGCTGCCACCAGGCGCATAAGAATCCCGACCCGTATCCTGTCAATTGTATAAACGAAGCAAGAACCGAAAATACCCCGATTTTACAATTTTTATTTTTCAACGTAGCATCTATATCAATCAGTAAAGAGAAAAGTAGAAGTGGTAAAACTCCTACTGCAACCAGAAGTGTCCCCCATATCATAAAATTATCTTTCTGATTCTGAAATACCAACAATAATATACCAATCAATAAACAAAGCAGACACAAAGCAACTCCAGCTGTAAATACAGCAGGTAACAAATGCACCAGTTTCAACGAATCCGGATATTTTTTATAAAGATTGATACGAGCTATACCCGAATTATGCACTTGCTTAAAAAATTTACGGAAATCAGTTCTCCGTTTATGCCATACCCATGCCTCAGGAAACAGGCGGCATCTGTATCCGGCTTTAAAAATCCGGATACTAAAATCTATGTCTTCTCCAAAACGCATTTTAGAAAATCCACCCAGGGCCTTATAAACATCAGCACGAATACCCATATTGAAACTCCGTGGATAGAATTTATCCATTTTCTTTTTCCCGCCACGAATACCTCCCGTTGTGAAAAAAGAAGTCATTGCATAATTGATTGCTTTTTGAATCGTAGAAAAAGAATCATGAGCACGGTCGGGTCCCCCGAAAGCATCAGCCTCATCTCGCTGCAATTCTTCCTCTATAGCTGATAAATAGGCCGGAGGCAATACACAATCTGAGTCTAAAATAAGCAAATAAGTACCGCTACTACGCTCTGCACCATAATTTCGGGTCTGACCAGGACCTGAGTTGGATTTATAATAGTAATGTACATCCAGCAGAGACTTATACTTATCAACAACTGGCTCGCAGGTTACAGACGAGCCGTCCTCCACAATAATTACTTCAAAGTTACGATAAGTCTGCTTAACCAGACTATCCAGCAGTTCGTCCACTTCATCCGGACGATTATAGACAGGAATAATAACCGAAAATCTCTTTTCCATGATGTTTCAATGCAGTGATGATTTTCACAAAGGAACATAAAAAAAATGAATAATGGTCCACAAACCATTATTCATTTTTTTACAATATCAAAGTATCTTGACTACTTATGCTTTAACACGACCTACATATGAACCGTCACGAGTATCGATTTCGATTGTTTCACCTTCGTTGATGAACAAAGGAACACGTACTTCAGCACCAGTTTCTACAGTAGCTGGTTTCAAAGTGTTGGTTGCAGTATCACCCTTCAATCCCGGTTCTGTGTAAGTTACTTTCAACTGAACTTTAATCGGCATATCAGCATACAAAATAGTTTCAGTTGATGCATCTGAAACAACATCAACCACCATTTCTTCCTTCATAAAGTCAACACCGTTAATCAGATTGTGAGCGATAGGTACCTGCTCAAAAGTTTCCTGGTTCATGAAAATATAATCATCACCTTCTTTATAAAGGAACTGATAAGGACGGCGTTCTACACGTACATCTTCCAATTTCTCACCAATGTTGAAACGGCGTTCCAAAACATAACCGTCTACCACATCTTTCAGCTTAGTACGCATAAATGTATTACCTTTACCTGGTTTTACATGCAAGAAATCGATGCAGAAATACAGTTTGCCATCCATACGGATTGCTGTTCCGATTTTAATGTCTTGAGCATTAATCATAACTTATTACTTTTTATTTTAGATTATTGATATATTGTACGATACAAATTCAGTGCAAAAATAAGGGAAATCGGAAAAATCACAAAAAGTTTTGTCTAAAAATGATTCTACTCTTGCTTAATTTAAAAAAAGTCGCTACTTTTGCAACCCGAATGCATGAAATATAACATAAATAAGTATATACGAAGATGAAAAGAACGTTCCAACCTTCTCTGAGAAAGAGAAAAAACAAACACGGTTTCCGTGAAAGAATGGCAACTGCTAATGGTCGCCGAGTTTTGGCTGCACGTCGTGCTAAAGGCCGCAAAAAATTAACCGTATCTGACGAATTCAACGGTTGTAAAAAATAAAAAAAAGGATGTCTCATAGAAAAAGAGACATCCTTTTTTTATTTCATCCTCCCCAAACAGAATAATGTATCCGACAAGCTTATTTATTAAACCCTGTTCTCTAGCATTGCTTGGTTAATTTCGCTTTTTTCTGCTGTACTTCGACTTATTTATCGTATCTTTGGCACTCAATATTGATTACACGCACATGGCAACATTTAAAGACTTTTTCACCTCCAGCAAAAACCGTTTTTTCTGGATTAACTTGCTGGCTATGTTTATTGTACTGATAGCGGCTGGATATGGTACGCTCTATTGGCTCGACCAGTATACACATCATGGAGAATCATTTACGGTTCCCAATGTATTGGGAAAAGATGTCAACCAAGCCTCTATCTTATTTCAAAAGAATCAAATGACAGGTGTCATTGTGGATTCTAATTATGTAAAAGGAAAACCTGCCGGAATTATATTGGACCAGACACCTGCCGGTGGTTCCAAGGTAAAAAGAGGACGCACAATCTATCTTACAGTCAACACAGACCATGTTCCACGTGTCGCTCTGCCAGATATCGTCGAAAACAGCTCTTATCGCCAAGCAGAAGGCAAGTTAAAAGCAATGGGATTCAAGCTGACAGAACCTGAATATATCCCAGGAGAAAAAGACTGGGTATACGATATCAAATTCCGTGGACAAAGCCTCACTGCCGGCGACATGGTTCCTAGAGAATCCCTGCTTACATTATGTATAGGCGATGGACATACCGAGCGAATGGACTCACTGGCCAATGATTCCCTAATACAGACACCCCCAACTGAGAGTGACACAGAAGCTACGATTGACGAATCATGGTTCTGATATAATATGAATTAAAGCCACTTCATGAAAGAAGAATATATTGATGAAATAGACGATACACTGGATGACATCGAACCGGTCAAAGAACCGGCCGAACTTTATGAACATTTCCGTGTAGTAGTAGATAAAGGACAAGCTCAAGTACGCATTGATAAATACTTGTTCGAGCGAATTGTCAATGCTTCCAGAAACCGTATCCAGAAAGCGGCTGATGCAGGTTTTGTAATGGCAAATGGAAAACCTGTAAAAGCCAGTTACAAGGTTAAACCATTGGATGTCCTAACGGTCATGATGGACCGGCCGAGATATGAAAACGATATTATACCAGAAGACATTCCACTCGATGTTGTGTACGAAGATGATGACTTGATGGTTATCAACAAACCAGCTGGATTGGTAGTTCACCCAGGCTGTGGCAATTATCATGGAACTTTGGTTAATGCAATTGCCTGGCATTTGCGCAACGTTCCATCTTATGACCCCAATGACCCGCAAGTGGGACTGGTACACCGTATTGATAAAGATACTTCCGGGCTGTTGGTGATAGCCAAAACACCTGATGCCAAAACTTCTTTAGGTATGCAATTCTACAACAAAACAACCAAACGTGAATATAATGCCTTGGTGTGGGGAATTGTAGAAGCAGACAAAGGTACCATCACTGGAAACATTGGCAGAAATCCTAAGGACCGTATGCAAATGGCCGTACTGAGTGATCCTGAGCAAGGAAAGCACGCAGTTACCCATTACGAAGTACTGGAACGCCTAGGTTACGTAACACTTGTAAAATGTGTGCTTGAAACTGGACGTACACATCAGATTCGTGTACACATGAAGCATATCGGACATGTATTGTTCAACGACGAGCGCTACGGCGGTCACGAAATCTTAAAAGGAACTCACTTTAGTAAATATAAACAATTCGTAAACAACTGTTTCGACATCTGTCCCCGACAGGCATTACATGCCAAAACACTCGGGTTTGTACACCCTCGCACAGGTAAGGAGATGTTCTTTACATCCGAATTACCCGATGACATGACCAACCTGCTGGAACGGTGGCGGACTTATATTAGTAACAGAGAAAACCTATGAAACGCGTTATTGCTATTATAGCAGGAGGAGATTCTTCAGAGCATGGAGTTTCCATGAAAAGTGCAGAAGGCATCTATTCTTTTATCGACAAAGACAAGTATGAACTGTACATTGTTGAATTATGCAAAAAGTTTTGGGAGGCCATTCTACCAGATGGCTCTCGTTCTACCATTGATAAAAATGATTTCAGTTTTATGCATGGGGATAAACGCATACGCCCAGACTTTGCATATATTACGATCCACGGAACTCCCGGTGAAAACGGTATCCTCCAAGGATATTTTGAACTGATAGGAATCCCTTATTCAACTTGCGATGTATTGGTATCAGCCTTGACCTTCAATAAATTTGCTCTGAACCAGTATCTGAAAGGATTTGGTATCCGCATTGCAGAATCAATGCTGGTACATAAACGCTTCGGAATATCAGACGAAGAAGTTATCGAAAAAATCGGCCTTCCTTGTTTCATCAAGCCCAATGCCAGTGGCTCAAGCTTTGGCGTAACCAAAGTAAAGACCCGTGAAGAGATTCAGCCTGCTATCCAAAAAGCACTGGAAGAATCGGATGATGTTATGATTGAAGCTTTCATGGATGGTATCGAATTAGCAAATGGTTGCTACAAGACCAAAGACAAAGCTGTTGTTTTCCCTATCACTGAGGTCGTGAGCAAAAATGAGTTTTTCGACTATAACGCTAAATATAATGGTGAAGTAACCGAAATTACTCCTGCTCGTCTAAGTCCGGAGCTGACCAATAGAGTACAACAAATTACCTCAGCAGTATACGACATTCTTGGCTGTAGTGGAATTGTACGTGTAGATTACATCATCACTGCCGGAGAGAAAATCAATATGCTAGAAATTAACACAACCCCAGGTATGACCGCAACCAGCTTTATTCCCCAACAGGTAAGAGCTGCCGGATTAGACATCAAAGATGTAATGACAGACATCATCGAGGATAAGTTTAACTAATACGTGTTATACACAGGTTACTTTGCCGTATAAACACAATTTCCCATAACCGTTTCGCCTGCATTAAACAGTCGAAACGGTTTTATTTTTATCCTAACCTACAACCTTTTACAACATCAGTTTCAAAAAAGCATTTCTTATTCTATACAACCAAGAAAAAATTGTTAACTTTGAAACAAACAAAACTAAAACAAACAGATATGAATATACCTGCTGAATTTGATGAAATTCGCCCATACATGCCCGAAGAACTCCCTGCAGTCTTTAAAGAATTATTGGCCGATTCTTCTTTCCAAAAAGCCATAGCAACTGTAATGCCCGGCGTACCTATTGATAGGGTAGCATTGCAACTTCAGCAATGTAAGACCAATCTTGATGTCCAGAAAAATATATGCTATAAACTCCTGAAAGGTATAATAGCCAATCATAGTGATGGAGTAACAATGGATTCTGCTGCTTTACAGGACCATAATTGCCGCTACACCTTTATTTCCAATCACCGGGATATCGTTTTGGATTCAGGCTTCCTTTCGGTTATGCTCATCGAAATAGGCTTCCCTACAACCGTAGAAATTGCCATTGGAGATAATCTGCTTATTTATCCATGGATTAAGAAATTTGTACGTGTAAACAAATCTTTCATTGTGCAGCGAGCTCTGACCATGCGCCAAATGTTGGAATCATCAGCCCGCATGTCGCGTTATATTCATTTTGCTGTTACCCAAAAACAGGAGAATATATGGATTGCTCAGCGTGAAGGACGTGCTAAAGACTCCAACGACCGTACCCAGGAAAGTGTACTTAAGATGTTGGCAATGGGAGGAAGCGGAGACGTAATAGACCGTCTGAAAGAACTGAACCTGATGCCACTTTCTATTTCATACGAATACGATCCGTGCGATTACCTGAAAGCACAGGAAATGCAGCTGAAACGGGATATCCAAGGATATAAGAAGAGCCAGGAGGATGATTTAATCAACATGCAAACCGGAATATTCGGTTATAAAGGTAAAGTACATTTCCATCCATCGACTTGTATAAACGAAGATATTGAAGCATTGAGAGGATTACCTAAAACTGAAATATTTGCCCAAATTGCTTGCATTATAGACAAACATATCCATCGCAATTATCGCCTTTATCCAGGTAATTACGTTGCTTTGGACTTGATGAACCATACTGAACAATATACTGCACAATATACTACAGAAGATAAAGAACGGTTCGAAAAGTATCTGCAAGCACAAATTGACAAAATCAAGATTCCAAACAAAGACGAAAGCTTCTTACGAGGATGTATACTGAAAATGTATGCAAACCCTGTCATAAACTATCTGAAGGCTATCCAAGAATGAAAAAGAGTTCCTATATCCTACTGCTCCCCCTACTAAGCTTCCTGCTAGGGGGATGCAGTAAAGATAATTACACATATCCCAGTGTCATCACTGAACTGGCTGACCTGCACACTGACTCAAACGGAAAAATCAGTTTGCTGATAAACGATAATAATCAGGAATGGCAGCTTGTAACATCAATTCAGAAAACTTATCCTACAGATACTGTTTTCCGGACACTAAGTATGTACGAGCCCTTGGAAACAACGGATAAAAATAATAAAGCAAGACTTTACTCTTCAAAAACGATTTTCTCTTCTTCCCCCATTCCACTCAAAGATATGGGAACGTCTTTAAAACGCGATGCCGTAGACATAGAACGTATTTGGCTAACACCCAACTACCTGAATATGGTACTATTAGTACAAGTAAAAGACTATGCACATCAATACAATTTCGTATTTGAAGAATGTTCTGTAAATGCAGACAATAGTCGGACATTTACTTTCTCTCTCCACCATGACCGTAAAGGAGACAGCGAAGCCTTTACAGAACAGGTATACATGTCACTTCCATTGAAAGCATATCAGGACTCATTGCAAAAAGGTGACCGGATTATATTCTGCCTGAATACTTACGCTGAGGGCTATACTAACCGTACATTCATTTATTAAACAAACCCATAAATTATTTTCAGATGATCAAAACTTTATATTTTTTCCTTTTTGTCATAGTATCCATGCTATTATTATATGCATGTACTGCTTCCCCAAAAGAAAATTTTACGAACCTTTCTGCAGATCAATTTGAGAGACTTCTAGAAGATGAAAGCATCCAGCGACTGGATGTAAGAACTGTTGCCGAATATAGCAGCGGACATATTCCAGGTAGTCTGAACATAAATGTACTGGAAAATGATTTTCTGATAAAGGCAGAAGAAATATTAGATAAAAACCTGCCTGTAGCCCTTTACTGCAAAAGTGGCCGTCGTAGCCGTGAAGCAGCTCAAAAGCTAAGCAAAGCAGGTTTTAAGGTATATAATCTCGATAAAGGTATCGAAGACTGGAAAGAACACGGCAAACCCCTGGAATAAAGGGGTTGCCGTGTTTTATGAATTACTGATGCTTTTTCCAGAAAGCAGTCATATCTTCCAGTGTTTTTCCTTTGGTTTCGGGTACCCAGCGCCATACAAATACAGCAGCTATGAAGCAAATCGCACTGTATAATCCGTATGCAAACATTGGACTAAAATCATACAATGCAGGGAAAGTTGATGAAACCAGGTAGTTGAATACCCACTGGAAAGCTACAGCTATGGCCACAGCTTTACCTCGGATGGTATTGGGGAAAATCTCGGATATCAAGACCCAGCATATCGGTCCCCAAGACATCATAAAGAATGCAGCATATACAATGACTGAAACAACTGGGAAAATTCCTTTTACTCCCATACTGTCACACAAAGCTACCATCAAAGCTCCTATTGCCATTCCCAGTGAGCCTATAATCAGCAAAGGCTTACGGCCAAAACGGTCTACCGTAAAGATAGCAATCAGCGTAAACAGGATATTAACAATACCCATCATCACAGTTTGCAGCATACCGCCTCCCTCTGCTCCCGCATTTTCAAAAATACGCGGTGCATAATACAAAACGGCATTAATACCAATGCCCTGCTGGAATACAGACAACAGTATACCTATTACAATTACTGCCACACCATAAGTAAAAAGCTTCTCTGTTTTTTCCTTGGCTGTAGCCTGTATCTCATTCAAAATCACAGTCGCTCTTCTTGCACCGCTGATTCGTTCCAAAATGGCATATGCTTTCTGGGGATGACCTATCATAACCAAATAACGAGGAGTACGGGGTACAGCAAACAGCAATAAACCAAACAACAAAGCCGGAACGGCTTCCGAACCAAACATGTATCTCCAACCTTCCTTCACAGTCCACATATCCGACTCAGGAGAAACAGAAAGAACTCCGGTAGCAGCATCTTTCAGTAAAACAGGATTGGTATGATCACCCATAATCAGAAAGTTCACAAAATAAACTACCAGCATACCAAAAATAATGGCAAACTGATTACATGACACCAGCGTTCCTCTTATCTCAGATGGAGCAATTTCGGCGATATACATCGGACAGACTGCAGAAGCCAGTCCCACACCAATACCGCCTATAATGCGATAAGCATTAAAAGCCAGCAGCAAATTCCAGTCAGCCTTCCCATATTCAAAGAAAAGGAATTCCGGATAATACGATCCTAAAGCAGAAATAAAAAATAATACAGCAGCCAGACGGAGTGAATCACGCCGTCCCATTCTGGAAGCAAAATATCCTGACAGTGCTCCACCAATCACGCACCCTATCAAAGCACTGGAAGAAGTAATACCGTGCATAATCTTGTCATACTGAAAATCTGTGGCGGTCAGGAAAAAAGCTTCCAGTCCTTTTTCTGCACCTGAAATAACAGCTGTATCATAACCAAACAGCAAACCACCCAGTACAGCAACAAGAGTTATCGAATACAAATAAAGTTTATTTCCATCCTGATGTGTATCCATATACGATTTAATTTAAGGTTCAGACTATGAAAAGTGAAAAGTCTGCAAACATATTCGGCACATGCCTGCAGACCTTTCTTCTCTTTATTTCATAAATCCGTCAATCCGGATTTATCAGCAATACATATTTACGATAGCTTCATACAATTCCTGCTTACCGCTAATCTGTTTAGGCTCGCCGTTTTCTTTTGCATAAGCAACCAAGTCTTCCAAAGTCAGCTTGCCATCTTCAAAGTCTTTACCTTTTCCACTGTCAAATGAAGCATAGCGGTCTGCCAGCATTTTCTTGTAAGGAGATTCTTCCAACAGACGGGCTGCATTTTCCAAAGCACGTGCCATAGCATCCATACCGGCAATGTGTGCAATGAAGATATCTTCCAAGTCAGTAGAGTTACGACGTGTTTTAGCATCGAAGTTTGTACCACCATTGCCCAGACCACCATTGCGGATAATCTGCATCATAGCCTGAATCAATTCATAATTATCAATAGGGAACTGGTCTGTATCCCATCCATTCTGATAATCACCACGGTTGGCATCAATTGAACCCAACATACCGTTATCCACAGCTACAGCCAATTCATGTTCGAATGTATGGCCTGCCAGTGTCGCATGGTTTACTTCAATATTCACTTTAAAGTCATTTTCCAGACCATGAGCTTTTAAGAATCCGATTACAGTTTCAGTATCTACGTCATACTGATGCTTAGTTGGTTCCATCGGTTTCGGTTCTACCAGGAAAGTTCCAGTAAAGCCTTTTGCACGTGCATAATCACGAGCAATAGTAAGCATCTGTGCCAAATGTTCTTTTTCACGTTTCTGGTCTGTATTCAGCAATGACATGTAACCTTCACGTCCTCCCCAGAACACGTAATTGCTACCACCTAATTCGATTGTAGCATCAATTGCATTCTTAATCTGTACAGCAGCACGTGCCACTACATCAAAATCAGGATTAGTAGCAGCTCCATTCATATAGCGTGCATGGCCAAATACATTAGCTGTACCCCACAACAGCTTGATACCAGTTTCCTGCTGTTTCTGTTTGGCATAAGCAACTATTTCTTTCAGGTTAGCTTCATATTCTTCAATAGTATCTGCTTCTTCACACAAGTCTACATCATGGAAGCAGTAATATTCAATACCTATTTTCTGCATGAATTCAAAACCGGCATCCAGTTTGTTCTTTGCAGCCTGTACTTTATCAGCATCACCGTTCCATGGGAATTTCTTAGTTCCACCACCAAACTGGTCAGCTCCTTCAGCGCACAAAGTGTGCCACCATGCCATTGAGAACTTCAACCAGTCTTTCATTTTCTTTCCCATGATTACCTTTTCAGGATCATAATAACGGAAAGCCATCGGGTTCTTACTATCTTTTCCTTCAAATTTGATTTTTCCTATACCGGGAAAATATTCTTTTACTGCCATAATTATAGTATGATTTATATTAGGTTAATTAAATGATATATTTCTTTCCAAACGCTCTTTCCATAAGGTGTATGCTTCTTTATACGCACTTTCCTTCGAAGAATCAGGATTTATTACCGCCAGTTTTTCCAACGAAGCAAATGCTTCATCTGTGTTCTTATAAATGCCGGCTCCTATACCGCCGCCTTTCGCAGCACCTGCAGCTCCATCTGTGTCATAGAGCTCAATAGTCGCTCCTGTTACACCAGCCAATGTTTCACGGAAAATCGGGCTCAAGAACATATTGGCATGACCGGCATGAATCTTCTTCACTTGCATACCCATCTGTTCCATGATATCTATGCCGTATTTAAAAGCAAATACGATTCCTTCTTGTGCAGCTCTCAATAAATGGCGCTTGTCGTGGCGAATAAAGTCAAGTCCCATACAACTACAGCCCATCTCCTTATTCTGAAGCATACGCTCGGCTCCATTACCGAAAGGCAATACCGAAACTCCTTCACTTCCGACTGGAATCTGAGTAGCCAGATCATTCATCTCTGCATACGAAATCTTTTCAGGAGCGACAACGCGCTTCACCCATGAATTCAAAATTCCAGTACCGTTTATACACAATAAAACGCCCAAACGAGTCTGCTGTTCTGTATGATTAACATGTGCAAAAGTATTTACACGCGATTTCGGATCATAATTAACGGTTCCATTTACCCCATAAACCACTCCCGAAGTTCCGGCTGTCGAAGCAATTTCTCCCGGGTTGAATACATTAAGTGATAAAGCATTGTTCGGCTGGTCACCTGCACGATAAGTAATAGGCGTTCCAGCAGCCAAACCTAATTCAGCAGCAGCCATAGCACTGACCTCTCCCTGATAAGAAAAAGTTGGATTGACATTCGGCAGAAGCTCTTTATCCAGTCCATAGTAATTCAACAGTGTATCTGAAACAGTATTAGTTCTAAAATCCCAGAACATTCCTTCAGACAAGCCAGAAACAGTAGTACTAATCTCACCACTTAACCGCATGGCTATATAGTCACCCGGCAACATGATTTTATAAATTTGCTCATAGAGGTCTGGTTCATTCTGTTTTACCCAAGCCAATTTAGAAGCAGTGAAATTACCCGGAGAATTCAACAAATGCTCCAGGCAATAATCTTCCCCCATTGCCTTGAAAGCTTCTTCTCCAAGGCCCACAGCACGCGAATCACACCAAATGATAGAAGGCCGCAGAACTTTTTTATTACGGTCTACACAAACCAGCCCGTGCATTTGGTAAGAAATACCGATTGACTTAATAGCTTCTTTGGCTACCCCCGAAGAAGCCATTATATCTTGAGTTGCCAATTTTAAGTTTGCCCACCACATCTCTGGGTTTTGTTCAGCCCAGCCTGGCTTTACGGCTATAATTTCAGCCTCCGCCTTTGGGTAAAATGCAGAAGCAATGCATTTGCCTGTCTCAGCATGTACCAAACATGCTTTTACCGAAGAACTACCGATATCATACCCCAATAAATACATAGTATACAGATTTAAATTTTAAACGATTTATTTGTTCCGTAAAGTTTATTATAAATCTTCCGGTCAAACTTATAGTAACGTGCCGCACGGTGAGCTACTCCTACCTGACGTTCATCCAAAGCAATAATAAACTCCATCATGGAAATTTTCTTGTGGAAGTTACGGATATCAAACGAACGGCCATAAACCAGTTCATATAACTTCCATACTTCTGAAATCACAAATTTTTTAGGCAATAAATCAAATAAAACAGACGGATTAATGTTTACGTAATGTCTGATAAATTTCATTGCATAATCCAGTATCAAATTATGGTCGAAAGCCAATTCACCAACGTCCTGTAACTTCACCCAACATGCTTCATATTCATCCGACAAATGTGTATACTTCTTTTCAATTTTAATCATTGTCAAGTATCCCACCGTAACAATACGATCTATTCCACTTTCCAGGTGATGAAAACGCTGAAGCCAATTTACATCCTTTGGATTACTGGTTCTATCTTTCGAACCAAATGTGTGAAACTGGACCATATCCATATTTTCAAGTCCTGTAAGTTCAAATAAAACTCGTTGTGCTGCTTCATCAAGATTTTCATCCTCGTAGATTAAACTACCCGGCAGCTTCATAGAAGCCATTCCTTCCTGACGGTTTTTGTCTAACTGACGAACTAAAAGGACTTTCAAGTCCTCTCCATCATATCCCATAACAACACAATCGACTGAAACATGAAGATTTATTGATCTGCTTTTCATGGATTTATTACGTTTTTCCTTTTACGGCTGCAAAAATATATTACTTTTCATTAGGATATCCTCTCAATAATATGTTGTTTGACAGCATTTTACAAACCAATAACTATATCATATATAATACAATATGATAAGTATTCATATTGTGACTAATACATAAAGAGACAAAAGACATCAATATAGTGAGTAATTGTACTTTAAACAATTAGATAAGAAAACTATAAATCAAGCATTTAAAGAAAGAATATCAAGCAATAAAGACTCAGATAGATTAAGGTCATAATTAGTAAGCCAAGCATCTAAAATCTATTAGAAAAAATACAATAAGTCATTAATGTTAAAGAAAGTTTATAATGTATCGCCAATACATAAAAAAAGACCCCAGCATCTATCGATACTGAGGTCCCTGACTAAAACGGCGACTACCTACTCTCCCACAAATCAGCAGTACCATCGGCGTGACGAAGCTTAACTTCTCTGTTCGGAATGGGAAGAGGTG
>CAJKDC010000009.1 GCA_905198575.1 uncultured Bacteroides sp. | reverse complement strand
AGAATCTTACAGAACTGAATGCGGTACCGTTTGCAGCGTCATGACGGTACCGATTGCAGCGCTACAATGGTACCGATTACAGTGCTACGCATGGTACCGATTCAGCGCTATCGTCAGTCTGTTTGGTGATAACATTTAACCTTGAAATAGTATGGAAACAAAACGGATTTTAGGAGGAGTGGCTTTGGTGGCTGCGCTGGTTTTGTCCTCTTGTGGAGGAGGTGGCTCAATGGGTAGTAAGAGTGCCTTGTTTGGTGACATACCCAATATTTATGAAAAGAGGCAGACGGATTTTGCCGAGCAGTTCATGAAGATTAAGGATTCGGAGGATGCTGATAAGTTTGCTGAGTTATTTAAAAATTACGAGGCATCCCTACAAGAAGCAGAAAAGGAGGCACAGCCATTGGTAGACAAAATGGTTGGAAAATCTGTGGCTTATGTGGTAGGTGACAGTTTGCCTTATCAGGTTGTTTCGGATATTCTGGTAGAAAAAGTGTATCTGCCGGAAGTGGGGTTGTCTTTAAGCGGCAATAAGCAGACACGTCTTCGGGTGAAATTTGATGTGGTAGTGACCGGTGAAGTAGACAGGGTTTTGTATCTTTATTACTGGTTGATGGATAATGATACTCCTATGGATTATGGTCGGACTTCCGCAGGAAAGTGTGCTTTGGGAGATACTGTCCGTGTAGATATGGTTGTTTCGGCTCCGGATGTGCCTGCTAGTTATCAGGAAAAGTGTAATGCTTTGAAGTTTATAACTAAAGTTGCATACGATGAGGCTAAGAAAGGTATCGATGAATGCCAGAAACAATGGAATGAAGAAATGAAGAAGAAATTGGGGTTGACAGAGGAATAATATAAATAAAAAAACTGCTAATTTGTTGATTGAAATTATATTCTGCTTATATTTGTAGATAAGGTTATTTAATATAAAATGAATAGTCAAAGGAAAAAGTATATACCAAGTTCTAGACATAATCCAGAACTGCAAGCACGGCGTATAGATAGACTAAGCGAAGAAGTATCACAGCTAAACAAAGTATTGAATAGTGTTACTACTTCTTATGACAGGCACATGGAGCATCTATCTGCATTTGCCAAGCATGATATGGGGAATGCTGTGCAGTCTATGTATGCGATATTGAAAATACTTGAAAAAAAGTTGCAGCCAGAAGATTCTTTAGCTTTGAAAACAAGTATAGACAATATGCGAAACGCGTTGGATAGTTTTGAAAATATGGTCCCTTATTCCAGAACAAATAGTTTCCCTTTAAAGAAACTGATGGCAGCACTGGAATCACTAACTCGATTTCAGGCTGGGACACAGGGTATAACCTATAAGTTTACTTATGATCGTGAAAGTAATTTACCGATAAATCAACCTTATCAGGCTCTACTTCAGTTATTGCAGAACCTGACATCTAATTCCATTAAATCATTTAAAGAGAGTAATGGGGATAAATTATTGGAGGTGGAGGCTGTGATAAACAATAAAATTTGTTCTATAAAAGTAAAAGATACGGGTTGTGGAATTAAAGATGAGGATGCCAAACATGTGTTTGACTATAAGTTTACGACAACAGATGGTTGTGGAATCGGATTGTATCATGCTCAATATGTCTGTGAACAGATTGGGGGTAACATTACATTTGACAGAAATATAGATGGCTTTTCAACAATATTCACTTTAACATTTAATACAGATGGACGTCAAACAGATTTTAATAATAGATGATGAAGCTGTTCAGGCACAAGCCTTAACTCAAACAATAGAGGAGATATTCCCGGAAGCGAATGTCTTTTGTGCATCAGGTAAAGAAGATATTGAAAATTATATAGAAAATAAATTCTATAACTTGGTATTGCTTGATCTTCGTATGGATTGCTATGAGTTTGACGGAATATCATTGGCTCAAAAAATCATTGAGATAAATCCATTTTCCAAAATCTTATTTGTCTCAAAGTTTATTGTGGAATATATGCCTCAATTGTCTAAAATGCTGGCAAGAGGAGAGGTTATCGGATTTTCGGAAAAAAGAAAATATGATGACTGGAAACCAGAGTTGAAGAGCATTATAGAGGAGTATTATTTGTCAATGGAAAATGAGCCCTCTAAAGTGAATGCAGCACTTCTTTCTTACTATATGGATTTGAAAAATGAAAGTAATACGTTTAAAAAAGGAAAAAAATATGAGGATTTTATCGCAATTCTTTTTAGAAGCATAGGATTTCAGGAAATAATGAAAAGGGTAAAGGATGAATCGCTGAATGAGGTGGATTTAGTAGTTAGAAATGATATAAAAGATGAGTTCCTTTCTAAATTCGGAAAGTATATATTGATTGAATGTAAAAATAAACCGGATACGAAAACGGACAAAAATGATTATATTATCTTCCATAGTAAACTGGAAAATGCCTCGAATATGGCAGAATTAGGTTTCTTGTTTACCACCTCGTCTGTAACGCGTAATACGTATATTGAGGCGGCAAGAAACTCTAAATCGAATAAAAAAGTGATTATTATAGATAATATTGCTATGTCACAATTATTGCAATATGATAATCTGAAAGAAGGACTGAAAAAAATTATTGATAGTCAGGTGAAAGATAATTAGTTGAAGTTACATAGCTAAATAAGGTGCGAGATTTATCGTCCCGGTCAGATACTGTTAAGTTTTGGCCGGGACGATTTTTTGTGTTAATGATTTCTATGGAATAGGCAAAAGCGGTGAAGCCGGGGATACGTATAATTTGCTCATTTCACTGATGGCTTTCCCGATTTCGTTGATGAGGCAGTCCGGACTTAGAACCTGAAGGCTAGGACCGTACGAAAGGAGTTCCTGAATCAGATCGAGGGTGACTTTCATGTGGACTTTGAAGATAATATGATTTTCATCGCGCGAGATGACTTCCTGGCTGTGGTGCAAGGGACGTGTCAAGATATACTGCCCTTGCTTGACTGTGAATTTCAGCAGCATGTCGTGGGCTTTGTCTTTCTCTTCGCCATGCATGATACCGAAGTTGTCGTTGTACAGCACTTGGGGGAAGTTATCTTCTTTCATCGTAAAGTTACTGTCGCTCACGGTGGCACTGTCCATCCGGTCGAATGAGTAAACTCTCAGTCCGTTTCTTTCGCGGCAGAAGCCTATGAGGTACCAGCGCTGTTTGAAAAATTTCACAAAATAAGGTTCTACGGTAAAGGTCTGCGCTTCTTTCCAGTATGAATGGTATACGATGTGTACACATTTATTGTGAAGCATGGCATCGGTGATAGCATCCAGATGTTCTTCTCCGCCGAATGTTGTTTCAAGGATGATCCTGTCTGCCAGGCGTTTCCTTCTCAGCAGTACATCGGTAGACGATGCGGCCTGAATGAGCCATTGATTGATGGGGGAGTTGTTTATTTCTTCCGGATATTCTATATAATATTGGTTGGTCCGGCGGTCGCAGCTGATATTGACATCGAACATTTCTTCGGCTGTACGCTTGTACGACATGAAGGTGTTTCGGTGCAGTGTAATGTTGTAGTCGGCGTTGTGTATCCGCCATTCTTCCTGTATTTCGTTGAGAGTCATTCGCTTTCTTCTTAGCAGAAGGTTGACCAGCCAGATGCATATTCTGTTTTTCATACTTTGTACTTTTTTGATTGTATTGCAAAATTACGGAAAGCTTGCACGAAAATCAAGTGCAAGCTAAGGGTACTTTTGCAAAGAGGAAAGACGAGAGATGGTCTTTCGTTTTCGAATTGGTTTTTATCTTAAAAGTACTTGTCTATGGAAGGTATTGTAAAAGAAATCGTGAATGACATCTTTATTTATGAAAAAGGGAATGGGGTGCCGGGTGAAATAAGTTTTTTCACCGTTGCAAAACTGGAAAATGGTGTGATGGTGGATTTAACGGACATTATGTTTAGGCATTGGGGTAAGATAACGTTGGGGAAGAGAAGGGTAAGACGGTTGAATCAATTGAAAAAGGGGAAGTCGATTGCTTATTTTTATGATGAGAATACGGGCTTGAATAAGCCTTTACCCGGAACTTTTTATGTGGACCGGTAATGAATTGTAGTAATGTATAAATTGGAATAAAATGAAAAGAAATATTAGTGCTTTATTGGGTAAGCTCTTTAAGTGGGATGCCAATGAAGATGTAATGAAGGATGTTATGGTACTGGGAGCAATGGCTACTGCTACATTTTATGTTGTATTGAAGATAGCGAATGTGATAGGTGGAATAGACGGTTTTCTTCATTCGCTGACTTCCTGGCAGGTGGCGGGAGTTATTGCTATGACTTTGGTTGTGGCTTTGCTGATGGAACTGTATGTCAGGTGTGTTTACAGGAGAAAGTCGGGATTAGTGTTGTCGAGATTTCTGTTGGGAGGTTTGTTGCTGTTTGTTGCGTATACACTGGCTATAGCTACGGGAGGTACAGCAGGGTATGATGAAAAGATTGGTTTGATGACAGCCTGGGATTTTCATCTTTTTATGTGCATAGAGTTTATGTATTTTAGTTTTATACGGATGGTTGACTGATATTTTCTATCTTTGTGCTTCAAAACCTAGAATTCAGTATATGACTAAAAATAGACTACACCCAATAATGCTTGCCGGAACGGGGAGTGATGTGGGAAAAAGTATCCTGGCTACGGCGCTTTGCCGTATCTTCTTGCAAGACGGGTACAGTCCTGCTCCGTTCAAGGCACAAAATATGGCACTTAACTCGTATGCTACTCCCGAGGGGCTGGAGATTGGCCGGGCGCAGGCTGTACAGGCCGAGGCTGCTGGCGTGCCTTGCCATACGGATATGAATCCGCTGTTGCTGAAACCTACTTCCGACCAGGGGTCGCAGGTGGTACTGAACGGACGTCCGATAGGTAACCGCAGTGCGTACGATTATTTCCGAAAGGAGGGACACAATGAACTGCGTGCCGAAGTGAATGCGGCGTACGACCGTCTGGCTGCCCGCTATAATCCGATTGTGATGGAAGGAGCGGGCAGTATCTCGGAAGTGAATCTGTACGACCGTGATTTGGTGAATATGCCGATGGCGCGTCATGCCGGGGCGGATGTGATTCTGGTGGCGGATATTGACCGTGGCGGTGTGTTTGCCAGTGCTTATGGCTCGATTGCTTTGCAGCGTCCGGAGGATAAGGGGCGTATCAAGGGGATTATTGTCAATAAGTTTCGTGGGGATATTCGTTTGTTCGAGTCGGGTGTAAAGCAGATGGAAGAGATTTGTGGTGTGCCGGTACTGGGGGTTATCCCGTATTACCGCGGGATTTATATTGAGGAGGAAGACTCGGTGGACTTGCAGCAGAAGCATGTCAAGGCGATGGAAGGCCGGCTGAATGTGGCTGTGGTTTTGCTGAGGCATCTTTCTAATTTTACCGACTTCAATATGCTGGAACGTGACGAACGGGTGAACTTGTATTATACGAATAATACGGAGGAATTGCTGAAGGCTGACATCATTCTGTTGCCGGGAACCAAGAGTACATTGGCCGACTTGTATGAGCTTCGCCGTAACGGGGTAGCGGAGGCTATTCTGAAGGCTTTACGCAACGGAGCGACGGTGATGGGTATTTGTGGCGGCTACCAGATGATGGGGGTACGTGTAGAGGACCCGGATGGAGTGGAAGGCAGTATACGCCAGTTGCCTGGTCTGGGACTGTTGCCGGTAACGACGGTGATGCGTGGCGAAAAGGTGACACGACAGGTGCATTTTACGTTCGAAGGCAGTGAGGTGCGTTGTGGCGGTTACGAAATCCATATGGGGGAAACGCGCCCGCAGGAGGGCGAGCCGATGAAACCGCTGGTGTGGCTGGAAGAAGGAGGTCCCGACGGTTATATGGTGAACCGCAAATGTATGGGTACGTATGTGCATGGCATTTTGGATAATCCGGCTTTCATTGACTGGCTGCTGGAGCCTTATAACCTGAAACTGAAGCAGCGTCCGGTGGATTATGCGGCTTTTAAGGAGGAACAGTATGACAAGCTGGCTGCACATGTGCGTGCGCATCTGGATATGTCGAAGTTGTACGAAATTATTACGGAAAAATGATAGAAGGACACGGAGATGATTTGTACCGTTATGGGGGAAAACTGGTGAATTTCAGTTCGAATGTGTACGGTGGTATCAATCATTCGGGCTTGGTGGCTTATCTGGCAAACCGTATGGAGGTGATACGCAATTATCCGGAACCGGAACCTAAATCGCTGGAGCGTGAGATAGAGCGTCGGGAGCAGTTGGAGCCGGGCTGTGTCTGTGTGACGAATGGGGCTACGGAGGCTATTTATCTGATAGCTCAGGCTATGAAGGGAAGCTGTTCGGCTGTATTGCAGCCTACTTTCAGCGAGTATGCCGATGCGGCGCGTTTGCACGGGCATCAGGTGGTTTCTTTTTATACGCTGGATGTGCGTACAATTCCCGAGAAGGCACAGGTGGTGTGGATTTGTAATCCCAATAATCCTACGGGGATGGTGTACGACAAGGCTTTGCTGGCGGCATGTGTGCAGAAGTATCCCCATCGGCTGTTTGTTCTGGACCAGTCTTATGAAGCGTTTACGCAGCGTCCTTTGTTTACAGCTGCCGAGGCTGCGGCTTATCCGAATTTGCTCGTGCTGCATTCTATGACGAAGCATTATGCCTTGCCGGGTTTGCGGCTGGGGTATGTTACGGGGTGTGTGTCGCTGGTTGACTTGCTGCGCCGTCAGCGCATGCCGTGGTCGGTCAATGCGCTGGCTGTTGAGGCCGGGCATTATCTGTTACAGCATGAGGAGGAGTTTGCAATTGACTTGCCGGCTTTGTTGGCAGAGAAGGACCGGGTGGCCGAGGCGTTGTGGCAGATAGGAGGAATGGAGGTGTGGCCGTCGGATACGCATTACCTGCTGGTGCAGTTGCGTAGTGGTACGGCTGCTTCGCTGAAGGCTTATCTGGCCGAAGAATGTGGAATGCTGATACGTGATGCGGCTAATTTTGAAGGACTGGATGCCGGATTTTTCCGTATTGCGGTTCAGGGAAAGAAAGAAAACGATGATTTGATTGCTGCGATTAAGAAATGGATATATCTGTATTGATGGATGTTGCACTGCCTTTGCTGGTGGGTGTATTGATGGATTGTGTGCTGGGTGACCCGATGGGGCTGCCTCACCCTGTAGTGGGTTACGGACGTTTGATTTCGTTTTTCGAGCACCGGTGGAACCACGGACAGAACCGGAAGCTGAAAGGAATGCTTATGACGGTGCTGCTGGTGGCCGGAGTGGCTGCGGTGGTCTGGGGAGTACTGGTGATGGCAAGAACTTTGAGCGTGTGGCTCGAAGTGGTATTGTCGGCTGTGCTGGTCTTTTATTGTCTGGCAGGAAAAACGTTGATTGACGAGGTGCAGGCTGTATTTCGGGAAACGGATGTTTCGCTGGAGCGGGGCAGGAAGCAGGTGGCACGCATTGTGGGACGCGATACTTCGGAGCTGACGGCACAGGAGGTACGTATCGCTGCCTTGGAAACCTTGGCCGAAAATCTGAGTGATGGGGTAGTGGCTCCTTTGTTCTGGTACATGGTGGCCGGAGTGCCGGGCATGATGGCTTACAAGATGGTTAATACACTGGATTCGATGGTGGGCTACAAGAATGAGCGTTATCGGAATTTCGGGTGTTTTGCTGCCCGGCTGGATGATGTGGCCAATTATATTCCGGCCCGGCTTACGGCTTTGCTGATGGTGCTCGTCAGTGGTCGCTGGTCGCTTCTTGCTTTTGTGAAGCGGTACGGACGCCAGCATGCCAGTCCTAACTCCGGTTATCCGGAATCGGCATTGGCTGGAATCTTGGATTGCCGTTTCGGGGGGCCACATGTTTATTTCGGTCAGGTGGTCGATAAACCCTGGATTGGTGAAAACTGCCGTGCGGTGAATACGGCGGATATGCAGGTGGCGGTGACTGTCAACCGGCGGGTTGAGGCGGTATTGTTGCTGGTTTATTTCCTGATTATTGGATGCATTGCATGGTGACAATTAACAGGAAAGGCTTTTATTATTTCTGTATTTCTGCTTTTTTTTATATCTTTACACAATCAATAGCTATACATGAAAAGCACATGTCTTTTTGTCCTTTTGGATAGGATTTCTTATGCTTTTCTATTGTTTTACCGGCTGTTTTAAGAAATTAATGCATTGTTAGATTATAAATTTAGACTTATGGTGAAAAAGATGATGTTGGCTATGTTGTGCGGGTGTGCTACAGCAACCTACGCACAGCAGTATGCAGCACCACAGATGGTATCTCTTGACAAAGGCTGGGAGTTTTCCAAAGCCGGCAGTGATGAATGGCTTTCGGCCAAGGTCCCGGGGACGGTTCATCAGGATTTGATAGACCACGGCAAATTGCCCGACCCGTTTTATGGCCGTAACGAGGAAAAGGTGCAGTGGGTAGAGAAGGAAGACTGGCAATACCGCACCAGTTTTACAGTGACCGAAGAGCAGTTGCAGCGCGAGGCGGCTACATTGATTATGGAAGGACTGGACACGTATGCGGATGTGTATCTGAACGGTTCGCTTTTGCTGAAAGCTGACAATATGTTTGTCGGATATAAAGTTCCTGTAAAATCAGTTTTACGCAAGGGAGAAAACAAGTTGTATGTGTATTTCCATTCTCCGGTAAACTATGTGATGCCGCAGTGGGAAAGCAACGGGTTCAACTATCCGGCAGATAATGACCATAGCGACAAGCGTGTGAGTGTTTTCTCGCGTAAGGCTCCTTACAGTTTCGGATGGGACTGGGGAATCCGTCTGGCTACCAGCGGAATATGGCGTCCGGTTACACTGGCGTTCTATGATGCAGCCAGCATAAACGATTACTATGTGCATCAGGTTTCAGTATCACAGGCTGAAGCTAAGGTGGAAAATAGGTTGGAAATCAATTCGGTGGGCAATGTGGAACGCAAGGCTCAGGTTACGGTGGAATATGCATATAATGGAGACAGCTATGCTGAAACCGAGGAGGTTACGCTGAAGCCGGGATGTAATACGGTTTCTGTTCCGCTTACACTGAAGAATCCGCATCTGTGGATGCCGAACGGCTGGGGTGAAGCTGCCCTGTATACGTTTACTGCCAGCGTGGCTGTAGATGGAAAGGAAATTGCCCGCGAAAGCAAGAAAGTGGGACTGCGCAATATCCGTGTGGTGAAGGAAAAAGATGAAAAGGGCGAATCGTTCTATTTCGAAGTGAACGGCCAGCCGCTTTTTGCCAAGGGAGCCAATTATATTCCGAGTGATGCGCTGCTGCCTAATGTTACTCCGCAGCGTTATGAACGGATGTTTGAGGATATGAAGGCTGCCAACATGAACATGGTTCGTGTATGGGGTGGCGGTGTGTATGAGGACGACAAGTTCTACGAAGAGGCAGACGAAAAGGGTATTTTGGTATGGCAGGACTTTATGTTTGCCTGTACGACTTATCCGCACGACCCTGTATTCCTGAAACGGGTAGCCGAGGAGGCTGAATACAACATCAAGCGTCTGCGTGGATATGCTTCGCTGGCTATGTGGTGCGGTAATAATGAAATCTATGAAGGTATCCGCTACTGGGGATGGAAAGAGAAGTACACGCCGGAGGTATATCAGGAAATGCAGGACGGATATAAGGTGCTGTTCCACGAACTGCTGCCTTCGATAGTGCAGAAATTCGACCCGGACCGTTTCTATATGCATGGCTCTCCTTATGAAGCCAACTGGGGACGTCCGGCCAGCTGGGCGATTGCCGACAGCCACAACTGGGGTACCTGGTATGGACAGAAGCCGTTTGAAAGTTTCGATGAGGAAATTCCACGTTTTATGAGTGAATATGGTTTCCAGGCCTTCCCGGAAATGAAAACGATTGCAACATTTGCTGCACCGGAAGACTATGAACTGGAATCGGATGTGATGAATGCGCACCAAAAGGCATCTATCGGCAATTTCCTTATCAAGAAAACCATGGGACTTTATTATACGGTTCCCGAAAAATTTGAGGATTTGGTTTATAAGGGACTGGTATTGCAGGGACAGGGTATGCGTCATGGTATGGAGGCGCACCGCAGAAATCGTCCTTACTGTATGGGTTCGCTGTACTGGCAGCTTAACGACAGCTGGCCGGTAGTTTCGTGGTCAAGTATCGATTATTACGGAAACTGGAAAGCGATGCATTATCAGGCGCAGCGGGCTTTTGCTCCGGTACTGGTGAATGCGTTCAAGGAAAACGATGAGTTGTGCTATTATCTGCTGTCGGATAAATTGCAGGCAGAGGAGGTAACGCTGTCGCTCACGTTGATGGATTTCGACGGAAAAGTATATCGCAATCATAAGGTGGATGCTTTGATGCCGGCAAATGCTTCTGTGCAGGTTTATAAAGAGAAGGTGGCAGATGCGCTGGCTGGAAGAGATGCTGCTACATCGCTGATGCGTATGGTTGTAAAATCGAAAAAGGGTGAAGTGCTGTCGGATGAGATTTATTATTTCGCACATCCGAAAGACCAGCAGTTGCCTAAGGCTAAGCTGAAATGTCAGTTGAAGGAGAAGGATGGTGTGTGCGAGCTGACGATCAAGACCGACAAGCTGGCCCGTGATATCTTTATCGAAGTTCCTGTACAGGGCGTACGCTTCAGTGATAATTTCTTTGATTTGCTTCCGGGACAGAAAAAGACGATTGTGATTTCTTCACCCGAAGGCCGTTCTCTGAAAAATCTGACATATACCTTGCACCAGTTGTGTGATGTGGAATGATGACTGAAAATATAATCCTTTAATTAAATAACATGAAAAAATTCTCTAAATTAAATCTTCTTGGAGTTTCATTGGCGGGTTTGCTGATGGCATCTTGCGTGCAGAAGCAGACGGCTGTGGCCGATTATCAGGTAATTCCGGTTCCACTGGAAGTATCGGCTGCTCAACAGTCGGCTCCTTTTTTGCTGAAAGATGGAGTTGCAGTGATTTATCCTGCAGGAAATGAAAAAATGCAGAAAAATGCCGAGTATCTGGCTGCATATGTAAAAGAGCAGACGGGTATTAACTTGGTTCCGAAGGCTGGTACTGCAGAAAAAGGTGCAGTGGTATTGCAGCTGGGACTGACGAAAGAGAATACGGAGGCTTATCAGCTGAAGGTGAATTCGGATAATGTGATGATTACCGGAGCTTCGGAAGCTGGTGTTTTCTATGGTATACAGACTTTGAGAAAGTCTGTCGGAGTAGCTCAGGATCAGAATGTAGAATTGCCAGCTGTAGAGATTAACGATGAACCTCGGTTTGGCTATCGTGGTATGATGTTGGATGTGGGCCGTCACTTCTTTAGTATGGACGAAATCAAGACTTACATCGACATGCTGGCTTTACATAACATCAACCGTTTCCACTGGCATTTGTCGGAAGACCAGGGATGGCGTATCGAAATCAAGAAATATCCGAAACTGACGGAAATCGGTTCGAAGCGTGCTGAAACGGTTATCGGACATAACTCGGGAAAATACGATGGCAAGCCTTACGGTGGATTCTACACGCAGGAACAGGCTCGTGAAATTGTGAAGTATGCTGCAGACCGTTATATTACGGTAATTCCGGAAATTGACCTGCCAGGACACATGCAGGCTGCATTGGCGGCTTATCCGGAACTGGGATGTACCGGTGGTCCGTATGAGGTATGGAAACAGTGGGGTGTATCGGATAATGTACTTTGTGCCGGAAACGACCAGACCATTCAGTTTATTAAAGATGTACTGGCCGAAATCATCGATATATTCCCTTCTGAATATATTCATGTGGGTGGTGATGAATGCCCGAAAACACAGTGGGCAAAATGTCCGAAATGTCAGGCTCGTATCAAGGCTTTGGGAATCAAGGCGGATGCCAAACATAGTAAGGAGGAACGTCTGCAGAGTTATGTAATCGGCGAAGCTGAGAAATTCCTGAACGAACATGGCCGTCAGATTATTGGCTGGGATGAAATTCTGGAAGGAGGTCTGGCACCGAATGCTACGGTAATGTCTTGGCGTGGTGAGGCCGGTGGTATTGAAGCGGCTCGTCAGCATCATAACGTAATCATGACTCCGAATACTTATCTGTATTTCGACTATTATCAGACGAAGCATACAGAAGACGAACCGATTGCGATAGGTGGTTTCTTGCCTGTAGATATCGTGTACAGCTATGAGCCTATGCCGGAAGAACTGACTGCGGAAGAGCAGAAGTATATTTCGGGTGTACAGGCAAACTTGTGGACAGAGTACATTCCTACTTTCAGTCAGGCACAGTATATGGTGTTGCCACGTATGGCTGCCCTGAGTGAAATCCAGTGGTGTTCTGCTGCCAACAAGAACTATGACCGCTTCCTGGCCAGCATTTCACGTCTGATTGATATTTATCAGTTGAAGGGCTGGAACTATGCGACACACTTGTTTGATGTAAATGTCAAGATGGAGCCTGATACTGAAAAGGGAAACATGCAGGTAACTCTTACTACGATTGACAAGTGTCCGGTTTACTATACACTCGATGGTACAGAGCCTAAAGCTGACTCGCCTAAGTATACTGAGCCTTTACAAATCAGTGAATCATGCAAACTGAAAGCGGTTGCTGTTCGTCCGCAGGGCAACAGTCGTGTGTTCGAAGATTCGATTGTATTCAACAAGGCTACCATGAAGCCGATTACCATGCTGCAGCCTATCAACAAGCAGTATGAATTCAACGGTGCTGTGACACTGGTGGACGGTCTGGCAGGTAATAATAACTACAAGACCGGACGCTGGATTGCTTTCTACAAGAATAATATGGAAGCTGTGATTGACTTGAAGGAACCTCAGGAAATTACATCTGCAGGAGTTCGTACCTGTGTGCAGAAAGGTGACTGGGTATTTGATATTACCAGCCTGTGTGTGATGGTTTCTGAAGATAACAAGGAATTTAAGCTTGTGTCTGCCGAGAATTATCCACCGATGAAACAGGATGATCCGGATGGCGTACATGTTCATAAGTTGACATTCGACCCGGTGAAAGCGCGTTATGTGAAAGTAATTGCAACTCCTGAAAGCAAATTGCCGGCATGGCATGGCGGAAGTGGCAATGAAGCTTTCTTCTTTGTTGACGAAATTATTATAGAATAACACAAACGATAGCGTATGATAAAAAAAATGACTTTTCTGGCAAGTGCTGCCTTACTGGCTATCTTGCCGTCGTGGGGACAGAAGCAGCCGGTTGACTATGTCAATCCGTTTGTCGGTACTACCAACTACGGAACGACTAATCCGGGAGCTGTACTTCCTCAGGGATTGATGTCGGCTACTCCGTTTAATGTGATGGGGTCTGCCGAAAACAAGTTTGACAAGGACAAACAGTGGTGGTCTACTCCGTATGAAATCAACAACAAGTATCTTACTGGTTTTTCACACGTAAACCTGAGTGGTGTGGGATGTCCGGATTTGGGTTCTCTGTTGCTGATGCCTACTACCGGAAAACTGAATGTGGATTACCGTTCGTATGGCAGTGAGTATGTTGACGAGGTGGCTACTCCGGGGTATTATTCGAATGTGCTAAGCAAGTACAATGTGAAGTGTGAGCTTACTGCTACACAGCGTACCAGCATGGCCCGTTTTACTTTTCCTGAAGGTCAGGGTAACATCCTGATGAATTTGGGTGAAGGACTGACAAATGAAAGTGGAGCTTCGGTACGTTTTGTAAACGACCGCGAAATTGAGGGTTCGAAATTGCTGGGTACATTCTGCTATTGTCCGCAGGCTGTATTCCCTATCTATTTCGTAATGCGAATCAACAAGGCTCCCGAAAGCAAGGGATACTGGAAGATGCAGCGCCCTATGCAGGCTGAGGCTGCCTGGGATTCGGACCAGGGCAAATATAAACTCTACACTAACTATAATAAGGTGATGAGTGGAGATGATATTGGTGCCTGGTTTACATTTAATACTGAAGCAAATGAGGTTATCGAGGTTAGTATCGGTGTTTCTTTTGTCAGCATCGAGAATGCCCGTATGAATCTTGATAAGGAACAGGCTGCCGGAGTACATTTCGACCAGCTTTGCGCTGAAGCTCGTCAGAAATGGAATGATGACCTGAGCCGTGTGATGGTGGAAGGTGGTACTGAGGAGCAGAAGGGTATCTTCTATACAGCTTTGTATCACACCATGATTCACCCGAACATTTTGCAGGATGTGAACGGTGAATATCCGCAGATGGAAGGCGACAAGATTCTGAAGACAGACCGCGACCGCTATACAGTTTTCTCTTTGTGGGATACGTATCGTAACATTCATCAGTTCATGACACTGGTTTATCCGGAACGTCAGATGGATATGATTCATACCATGCTGGATATGTATCGTGAGCATGGCTGGTTCCCGAAATGGGAATTGTTTGGCCGTGAAACGCTGACGATGGAAGGTGACCCGAGCTTGCCGGTTATTGTGGATACCTGGATGAAAGGTTTGCGCGACTTCGATATCAACCTGGCGTACGAAGGTATGTATAAATCGGCTACTACACCGGGTAAAGACAACCTGATGCGTCCGGATATTGATGAATATATCAAGCGTGGTTATTGTCCGATGGAATCGCAGTACGACAACTCGGTATCTCATGCACTGGAATATTACATTGCTGATTATGCACTTTCTACACTGGCTAAAGAATTGGGTAAGAAGGAAGATGCCAAGATGTTCTACGACCGTTCTATGGGTTATAAGAATTACTATTGCAAGGAATTCGGTACACTGCGTCCGATTGAACAAAGCGGTAAGTTCTACTCACCGTTCGATCCGAAGCAGGGCGAGAACTTTGAGCCGAGCCCTGGTTTCCACGAAGGTAATGCATGGAACTATACTTATTATGTTCCTCACGATGTGAAAGGCTTGAGTAAGCTGATGGGCGGACAGAAGAAGTTTGTAGACAAACTGCAGATGATTTTCGATAAAGGTTATTACGACCCGGCTAACGAGCCGGACATTGCTTATCCGTTCTTGTTCAGCTATTTCAAAGGTGAAGAATGGCGTACTCAGAAAATTGTGAAAGAATTGCTTGATAAGTATTATTCTACTAAGCCGAACGGCTTGCCGGGTAATGATGATACCGGAACAATGTCTTGCTGGGCAATTTTCTGTATGATGGGATTCTATCCTGACTGTCCGGGTGTTCCTGAATATACACTGACTACACCGGTATTCGACAAGGTAACCATTAAGTTGGATCCTAAGTATTGGGGAACCGACAAGCTGGTTATCAAGAAAGAAGGCGGTGAAGGCGAATATATCAAGGAAGTTTGGATGGGCGATAAGAAAACAAACAAATATCGTATCACACACGACCAGTTGATTAAGGCTGGACAGATTACTTTCAAGTGTAAGTAATCATCCTATCCTATAAGGCAACAAAAGGCTGTTTTTTGCTTAGGCAGAAGGCAGCCTTTCTTCTTTCTTTGAAGTTGTCTTTTTATACGGGTAATAAGTCTCAATATAGGTTAAGAAATGCAGACTTTCGTTGGGTTTAGGTCTGGAGAAGTGCTTGTTGATATTAAAAACATTATTTTTGTGGATAACAGTTGGATGCTCTGATTCCGGCTAAATAAGTTAATTGCAAAATTTTAATGCGTATGAGAAATTGGTTGGTAGGTCTGCTGGCTGTTGTCATTCTTACAGCTTGTACGGATGATGAACGATATTATCTGGACGACCGGAATGATATAGTATTGAATCTGGTAGACAAGGAATGGAAGAGTGTGGTTAAAGAGTCAGGAAAGACTTTTGAAACGGTTTACTTTCTCCGCAAGAACGGAACGGGATATATGCATTCTAAAACGATTTATTCTTCCGGACATACCAATGAATTTACCCGCAATATCTCGTGGAAATTTTATACGCCCAATTATAAATATCTGTATATTGACTATGGCTTTTGGGAAATTACTTATTTAAATACTACAACACTACGGGGATACGAGTATTCGGAAGATCCGGTTTATACGACGGGACATGTGGACCGGATATTCTTTGAGCTTGGATACAGTTCCGAAGGTGAACAGTAAGTTCCGAATGTATTTCATTTGAACTTGATTTATGTATAAGATAACTGTTTTTCTATTGCTATGTATAATACTTCCTTGGTCTGCCTTTGCGCAGAGTAAGGTGTTTAACCGGACTGTGTGCGGAAAGGTCGTAATGAAATCGGCACAGGAGGAAGCATTGCACGATGTGGAGTATGCCAATGTGGCTTTGCTGTTGCTGCCCGATTCGTCTTTTGTAGCGGGTGCTACCAGTGATGACAAGGGAGAGTTTTGTCTGAAAGCCAATTGTGATTTTTCGAAAAAATATCTGTTGCGCGCTTCTTTTATTGGCTGTGCTTCTGCTTATATGGAAATTGCTGGTAAGGAGAAGAATGTGAAGGCTGGGACGTTGACGTTGCATGAGGATGCTGAGACGCTGCATGAAGTGGTGGTAACAGCGGTTATGCAGCCGGTAGAGCAGAAAGGGGATACTACGGTATACAATACCGAAGCGTATAAAATACCGGATGGAGCTTATCTGGAGGCGTTAATCCGACGTATTCCAGGATTGAGCTTTGACCCAAAAACGAAATCAATCGAGTATAAAGGAGAAAAAATCACTGAGATTACCGTGAACGGGAAAGAGTTTTTCAAGGGGAATACTCGCGTGGCTTTGGAAAATCTGCCTGCTCATTTTGTAAGCCGCCTTAAAGTTTATGACAAGGCTACGGAAGAGGAAGAGATGACGGGGGTAAAAGGACCTGAAAAGAACTATGTGCTCGACTTGCAGACGAAGAAAAGCGTGACTGGTACGCTTATGGCGGGTATTGAAGGAGGATATGGCACGAAAGATAAATATGATGCGAAAGGGCAGGCTTTTAATTTTAAGGAGAATGGCGAAAATCTGGGTCTTGTCGGTAGTTTTGGAAACCGGAATTTTACTTCACTGTATGATGGGAACCGGGCAGGGCATTTGAGTGGAAATGTATCCAGAAAGATTAGTGAAGATATTCAGCTTTCGGCCAATGTGGGATACAATCATACAAAAACGGGGAATGTGTCCACTTCGCGGAATGAACTGTATCTGACGGAGCAAAATCAGTATAGTATAGCTGAACGGACACAGGAAAGTTTGCATAATTCTTTTTATTCTTCATTGAACTTTTTGTGGAATATTGATAAGAAGACGATGTTTCATTTTACCGGTGGAGGGAATATGAACTGGTCTGACAATAGTTCGGAGGCGCATACTGCAAAATTCAATGATAATCCGGGGCTGGGATTGTTGAATCCGTTTCAAGGATTCGAACAGACCGACAAGCGTATTCGGATGAATGAGACTTTGCAAAATAATTCCAGTGCGTCAAACAATAAGGGATATAATGTCTATACCAGTCTGATCCGGAAATTGAATGAGGAGGGAAGTAGCTTGGGAGTTTCGTATAGCTTATATCATACGAAGCAAAAGAATGATGTATTTAAAACATCGCGTACTACTTTCTTTCAGCTGCAGGATATTCTGGGGCGTGATTCTGTCGACTGGCAGCATCAATATCAGGATGCACCTACTCGCTCTGTCAATCATGATTTGCGGTTGGATTATACCTGGCGTTTCAATAAAAAGAATAGTCTGCAAGTATCGTATGCTTTCGGGATTCAGCAGGAAAAACAATCGCAGCAAGTGTACGATTTAATGAGACTGACCGAGGATGAGAATGTGACGGATTTGCCGGAAGGATATGAATCGTATCGGATTGATAGTTTGAGTAACTATCGGAACAGCCGTACGTTGAAGCATGCGATATCGCTGAACTATAGTTATGAAGGCGAAGTCTGGAAAATGTATGGTGGGGTAACCCTTACTCCGCAGCACAGAACGCTGAACCAGACGGATGGTAGTCATGTGGTAGATACACTGGGAAACTCGGTGGAGTGGATGCCTTCCTTGGCTGTGCAGTATAATAAGAATGGTTATGATATAGGTATACGGTATAACGGTAATACGCGTCAACCTTCGCTGTACGATCTGATGGCGCCTACTGTCTATCATTCTTCTGTGTATATCAGCCGGAGTAACCCGAATCTGAAGGCATCGTATCAGCATTATCTGAATTTATCATTTAGTAATTATGCCAAGGGAATTTCGACTTATATCGTCTGTAATCAGGAGTTTAATGGAGTGACTCCTGCCACGCTGTATAATCCTAATACCGGAGGACAGGAAACTTATCCGGTCAATATAAACGGTAACTGGAGTGTGATGGGAAGTTCCAATTATGAGAAGCGTTTGGGGAGTTTTAAACTTGCCGCACGTGCAGGGGGGAACTATAATCACAATGTGGGTCTGGTAAACGAAAACGGTGGAAGTGAACTGAAAGAGAGTGTTACGCGTGCATCGGGTATCAATGCTTTTGGGGAGGTTTCTTATTTGCCGTCGTGGGGAAATATTGACTTGAACGGTTCGTGGGATTTCCAGCAATATAAAAACCAGTTGAGTGTGCTGGAAAACAGTAATACCTATACGCGTACTTATACTCTAGGAGCTGTAGTTTCGGCACAGCTTCCTGCCCATTTTCAGGTAGATTCTGATTTTGCTTACTGTATACGCGGAGGCAGTTATCTGGATAACGAAAATGAAAATGAAGCTTTATGGAATATCAAGGTTACCTGGAAATTTGGGAAAGAACGGCGTGCTGAAATTTCTGCAATCTGGGCTGATATATTGAGTCAGCGGAAGAATCTGCAACGATCGGCTACGTCGAATGGTTTTTATGAAAGCTATGCTGAGCAGTTGCGTAGCTATTTCATGGTTTCACTTCGCTATAAGTTCAACAGAATGAACTGATACAGCTGAATTTTATTCTTCAAAAAAAGCGGTTGCCTTACCATGGAGGTATGACAACCGCTTATATTATTTCCTAATTAAGGAAGGTTTGTTACAGTGGAATATATTCTACAAATGCTTCCATTGCTTCGTAGCAAGCCAAACCTAACTGATCATATAGTTCAGCAGTTCCGCGGTTACGGTCTTCACTGCGTTGCCAGAACAGACGTTCGTCGTTACCCAGGAACGGAGCACTTTCCATCTGTGACTGATGTTTCAGGATAGAGTTACGTTTAGCACGCAGTTCTTCCGGACTGAAAGGAACAGCCATTTCGATGTTTTCGATTTCCCACTCTGCCCATGCACCACGATACATCCAAATACGGCAGTCTTTCAGCCATTCTGCACCTGCTTTCTTTTCTTCATCGATAGCAGCGAATACAGCGTCTGTACATACGCGGTGTGTACCATGTGGGTCGGCCAAGTCGCCGGCTACATAAATCTGGTGTGGTTTCACTTCACGCAACAGGTTCAGCACGATTTCAACATCGGCTTCGCTGATTGGATTCTTTTCAATCTTTCCTGTTTCATAGAATGGCAGGTCGAGGAAATGGCAGCGGCTCAGAGGTACATCGTTGAATGTACATGCTGTACGCGCTTCACCACGGCGAATCAGACCTTTGATAGTCAGAATGTCACGGCTATCCATATCGCCTTCTTTCTTGGCTTTCAGGAATTCCTTGATTTCAGCGTATTTATTGCGGATGGTTTCGTTCTGGTTGTTATCGAACAACTGGTTGAAACCATTGATGAAGTGCATGAAACGTACTACTTCTTCATCACCTACGGCAATGTTACCCGAAGTTTCGTAAGCAACGTGTACTTCGTGTCCTTGCTGTACCAAGCGGCGCAAGGTACCACCCATAGAGATTACATCATCATCTGGATGCGGCGAGAAAATAACAACACGTTTAGGGAATGGTTTGGCACGTTCCGGACGATAGGTATCGTCTGCGTTTGGCTTACCGCCTGGCCATCCTGTGATGGTGTGCTGCAGGTCGTTGAAAATCTTGATATTCACATTGTATGCCGAACCGTAAAGTGCCAGCAGTTCGCTCAGACCATTCTCGTTGTAATCTTTGTTGGTAAGTTTCAGAATCGGCTTTTTAAGCAGCAGACACAACCATACAATTGCACTGCGGATAAGTTTGTCGTTCCATTCGCAGTTGGTAACCAGCCATGGACGCTGAATACGGGTAAGATGAGCGGCAGCTGCTACATCAATACATACAGTTGCATTGTTATGCAGCTGCAGGTAAGATGCCGGCAATGTGTCGGTAACCTTTCCTTCTACAGCATCTTTGATGATATCTGCTTTGTCTTCACCCCATGCCAGCAAGTAAATCTTGCGTGATTCCAAAATGGTATTGATACCCATTGTAATAGAGCAAGGAGGAAGTTTGTCGACTCCTATGTTGCGGGCTGCTTCGGTACGTGAGGTAGCGCCAACAAGAATCAGACGTGTTGCCGAACTTGCATGTGAACCCGGTTCATTCATACCGATATTTCCTTCACGGCCAATACCCATGATGGCAATATCAATACCTCCGAATGTATGGATACGCTGTTCGTACAACTTGCAATGTTCGATGATGGCATCCTGTGGAATACGTCCGTCGATGGTGAATACATTCTGTTTGTCGATGTCTGTTTGTGACAGTAACAATGTATTCAGGTGATTGAATGTACTGCCCGCATCTTCTTCAGTGATGGGGTAGAATTCATAAAGATTGAAGATAACAACATTTCTGAAGCTTAATCCTTCATCTTTATGTTTGCGTACCAATTCGGCGAATAGAGGACGCAGGGATGCACCTGTTCCGACAGCCATTGTGCAGAATTTACCTTCACGCTGTCTGTCCTGAATCTTGGCAGCAATTTCATTGGCTACCTGTTCAATACCTTCTTCGCTTGTTTCGAAGATATTGGTAGGAAGCTTTTCGAACCGTGTCAGTACCGAGCGCTCAACGGCGTTTTCCGGGCGATAATAGCGTGGAGAAACACGGTTCAGAGATATTTGAGAGCTTAAATTGGTTCTCATAAATTAAATTGATTGGGAAATTACAGATTGTTTTTTTCGATGTCTTTGAAGTACTTGTAAGTACCTACTTTCAGTTCATCGGTAGCAGCTTCGTCACAAACAATGATACCGTGCTGGTGCATCTGCAATGCGCTGATAGTCCACATTTGTGTGATACCGCCTTCTACTGCATGCTGCAATGCGCGAGCTTTGTTGTGTCCGTTACAGATAATCAATACTTCTTTTGCAGAAAGTACAGTACCTACACCTACAGTAAGAGCAGTCTTAGGAACTTTGTTTACGTCGTTGTCAAAGAAACGAGAGTTAGCAATGATAGTATCTGTAGTCAGTGTTTTTACGCGAGTGCGTGAAGACAGTGAAGAACCCGGTTCGTTGAATGCGATGTGTCCGTCAGGACCGATACCACCCATGAACAGGTCGATTCCGCCGAATTCTGCAATCTGTTTTTCGTAGTTTGCACATTCAGCTTCCAAATCAGCAGCATTTCCGTTCAAGATGTGTACATTTTCTTTCTTGATATCGATATGGTTGAAGAAGTTGTTCCACATGAATGAGTGATAGCTTTCTGGGTGTTCTTCTGGAAGACCTACATATTCATCCATATTGAAAGTAACCACGTTCTGGAAAGAAACTTTGCCTTGTTTATTCAGTTCAATCAAAGCTTTGTACATACCCAGAGGTGATGAACCGGTTGGACAACCTAATACGAAAGGTTTTTCCGGAGTTGGATTTGCTGCATTAATTTTGCTTGCTACATAATTGGCTGCCCATTGTGACAGTGACTGATAATCTGGTTCAATAATTAGTCTCATGGTTATTCTTTTTAAAATTAATATAAGTTGATAATAATAATTGTTTCAATCTCTATATGGCAAAGATATTAATGATTCTGTAGATAGGCAAGTAAAAAAACTTTTTTTTAAGTGTGGTTTTTTTAAGAAAAGTACTATTTTTGTACATGATAAATAAGAACTTATAGACATGGGACGACTATTATTGGAGGAGATCCGTAAAGGCTCCAAAAGCGCAATGATGAAACAGCGCATTATTACTCATTTGATTTACAATGGTAGTTCCACAATCACTGATTTGTCCAAGGACATGGATCTCAGTGTCCCCACTGTGACCAAGTTTGTTGACGAAATGTGTGCTGAAGGATATGTAAACGACTATGGAAAGCTGGAAACCAGTGGTGGTAGGCATCCTAGCCTATATGGTTTAAATTCCGAGTCAGGTTACTTTATCGGTGTAGAGGTGAAGTGGTATGCCCTAAATATCGGAGTAATAAATTTTAAAGGTGATGTAGTACAGTTGCAGATGGATATCCCTTTCAAATTGGAGGATACTCCTGAATGCCTGGAGTTATTGTGCCAGCATATTGAAAACTTTATGGCTGGACTTGCAATTGATAAGAATAAATTGCTGGGCATAAATGTAGTTTTATGCGGACGTGTTAATCCTGAATTAGGATATAGTTACAGTTTCTTTAATTTTGGAGGAACGTCTTTGAGCAGCGCTATGACCGAGCGTCTTAAGGTTGATGTTTCGATAGATAACGACGGTCGTGCAATGCTGTACGGTGAGTTTATGAAAGGGGTTGTAAAAGGACAGCGTCATGTTATTTTTATCAATGTAAGCTGGGGATTAGGCATGTCTATTATCATCGATGGTAAACTCTATCAGGGAAAATCAGGATTTGCCGGTGAGTTTGGCCATAACTATGGGTATGATAATCAGGTAATCTGTAATTGTGGAAAACGTGGCTGTATTGAAACTGAAGTTTCTTGCTCTGCACTATACCGCAAATTTATTGAGCATTTGAAGAATGGAGAAAATTCTGTAGTACTTGCCGGAAAGACTGTTGACGAAATAACCTTGCAGGATGTATTTGAGGCTATTGCCAAAGAAGACTTGCTGGCTATAGAGTTGGTAGAGGAAGTTGCTTCTCAGTTAGGTTTGCATGTTGCAGCGATTATCAATGTCTTCAATCCTGAAATGGTGATTTTAGGAGGAGATTTGTCTTGTGCTGGTGATTATTTGTTGCAGCCTATCATTACGGCCGTTCGTAAGTATACACTGAATTTTATGAATCGTGATTCGGATATTGTCCTTTCTAAACTGAAGGATTGTGCAGGAGTTATTGGTGCTTGTCTGTTGGCCCGTAGCAAGATGTTTGCTCTGAATTAATAGAATTCTGTTTTTATGGTATATAAGTTACCCTTTGTTTCTACCGCTTTTGCATGCAGAAACAAAGGGTAATTTTATATTAGCAGGTTGTCTGATTTAGCGCATTGAAAAAATTTTTCCAGTTATCGCTAAATTCGTTCATGGAATGAAACAGGAGATTGGCACCCTGCTCCAGCAGTGCACTGTCGGGCAGAGGACCGGTGTTTACTGCAACTGTAAATATGCCTGCTGCCACACCGGCTTGTACACCCAGTGGAGCATTTTCGATAACGATGGCCTGATTGGCATTTATCCCGGCTTTCTTAAGTGCCATCAGATAAGGTTCTGGATTGGGTTTTCCGTATTTCACATCAAATGCGGTAACCATTAAATGCTCCTGAAATATGTTTGGAAAGTTGTGATTCAGTTTATCCAGAAGTGAAAGTTGCCCTGAACCAGTAACAACCATCGGTGTCAATCCGTTTTCCTTGATTTGCGTTAAGACCTCCAGCGCTCCAGGCATTCTTTTTGCTTTTGGAAGTCCGTTGAATATGTCGCTTTTTGTTTTATAAATCTCTTTTATTTCTTCTTCAGTCGCTTCATATCCTCTTTCCCGTACGCTTACGATATTGATGGTAGATGCACCTGTTCTTCCTTCATGCATGTAGGCTTCTTCTTCGGTCAGTGTCATGTTATAAAGTTTCATGGCTTTGTTCCATGCCGTTGCATGATTTTTCATGGAGTCGAATAAAACACCGTCCATGTCAAAAAGTGTAGCCTTAAGTTCTATTGCTTTATACTGATGGGCTTCTAAATAATTCTGTATCGCTTTTTCAAACATATTGTAGTTTTTGGATTTTCTAAAAACAAATGTCATTCTGAAATAAGTATCTCAGAATGACATTTATGTGTGTATAAAAGAGTATTGATTATTTCTTTAATCTTGCCTGAATGGCTTTTGACTCTTCTTCATATCCGGGTTTGTTCAGCAAAGCAAACATGTTTTTCTTGTATGCTTCTACTCCCGGTTGGTTGAATGGGTTGATTTCAAGGAGGTAGCCGCTGATACCGCATGCTTTCTCGAAGAAGTAAATCAATTGTCCCAAATAGTATTCGTTCAGTTTCGGAATGCTGACATGCATGTTAGGAACTCCACCGTCTACGTGAGCCAGCTGAGTACCCAGTTCTGCCATCTTGTTCACTTCGTCTACGCGTTTTCCTGCGAGGAAGTTCAAACCGTCCAGGTTTTCTTCGTCTGCTGGTACGCGCAGTTCGTGTTCTGGTGTTTCTACAGAAACAACTGTTTCGAAGATGGTACGTTCACCTTGCTGAATCCATTGTCCCATAGAGTGCAAGTCGGTAGTAAAGTCTACAGAACTTGGGTAGATACCTTTACCGTCTTTACCTTCTGATTCTCCGTACAGCTGTTTCCACCATTCCATGAAGTAGTGAAGTTTTGGCTGGAAGTTTACCAGAATTTCTGTTTTCTTACCGCTCTTGTAAAGTTCATTGCGGGTTGCAGCGTAAAGTGCAGCTGGGTTTTCATACATGTTTTCGTTTGCACAAACTTCTTCCATTTTGCGTGCGCCGGCAACCAGCTGGTCAATATCCAGTCCTGCTGTAGCGATAGGAAGCAAACCTACCGGAGTAAGCACAGAGAAGCGTCCGCCTACATTGTCAGGAATGATGAATGATTTATAACCTTCCTTATCAGCAGTAACACGTGCAGCACCTTTTTTGGCATCTGTTACGGCTACAATTACTTTGCGAGCCATTTCTTTGCCGCGCTGTTCTTCACATTGTTTTTTCAGCAGACGGAAAGCCAATGCAGTTTCGGTTGTAGTTCCTGATTTAGATATATTGATGACTCCGAATTTTTTATCTTTCAGATATGAAGTCAGTTCGTACAGATAATCCTCGCCGATGTTGTGTCCTGCAAAGATGATAGTCGGTTGTCCTTCCTTCTTTTCCTGCAGCCACAAGAAGCTGTTTGACATAGCTTCGATGACAGCACGGGCTCCCAGATAACTTCCGCCAATACCTGCTACAACAACTACTTCGCAGTTTTCGCGCAGTGTCTGAGCTGTTGCTTTCAGGTCGGCCAGGTGTTCAGCTGTGATAGATGAAGGCAAGTGCAGCCATCCCAGAAAATCATTACCCAGTCCTGTACCTTTTTCAAGGGTTTCCATACAAGCTTTAACTTTGTCTGCATAAGCATTCAAAGCATTGCCGCCAATAAAATTCAAAGCTTTCTCGGTGTTTAATTTAATGTCTTCCATATCGTGGTTAATTTTTTACCTGAACGAGTCAGTTAATAATTTGATTTCAATCATGGGTGAGATTCTTTCATACAGGATATTATATACGGCATCCACAATCGGCATGTTTACATGCAGGTGCTTGTTCAGCTCCTTGATACATTTGGTTCCATAATATCCTTCTGCAATCATCTCCATCTCAATCTGGGCGCTTTTTACGGAATAGCCTTTCCCAATCATTGTACCAAAAACTCGGTTACGGCTGAAGTTGGAGTACGATGTTACCAGCAAGTCTCCCAGGTAAGCTGACTCATTGATACAGCGGTTTACCGGGTGTACAGTATCCAGGAATCGTCTCATTTCTTGAATTGCGTTCGATACCAGTACTGCCTGGAAGTTGTCGCCATACTTCAGTCCGCTGCAGATACCGGCAGCAATGGCATATACATTTTTCAGTACCGATGCATACTCTATTCCAGCCACATCCGTATTGACAGATGTCTTGATGAAATGTCCCGACATATGCCGTGCAAAAGCTTTGGCTTTTTCGATGTCTTTGCATCCGATGGTAAGATACGACAGACGTTCCAATGCTACCTCTTCGGCATGGCATGGTCCGGCTATCACTGCAATATTTTCTTCGGGTACATCGTACATCTGATGAAAATAATCGGAAACAATCAGGTTTTCATCAGGCACTATTCCTTTAATAGCTGTAACAATGAACTTATCCTTCAGTTTGGTCTTTAGCTTTTTTAGGTGGGATTTCAGATAAGGCGAAGGTGTAACAAAAACCAGTGTATCCGATTCCTTTACCACCTTGTTAATATCCGACGAGAACTCAATACACCTTGTGTCAAAACGCACACTGGTAAGATAAGCCGGATTATGGCCCAGACGCTTGAATTCCTCAATCCGATCGTCTCGGCGCATATACCAGTTTATCGAGTCAGCCTGGGCCAAGGCTATTTTAGCCAAAGCAGTGGCCCAGCTTCCTCCACCCATAATTGCTATTTTTCCGGGTAATTTCATTATTACGGTCAGATTTTGCTAATCCATCCGGCTACTTCGTCAACAGTAGGATTAGTTAATTCCAGTTTATATTTTTTATTGATTCCACAAATATCCTGATGCAGTTTCTGTGGATTAACTTCTTTCATGTCAGCCACCAGGTTATATCCTGCTTTCTGAATTACAGGAACCCAGTCTTCAGCAATACCCAGTTCCATGAATTTGGCAGCGCTGTCTTTCGGAACAACTTTTTCCGGACGCATCTGCGGGAAGAACAATACTTCCTGGATTGTAGTCTGTCCTGTCATCAGCATAACCAGACGGTCCATACCGATACCCATTCCTGATGTCGGAGGCATACCGTATTCCAAAGCACGTACGAAGTCCTTGTCAATGATCATTGCTTCGTCGTCACCCTTTTCGCTCAGACGCATCTGCTCTTCGAAGCGTTCCAGCTGGTCAATCGGGTCGTTCAATTCTGAGTATGCATTACACAATTCCTTACCGTTAACCATCAGCTCAAAACGTTCTGTCAGTTCCGGATTGTTGCGGTGACGTTTGGTCAGCGGAGACATCTCAATCGGATAGTCAGTGATGAAAGTAGGCTGGATATAGTTTCCTTCGCAGAATTCGCCGAAGATTTCGTCTATCAGCTTACCCTTACCCATTGTATCATCGATTTCCATGTTCAGTTTCTTGCAAACCTCACGAATCTGGTCTTCGTTCATACCGGTAAGGTCGTATCCTGTAAATTCCTTGATAGAATCCAGCATGGTTACGCGTTTGAAAGGAGCTTTAAAGTTGATGGTGTTATCGCCTACCTTAACTTCGGTAGTACCATTCACGTCCAGACAGATTTTTTCAATCATGTTTTCAGTGAAGGTCATCATCCAGTTGTAATCCTTGTAGGCAACATAAATTTCCATACAAGTAAATTCCGGATTGTGTGTACGGTCCATACCTTCGTTACGGAAGTTTTTGCCAATTTCGTATACACCTTCGAAACCGCCTACGATCAGACGTTTCAGATACAGCTCACTGGCAATACGCATATATAAAGGTATATCCAGAGCATTGTGGTGAGTAATGAACGGACGTGCCGCAGCACCACCTGCAATGGATTGCAGAATAGGAGTTTCTACTTCGATGTATCCTTTTGAGTTGAAATATTCACGCATAGAGTTGTAAACCTTGTTGCGTTTCAGGAATATTTCCTTTACACCGTCGTTCACAGCCAGGTCGACATAGCGCTGGCGGTAACGCAGTTCAGGGTCTTCGAACTTGTCGTAAGCCACACCGTCCTTATATTTTACAATAGGAAGCGGTTTGATGGATTTTGACAAGACGGTCAGTTTCTGGGCATGAATTGAGATTTCTCCCATCTGAGTACGGAATACAAAACCTTCTATTCCAATAAAGTCGCCCAAGTCCAGCAAACGTTTGAACACTACGTTGTAGAGGTCTTTGTTTTCATCCGGACAAATGTCATCACGGGTGATATACACTTGGATACGGCCTTTAGAGTCCTGCAGTTCAATGAATGAAGCCTTACCCATGACACGGCGTGACATGATACGGCCTGCTACCGAAACTTTGCGTGGTTCGGTGTCATCTTTGAATTCAGCTTTTATATCTGTCGAAAATGCATTGGTTACATACTCTGCAGCAGGGTACGGATCTATGCCCATCGCTCTCAATTCATTCAGACTGTTCCGTCTGATAATCTCCTGTTCACTTAGTTCTAGAATATTCATTTTGTTAAAATGTTAACTCAATTTGGGTACAAAAATAGAAATTATTTTCTAATAAATCCCTATATATACACTACTTTTTGAGAATCCGCCTGAACCGTCTGTTTTTTGTATGGTCATTTTTGTAATCTCGGCTTTGCTTTTTCATACTTTTAGCTTTCATACAATTACTACTTTCCTTTTTTTTGAGGGAAAATGTGCTTCAATAATAAAAAAAGTGTTTCGTTTCCCCTGCTGTATCTCATTTTTTGCTACTTTTGCACACAAATTGGTTTCATGTGCTGAAACGTGGCACCTTGAATCTAACCTCCTGAGAGGGGAGGTGTTTTCATTTTTTGGAATCTAACTAAATAAACTCTAGATAAGATGATACACAAAGTATTAATCGCTAATCGTGGTGAAATTGCAGTACGTGTAATGCGTTCATGCCGTGAAATGGGCATTCCTTCCGTAGCTGTATTCTCTGAGGCTGACAGAACAGCCCGCCACGTACTTTACGCTGATGAGGCTTGTTTTATCGGACCGGCTGCATCTCGTGAAAGTTATTTGAATATCGATAAGATTATTGCAGCAGCAAAAGCCCACGGTGCGGATGCTATCCACCCGGGATATGGTTTCTTGTCAGAAAACTCAGAATTTGCCCGTCGTTGCCGGGAAGAAGGTATCGTATTTATTGGTCCGGATCCGGAAACAATGGATGCAATGGGTGATAAAATTTCTGCCCGCAAGCAGATGATTGCAGCCGGAGTTCCTGTCGTTCCAGGTACAGAGCAGCCTTTGAAGGACGCTGAAGAAGCCAAACGTATCTGTAATGAAATCGGTTATCCTGTAATGCTGAAAGCATCTATGGGTGGTGGTGGTAAGGGTATGCGTCTTATTCACTCGGAAGATGAGGTAGAAGAAGCATACAATACAGCCCGTTCAGAGTCTATGTCATCATTTGGCGATGATACTGTTTACCTTGAAAAGTTTGTAGAAGAACCGCATCATATTGAGTTCCAGATTTTGGGTGACAACCACGGAAATGTAGTGCACCTCTTCGAACGTGAATGTTCTATTCAGCGCCGTAACCAAAAGGTCGTAGAAGAAAGTCCGTCTCCATTTGTTACCGACGAACTGCGTATGAAAATGGGTGAGGCTGCCGTAGCAGCTGCAAAAGCTGTAAACTACAAAGGTGCCGGAACCATTGAATTCCTGGTCGACAAGAACCGTAATTTCTACTTCCTCGAAATGAATACCCGTTTGCAGGTAGAGCACCCTATCACCGAAGAGGTTGTAGGTGTTGACCTGGTAAAAGAGCAGCTGCGCATTGCCAACAACGAGCCGTTGCACTTCAAACAGGAAGATCTCAAACAGCGCGGACATGCCATCGAATGCCGTATCTGTGCCGAGGATACCGACAATAACTTCATGCCTTCTCCGGGTGTTATCCGTCAGCTGATGGAACCAACCGGTATCGGTGTACGTATCGACAGCTATGTGTACGAAGGTTATGAAATTCCTATTTACTACGACCCGATGATTGGTAAGCTGATTGTATGGGCTACTACCCGTCAGTTTGCGATCGAACGTATGCGCCGCGTGCTGTACGAATATAAGATTACCGGTCTGAAGAACAACATCAGCTACCTGCGTCACATCATGCACGTACCTGATTTCGTAGAAGGACACTACAATACCCTGTTTATCCCGAAACATGCCGATATGTTGAAGGAGTGGGCCGGCAAGAAAGAAGAAGAAACCGAAAACATTGCCATGATTGCAGCTTACATCGATTACCTGATGAATCTGGAAGAAAACAAGACCAGCTCTTCGGATAACCGTCTTATCAGCCGCTGGCGTGAGTTCGGACTCCAGAAAGGTGTACTCCGTATCTGATGCTCCTGCATCCGGTTTAAATACAGTAATAGCAAAAATAGAAGGATTATGGAAATACATATTGGAAACAGAGTAGCCGATGTTACATTGGTTAGCAAAGAAGGAAATAAAGTTCAGCTCACTATCGACGGTGTTCCATACGATGTAGACGTAGTGATGGCCGAAAATGGAAGTTGCTCTATTCTGCACAATGGCAAGTCGTACAATGCTGAAGTTATCCGTCACGAAGGCGGTAAGAAATATACCGTGAATGCTCACTACCAGCAATACAACATTGATGTGGTAGACTCGCAGGCTAAATACCTCCGCATGCGTAAGGGAGCCGAAGAAAAACAGCAGGACAAGATTGTTTCTCCGATGCCGGGTAAAGTTGTGAAAATACCGGTTCAGGTGGGTGACCGTCTGCAGGCAGGCGACATCGTGGTTGTAATCGAAGCCATGAAGATGCAGAGCAATTATAAAGTAAACAGTGAGTGTACAGTGAAGGAAATTCTGGTTAAGGAAGGCGATTCTGTAAACAGCAATCAGGTTATCATGACACTCGACATCATAAACGAAGACTAATTATGACAGCAGAAGAACAATATAAAAAATTCCAGGAGCTTGACAAGCAGGCTTCTATGGGAGGCGGCATTGAACGCATCGAGAAACAGCATGCCAACGGACACATGACTGCCCGCGAACGTATCGATATGTTGCTCGATAAAGGTACATTCAACGAAATTGATAAGTTGGTGACACACAAGTGTACCGATTTCGGAATGGATAAAAAACACATCCCTGGCGATGGTATCGTATGTGGTTACGGTAAGATTGACGGTCGTCTGGTATATGTATATGCATACGACTTCACCGTATTTGGCGGTACACTGAGTGCTACAGGTGCCCAGAAGATTGTGAAAGTACAGCAGCTGGCACTGAAGAACGGTGCTCCGGTTATTGCTTTGAACGACTCGGGTGGTGCACGTATTCAGGAAGGTGTGGGCAGTATCTCTGGATATGCATCAATCTTCTACCAGAATACCATTGCTTCAGGTGTAATTCCACAGATTTCTGCTATTCTGGGTCCTTGTGCCGGAGGTGCCTGCTACTCGCCTGCATTGACAGACTTTATCTTCATGGTAAAGGAAAACAGCCACATGTTCATCACCGGTCCTGATGTAGTAAAAGCTGTTACACACGAAGAAGTAGACAAGGAAGAACTGGGTGGTGCTTATACACACAGCAGCAAGAGCGGTGTTACTCACTTCTTGTGCGATACCGAAGAAGAAACACTGATGAGCATCCGCGAACTGTTGAGCTTCCTTCCTTCAAACAACATGGAAGATGCTCCTCAGACACCATGTACAGACGATATCCGCCGTTCGGAAGAATCTTTGATGAGCGTTATTCCTGATGATCCGAACATGCCGTACGATATCAAGAATATCATCGAACCGGTAGTCGATAACCATTATTTCTTCGAGGTAATGCCTCATTTTGCGAAGAACATCGTAGTAGGTTTCGCACGTCTGGGTGGCCGTTCTGTAGGTATCGTTGCCAACCAGCCGGCTTATTTGGCAGGTGTACTCGACATCGATGCATCCGACAAGGCTTCACGTTTCATACGCTTCTGCGACTGCTTCAATATTCCATTGGTAACCTTCGAAGACGTTCCGGGCTTCTTGCCGGGTTGCGATCAGGAACACAACGGAATCATCCGCCACGGAGCTAAGATTGTGTACGCATATGCTGAAGCTACTGTGCCTAAGGTTACCGTTATTACCCGTAAGGCATACGGTGGTGCATACATCGTAATGAACAGTAAACCTATCGGTTCTGACGTAAACTTTGCATATCCTACAGCCGAAATTGCCGTAATGGGTGCTGACGGAGCAGTGAACATCCTTTATCGCAACGCCTCACCCGAAGAAAAAGCGAAAGCTATCGAGGAATACAAAGAGAAATTCTCTAACCCATACCGTGCTGCAGAGCAGGGATACATCGACGAAATTATCCTGCCTCGCGATACACGTTTCAAACTGATTCAGGCACTCGAAATGACTCAGAACAAGAGCCAGAGCAATCCGCCTAAGAAACACGGAAACATGCCTTTGTAATTGGTCATAAGGCCGAAAAGGCAATTTAAATAACAGAAAGCCGACCTGCAAGTTTTACCGGAATTTTGCAGGCCGGCTTTTTCATGTCAGTATCTTTCACTGTTTTTTTATGAATTTCTCAGTTTATTGTTGTATTTTTGAAGCAGAAATATAAACCCTAAAATAGAGCTATATGAAGAAACTATTGATGTTTGCAGCGCTGTTGGGATGTCTTTTCACTGTCCCTGCAGTTTCTGCCCAGCAGCCGGTTCAGGCCGATGAAGCCGGATATATAGTAAAGGTAGGGCAGATGGCCCCAGATTTTGAAATGACCCTGCTCGACGGTTCCAAGGTAAAATTGTCTGCTCTCCGCGGAAAAGTTGTAATGCTTCAGTTTACAGCAAGCTGGTGTGGGGTATGTCGCAAAGAGATGCCTTTTATTGAAAAGGATATCTGGCAGAAGCATAAAAGTAACAAGAAGTTTGCATTGTATGGCATAGACCGTGACGAACCCAAGTCGAAGGTAGAAGCTTTTGTAAAGCAGACCAAGGTAACCTATCCGTTGGGACTTGACCCGGGTGCCGATATTTTCGCCAAATTTGCCGAGCGAAATTCCGGTATTACCCGTAACGTACTTATTGATAAGACCGGTAAGATTGTAATGATGACCCGCCTGTATAATGAGGAAGAGTTCAGTGCGCTGTGTGAGAAGATAGACGAACTCCTTAAGTAATCTCTACACATGCGGATATTATTGATTATTTTATGCTGGGCTCTGGCATGGCCCGTTTTTTCGCAGAAGTCGAAAAGTCGTCCGGGCTATGAACCTCTTTTTGGCAAGTCGCAGGCTTCCTATAAAGTAACCTCTTCCTCTCTGAAAGGAGCTACATTTTATCTGGTGAGCGGACATGGTGGTCCCGACCCCGGATGTATCGGGCGCTATCAGGGAAAAGAACTGCACGAAGACGAGTATGCCTACGACATTATATTACGTTTGGGCCGCGAGCTGCTGATGCGCGGTGCCAAGGTTCATTTCATCATTCAGGATGCCAAGGATGGAATCCGAAATACCTCCATTCTGAAGAACAGTAAGCGTGAGACCTGTATGGGAAGTCCCATACCACTCAATCAGATTGCACGTCTGCAGCAGCGGTGCAATAAGATTAATCAGCTTCACCGCAAGGAGAAGGGGATTTACAAACGGGCTGTATTCATTCATGTAGACAGCCGTGCCCGCCGGAATCAGACTGATGTGTATTTTTATCATGCGCAAGGCAGTACGCAGGGTAAGGCCATGGCCCGCCAGTTGCAGCGTACCTTTGCTGCCAAGTACGACCGTCACCAGCCTAACCGTGGCTTCGACGGTACGGTAAGTGCCCGTAACTTGTTTGTTTTGCGTAATACCACTCCTGTAGCTGTTTTCATGGAGCTGGGCAACATACAGAATGCGCAAGACCAGAAACGTCTGGTGATTCCTTCCAACCGTCAGGCACTGGCCAAATGGATTGCCGAAGGTATTGTAAAAGACTATCAGCGGGTGAAGAAGAAATAAACGGGCTTAAGCTCAAAAATACAATTATAAAAATCGTCCGGACTTATCAAGTAAGGGCGATTTTTTTTATTTTTGCATATAGCTTAATTCTAATATTATAAAAATGAAAGTCATTTTACTTTTACTCCTTTTTCTTTCCTTTTACCAGCCAGCCTTTGCTTCGTATACTCAATATACAGAAAATCAGCTTTTGTTACATCTTGATTCACTTATTGAAGCCAGTCCGGGGCTTGTCGCACAAAAGCAGGAAAAGATAAAACAACTTCGCAAGCGTTTTCAGCATTGCCGTACATTGGAAGAAGAGTTTTGGCTCAATAAGCTTTTTTATGAGGAGTATTATGTGTTTAAAGCCGACTCGGCCATGCGCTATGCTACTCGTAATATTCAGATTGCCAAGCAACTTTTAAAACCCGAACAAGAACAGGAATGGAGGCTCAATACTTCCTTTTTACTGGCTGCTACAGGGTTGCTTAAAGAGTCGGCTGAGGAACTGAAAAACATCGATGTTAATGTGTTGTCCGATAATCTGAAACTGGAATACTGGGACCGTATGGTCTATTTGTATTCTCACCTGGGGCAGTATATCGGTCCAGAGAACCAGTCTTCTTTGGTTGATACCTACTATTCCTCCGAACAGCGTTTCAAGGAAGAAATGCAACGGTTGCTTTCTCCCGAAAATCCCAATTATTATTCCTACCTGTCTTCTTTTCTGGTGAATTCTCCAGATTCCGAAGCTTTCAGTACATTGTTTAAACAGTTGCAGGATATTGTCGAGGCTTCTCCGCTAACTACTCGTCAGGATGCAATCAATGCCTATTCATTGGCTTGCATGTATAAAAGTAAGGGCGATAAGACTGGGCAAGTGCGTTATTTGATTTATTCTGCCATTGCCGATGTACGGTGCTGTAACCGTGATATTGCTTCCCTCGAAGAATTGTCTGCCTTTTTATACGACCGGGGAGATATTGACCGGGGCTATACCTATATCAATTATTGTCTCAATGCAGCCTTGCTGTATCCCAATCGTGTCCGTATGGTTGGTATTTCATCCATCATGGAGAAGCTGCATCAGGCCTATCTGGAGCGTAATCAGTTGCAGGAAATGCGTTTGCGAAACAATTTGTGGTTGCTGGGCATCATGTTTATCATCCTGATTATAGCTTTAGTTTTTATTGTTGTCCAGTTCCGGAAAATCAAAAAATCCAAAGCAGCATTGGCCGATGCCAACAGGCAGTTAAGTACGCATGTAGACCAACTTTCTGCGGCCCATGAGCAGCTTGCACAAGTCAATAGCGAGTTGCAGAGTGTAAACGCGCAGCTTACCTCAACCAATAACCAGCTTCTGGAGTCTAATTATGTCAAGGAAGAATACATCGGCTATGTATTTTCCATTTGCTCCAGTTATATTAGCAAGCTTGAAGAATTCCGTAAAAATGTCAGCCGGAAAATGAAAGCCGGACAGTTCGATGAAGTCAAGCAGATGACTGCAGGGACCACCATTGTTCAAAGCGAACTAAAGGAATTCTATCATAGCTTCGATGCTTTATTTTTGCATGTATATCCTGATTTTGTAGATGATTTCAATGCGTTGTTGCGTCCCGAAGAACAGATTGTCTTGAAAGAAGGAGAGCTGCTTAATACCGAACTGCGTATTTATGCCTTGGTCCGTCTGGGTATCAACGATAGTGTGAAGATTGCCGATTTCCTGCACTGCTCGCCGCAAACCGTCTACAACAACCGGTTGCGTACCCGCAACAAGGCTGCCATTCCAAAAGAAAACTTTGCGGAGGTTGTCCGTTCATTGGGTAAGATGCAAAAGTAAAATACCGATAGAAAAAAGTCGTAAAAAGCCCTGTTCATCCGTTTCAGATGCCGGATGAATAGGGCTTTTCCTTTTTCGAAAGGTCTTATAAAGTTTACTTTTCTCTTATGTTATATTCTTGTATATCAGCGTATTAAAGTTTTTAAAGCTTACCTGTACCCTTTACCATCCCATACAGAATCAGTTTGTACCTCCTAATTTTGCTGACGAGAAAAATAACTGATTTGTTAACTTAAAGACAAACGTACGTATGAAAGCAATCATGCATTTAAAAAATCCCATTCATTATGTTATTCTTCTGGGATGTATGTTTTATCTTTCCATTACTTCCCTGTATGCGCAGGAACTTGCCGTTAGTGGAAATGTGAAGGATGCAACCGGAGAATTTGTTATCGGTGCCAGTGTTCTGGTAAAAGGAACTACCAATGGTACTATTACCGACATTGACGGAAACTTTACACTTACAGGACTTTCAGCCGGCAGTGTGATAGAGGTTTCGTATATAGGTTATGTAACCCAGTCACTGACGGTACAAGATGCTACTCCTTTACAAATCGTACTGAAAGAAGATACCGAAACACTCGATGAAGTTGTGGTCGTAGGTTACGGTGTACAGAAAAAGAGTGTCGTTACGGCTTCTATTGCCAAAGTTTCATCCGATGATTTAGCTTCTACCGCACCTACCCGTATGGACAACGCATTAAAAGGTCTTGCGGCTGGAGTCACTGTAACTTCTTCATCCGGCCAACCCGGTGCAGCTGCACAGATACGTGTCCGCGGTATTGGTACTATCAATAACTCCGACCCCTTGTACATTGTCGACGGAATGCCTATCGAAGGCGGTCTAGATTATCTAAACCCGAATGACATTGCTTCTATCGAAGTCTTGAAAGACGCGGCATCGGGTGCAGTATACGGTGCGCGTGCAGCCAACGGTGTAATTCTGGTTACCACAAAGACCGGTAAGATTGGTGCTACAAAAGTGAGCTACGACTTTTCTTACGGCTGGCAGAACGCCTGGAAAAAGCGCGATGTGCTTAATGCCTCACAATATGCTATGATGATAAACGAGGGTTATACCAATGCCGGTATGGACCCGAAGTACAGCAACCCGAATGCTTATGGCACAGGTACAGACTGGCAAGACCTGGTTTTTAATGATAATGCCCCAATGATGAATCATCAGCTGAGTGTCAGCGGAGCCAACGAAAAAGTCAGCTATCTGTTTTCTGCCGGTTATTATACACAGGATGGTATTGTAGGAGGAAACTATAATCGTTCAAACTACGAAAGACTTACTTTGCGAAGCAATACACAGTATACCTTGTTCGATGAAAAAGAAAACCGCAACTGGCTCAACAGCCTGAAATTTACTTCTAACCTGTCGTATGCCCGTGTAGAAAGCACTTCTATCGATGCCAATTCTACTTGGGGCTCTCCATTGGGTTCGGCGCTGGCACTTTCGCCTATCTTGACTCCTTACGATGAAGGCGATGCGGCACAGGAACAGCTTGACAAATATGCCAATACAGAAGGTTATGTGCCTATGTACGATCCGCATAATGGAAAACTTTTCAGCATTCCGGGATCTGAGTATGGAGAAATGACCAATCCGCTGGCCAATCTTTCTCTTCCCGGTACAGTGGGATGGAGTCATAAGTTTGTGGCAAACTTCTCTGCCGAACTCCAGATTTGGGATAACCTGAAATTTAAAACCTCATACGGTGCCGATCTTTCATTTTGGGGAGATGATGGTTATACGCCTGAGTATTACTTGCGTAATGGAGGCTTCTCAACCCATTCTACAGCTTTTTCTTCTAAGTATGATGGTTTGGTTTGGCAGCTGGAGAACGTGTTGATGTATGATAAAACAATCGACAAGCACGGCTTTTCAGTAATTTTGGGTCAGTCGGCCAAGAAAACTACAGGTTCTTACCTGTGGGGTTCTCGAAACAATATCAATAACTACGACCGTCCTTATATTGATGCCAGCAATGGCTTGGCCGAAAACGGAGACCGCGATGCAGCCGGTGCCCCGACAGAGACATCTACACTTGCTTCTCTGTTTGCACGTGCCAGCTATAATTACGACGAAAGATACATGTTGCAGGTTACTGTCCGTCGCGACGGTTCATCCAGATTCGGAGCAAACAACCATTATGCGGTGTTCCCTTCCTTCTCTTTGGGATGGAACCTCACCAACGAAAAGTTTATGCAGCGCCGTCCCGATTGGCTGACAACCACTAAAGTCCGTCTTTCTTGGGGTAAAAACGGTAACGAAAATATCGGTAACTTCCGCTATACCGTACTTACATCTGCCGGAAACAATGCCATTTTCGGAGCTTCGGAATCGGTAATCAATGGTGTTAAAGCCAGTGGACTGGCCAATCCGGACTTACGCTGGGAAGAATCGGAACAGCTCGACTTGGGTCTCGACTTCGGTTTCTTCAACAATGCACTTACCTTTACAGCCGACTATTACAAGAAAACTACTAACGGTATGCTTATGACTATGAATATCCCTTCATACGTAGGCGAATCCAAACCGATTGGTAACGTGGGTAAGATGGAAAACAGCGGTCTTGAAATGGAAATTGCCTACAAGTTTAACGTAGCCGACTGGAATTTCCGCGTTGCCGGTAATGCCACTTACCTGAAGAATAAACTTATCGAGTACGGTAACGATTCTGGTTGGGCCAACCTCGATGCTTTCCAGGGGGCAGGTACCATCAGCCGTGCACAAAATGGTAAGCCATTCCCATACTTCTATGGATACAAGACAGCCGGTATTTTCCAGAATTACGATGAAATCAATGCCTATACCAATGCCGAAGGCGGACTGATTCAGCCTAACGCAGTACCGGGCGATGTTCGGTTTGTGGATGTAGACGGAAACGGTGTAATCACCGAAGACGACCGCACAGATATTGGTAAAGGAATGCCCGACTGGACATTTGGTTTCAACTTCAACGCATCCTGGAAAAACTTCGATTTTTCTATGATGTGGCAGGGAACAGCCGGTAACGATATTTTCGATGCTACCCGCCGTACCGATATTTCGGCCAGCAACTTGCCTTCATGGATGCTGGAGCGCTGGACAGGCGAAGGTACTTCAAACCGCATTCCTCATTTCGCTCTGGGTGATAACGTAAACTGGCAGTCGTCCGACCTGTACGTATACAATGGCAGTTACCTGCGTCTGAAGAATATCCAGCTGGGTTATACATTGCCTCAGCGCATTACCAGCAAGGCCTTTATCTCTTCACTTCGGGTATACGTGGCAGCCGAAAACCTGCTTACCTTCACCCAATATCATGGCTTTGATCCCGAAATATCTTCCGGTGGTACATCACTGGGTATCGACTATGGTGTATATCCGCAGGCCAGAGTCTTTACCGTAGGCTTGAATCTGAATTTCTAATGTCTAAAACTCAATATCGAAACCGTTATGAAACAATATAAACTTTTGGTAGCCGGCATGTTGGCATCGGCCTTTATGAATACAGGATGCTCTGACTCTTTTCTGGAAGTAGAATCGCCGGTGAACGAAACTATCGAATCGTATTTTACAACCGACGAACATATCCGCGAAGCCATTGTGGCTGCCTATGACCCTTTGCACTGGCCAGACTGGGCCATGAACGAATATAACCCTGTCAACATTATGAGCGATATTATGGCCGACGATATCTGGGTAGGTGGTCAGGATAAAACCGATATGCGTACCTGGCATCTTATGATGAACTACGAAGCCATTCCTACGTATGTAATGGCAGGGCTTTGGACCGATGCTTACAGTGGAGTGAAGCGCTGCAACGATGTATTGCTTTATCTGACTTGGGCTAAGGGCGTAACCCCGGAAAATGCAGAATATTATACTGCACAAGTTTTGACGCTGCGTGTATTTTATTACAACTGGTTGTGGAAATTCTGGGGAAATATTCCTTATTTTACAGAAAATCTCACAGCCCCTTATCTGGCCGAGCAGCTGAAAGCAGATGATGTTTACAACAACATCATTGCTGACTTGGAAAATGTTATCAGCATGAATGTGCTTCCCATGAAAGAATCGGCAGACAACTATGGCCGTGTGACGAAGGCCATGGCATACATGCTGTATGCCGAAATGGTGATGTACCAGAACGATGAGTCCCGCTATGCCAAGGCCTTGCAATACATGCAGGAAATTATCAGTAGCGGTCAGTACGGTCTGTTGGATGATTATGCCGGAATTTTCAAGGAATCGGGCGAGTGGAGCAGTGAATCTATCTATGAGGTAATCTATAAAGATGACAATGCCGTCCGTTCATGGGGTTCTCCTCTTACTGCCGGTGGTACGGTACTGCCGTCTTTGCTGAGTCCTCACTCATGGCCCGATGGAGCCGAGGGCCACGACCAAGGCTGGGGATTCTGCCCGGTGCGTCAGGAAACCTACGACCGTTATGCCGACAATGATACACGTCGTGACGTAACCTGCTTCGATGCAGCCGCAACAGGTGTCACCTATAACAAGCGTTATCAGGATACCGGTTTTTTCCTCGAAAAATATGCAGCCATCTCTGGTAACAACAAAGACCAGAAAGCCGATGCGCAGCTCAACTGGAACAACAACCTCCGCATTTACCGTTATGCTGAGACATTGCTGAATGCAGCCGAATTGCTGGTACGTACAAACGGCAATCTGGCTGAGGCCAAGAAATATCTGAACGCTGTACGTCAGCGTGCCGGACTGACTACCGAACTCGAGCCGACCATCGATAACATTATCGAAGAACGTCATCTGGAGTTTGTGGGCGAAGGCAAGCGTTACTGGGACCTTATCCGCTCGGGTAAGGCCGCTACGACCCTTGTTCCCGATTCGTATGGCTATCGTACCAATTCGTGGACCGAAAACAAAAAGTATTTGCCGATACCGCAGAGTGAGATAGATGCCGCGCAAGGTACACTTATACAGAATAACTATTAATTGATTGAAAAACAGATAAAACGTATGAAAACTAAATTAATAACAGCAGCATTGCTCTCCTTGTCACTGATGGCATGCACTTCTTCCAGTGATTTTGCCAAAGATTCTGCCATTGAAAACCGTGTGGAAGCTTTGCTCAAGCAGATGACACTCGAAGAAAAACTGGGCCAGATGAACCAGCTTAGCCCGGGAGGTTTCGACGAACTGGCTGCCCGTGTGCGTAAAGGTGAAGTGGGCTCTATTCTGAATTATGTAGATGCCGAAACGGTGAACAAAATTCAGAAGGTAGCCGTAGAAGAATCCCGCTTGGGAATACCTATTCTTGTTTCGCGTGATGTGATTCACGGTTACAAAACGATTTTCCCCATTCCATTGGGACAGGCTGCCACCTTCAATCCACAGATAGCCGAAGAGGGTGCCCGTGTGGCAGCTATCGAAGCTTCGGCCGATGGTATCCGCTGGACCTTTGCCCCGATGATTGATGTATCGCGCGACCCGCGCTGGGGCCGTATTGCCGAGAGCTGTGGTGAAGACCCTTACTTGAGTGCTGTTATGGGAGCTGCCATGGTAAAAGGCTATCAGGGAGATTCTTTGAACAACCCGACAGCCATAGCCGCTTGTGCCAAGCATTTCGTAGCTTATGGAGCAGCCGAAGGAGGAAAAGACTACAATTCCACTTTCATCCCCGAACGCGTACTTCGCAATGTATATCTGCCACCGTTCAAAGCAGCAGCCGAGGCCGGTTGTGCTACTTTCATGACTTCGTTCAACGATAATGACGGTGTGCCTTCTACCGCCAACAAGTTTGTCTTGAAAGACATCCTTCGCGGTGAATGGAAATACGACGGTATGGTTGTAACCGACTGGGCTTCCGCACTGGAAATGGTGAACCACGGCTTCTGTGCCGATGCCAAGGATGCGGCAGAAAAATCGGTCAATGCCGGAGTAGACATGGAAATGGTGAGCGAAACTTTCATTCAGAACCTGAAACAGTCTTTGGACGAAAAGAAAGTTTCTATGGAAACCATCGACAATGCCGTACGGAATATTCTCCGCCTGAAATTCCGTCTGGGCTTGTTCGACAATCCTTATATTGTTACTCCGCAGTCTGTAAAATACGCCGAAAGCCATCTGGCTACAGCACGTAAAGCCGTAGAGCAGTCGGTCATTCTGCTTAAAAACGATGCACAGACCCTTCCGCTTGGCGAAAACATAAAAACAGTAGCTGTAGTAGGACCACTGGCCGATGCTCCTTACGAACAGATGGGAACCTGGGTTTTCGACGGAGAGAAAGAACATACCCGGACTCCTTTACAGTCCATCCGCGAAATGTACGGCAAGCAGGTGAATGTTATCTACGAAAAAGGTCTGGAATATAGTCGTGACAAGCGTACTGCAGATATTGCGAAAGCAGCTTCAGCAGCACGTCGTGCCGATGTGGTTATTGCGTTTGTAGGAGAGGAATCTATCTTGTCGGGTGAAGCACACTCGCTGGCCAGCCTCGATTTGCAGGGAGCGCAGCGCGAACTCATTTCTGCACTGGCAGCCACAGGTAAGCCTGTAGTTACCGTAGTGATGGCAGGCCGTCCGCTTACTATCTCACAGGAAGTAGCCGAATCGGATGCTGTGTTATATACTTTCCATCCCGGAACCATGGGAGGTCCTGCTATAGCTGATATTCTCTTTGGAAAAGTAAACCCAAGCGGCAAGACCCCTGTAACGTTCCCGCGCATGACCGGTCAGGCACCTATCTATTATGCACATAACAATACCGGTCGTCCGGCCAATCCTACCGAAATGCTTATCGACGAGATACCTGTTGAGGCAGGACAGACTTCTGTAGGTTGCCGTTCTTTCTATCTTGATGCCGGTAACTCACCGCTATTCCCCTTCGGATACGGACTTTCGTATACCACATTCGATTATTCCGGCCTTCAGTTATCAGCCCGGCAACTCAAGGCCAGCGATGTACTGACCGTTTCGTTTACATTGAAGAATACCGGAAAATACGACGGAACAGAAGTTGTACAACTCTATGTACAGGACAAGGTAGGTTCCGTAACCCGTCCGGTTAAAGAATTGAAAGCTTTCCAGCGAGTAAGTCTTCCGGCAGGACAGTCGGCACAAGTAACTTTCAACTTGCCTATATCCGAACTGGCCTTCTGGGGTTACGACATGACCTATCAGGTAGAGCCGGGAGCCTTTAAATTGTGGGTAGGAACCAACAGCGACGAAGGATTGTCAGCCGATTTTGAAGTATTCTGAAAGTAGTTATCTGGTAAAAGGTTTATTATAAGGTTTGTTTTTTAGGCCGGCAGGGTGTGATGCCCTGCCGGTTTTTTTATTTCAATTCGAAAGTCACCAGCAAACCTTTATGGTCGGTGGGCCATACCCACAGCGGTTTGATGAAACAGTCTTTGCCGGTTTCCTCTACGCGTTCACTTTTTACAATTGATTTGGACGGACCGAAAATAGCGGCTTTCTTTGGTTGTAATTCTTTATAAGGATAATAGAATATGTAGTCGATGCGGTCACGCTCGTCAGCATCAGGAGCCCAAGTCAGCTTTTTAACATCCATGTCCACATTGTCCGAGGGGAATGTAAATCCCGGATAGTTCAGCACATCCGGATAAATAGTCCGGTAGGCATCGGCAAAGCCCGCATTATCCAGCAGGAGCGGTACGGTCCATGGGATAATCATTCCGTTGTGGTCATACAAGTCTTTGGTTTCACGTGTCCAGTCCAGGTGCGACGGTTCGTTGAAGTCACCTCCCAGAAAAACCAGCATACCTTTTTCCACGTCCTTTTGTGCCGCTTCAATAAATTTGCGGATGGCGTCGTCGCGAAGCGAGCGGTCGTTACGTACCAGCACCTCGGCAACCGATTCGGGACGGGGAATCGCTTTCCAGGTAGAACCGTCATATCCTCTTACATTATAATATGCATCGTCCAGATAGTCCAGGTGTGCCGTGTATACAGCCACCTTTCGTCCGTGAATGCTGCTTTCCAGCCGGTAAATACTGCCGTGGTCGTCCTTCAAGGGAAAAATAGTGGTAGAGTCCGTAATCGGGTATCGGCTCAGCAGACCGGAGTCGTCGCTGTAAAAAGAATAATAGGTTTCCCCATGCTTGGCGAGTGACTGTGTGAGGCGGTCGCAAAACCGGGTGTTGTTATAGTTTCTCACTTCACTCAGGGTGATAAAATCAGGTTTCAGTCGCACAATTTCATTGACGATAGCCTCGTATCCTCCCGGCACCACAGTGCCTTCCTGCCAGATATTCCATTGCAGTACGGTGATTTCTTTTTCCTTTTTACAAAATCCGATAGCTGGGAGCAGTAAGGCCAGCAGACAAAAAATCCATCTTTTCATAGTAAAAAATCTTCTGTTTAAAAATAATCTATCGTTCAAAAGTAATGATTATTTTGGAAAAACCAACCGCTTTTATTCTTTTTCCCCGAAAAACACCTCATAATATTTAAAAGAATGCATATTACTGCCAAAAATGTCAAATTGATAAAAATATTCACTTTTCATACCTGAAAAATATTCGTACAAAGATTATAAAACTTTGTCATGATAAAGTTTTGATAATAAAATGATAGTTTCTATATTTGTCGTGTTAAAACAAACCATTCAACGATTATTATAGACTTAAATAAACTGATAGCATGGAAATAACAAACAAAAAACGTGTGGAACACGATTTGCTGGGCGAACGTGAACTGACATCAGATGCATTATACGGAATTCAGACCCTTCGTGGTATTGAAAACTTCAATATCAGTAACTTCAAGTTGAGCCAATATCCACTTTTCATTCATGGACTGGCTTATACCAAGATGGCTGCAGCTTATGGTAACCACGCTTTGGGTTTGCTTACAGACGAACAGCTCAAAGGAATCTGTGCTGCTTGTAAGGACTTGCTGGACGGCAAATATCACGACCAGTTCCCTGTAGACATGATTCAGGGAGGTGCCGGAACCAGTACAAACATGAATGCCAACGAAGTGATAGCCAATTTGGCTTTGATGCACATGGGACACGAGATCGGAGAATATCAGTATTGTGATTCTCACGACGAAGTAAACCGCTCGCAGTCTACCAATGATGCATATCCTACTGCTATACACATGGGCTTGTATGCCAGCCATCTGCGCATGATGCCTCATTTCGAAGCTTTGATTGCTTCTCTTCGCAAGAAAGGCGAAGAATTTGCCCATATCATCAAAATGGGACGTACTCAGTTGCAGGATGCAGTGCCTATGACACTGGGTCAGACTTTCAACGGTTTTGCAAGCATTCTGGAAGATGAAATCAAACACCTGAACCATGCAGCAGAAGACTTTCTGACTGTCAACCTGGGTGCTACAGCCATCGGTACAGGTATCTGCTCTGAACCGGGTTATGCTGAAAAAGCAGTAGCTGCACTGGCCGAAATTACCGGTTGGAACGTGAAATTGGCCGAAGACTGGGTAGGTGCAACCTCTGATACTTCATGCATGGTAGGCTATATGTCGGCTTTGAAGCGTGTAGCTGTGAAAATCAATAAGATTTGTAACGACCTGCGTCTGCTTTCAAGCGGTCCACGTTGCGGCTTGGGCGAAATCAACTTGCCGGCCCGTCAGCCGGGTTCATCTATCATGCCGGGTAAAGTTAATCCGGTTATCCCTGAAGTTGCAACACAGGTTGCTTTCAAGGTTATCGGTAACGAACTGTGCGTGACATTGGCAGGCGAAGCACCTCAGATGGAACTTAATGCAATGGAACCGATTATGGCACAGTGTTGCTTCGAATCTGTTGACCTGCTTATCAATGGTTTCGATACGTTGCGTACACTTTGTATCGACGGTATCACAGCGAACGAAGAATCATGCCGTAACGAGGTTTACCGTAGCATCGGTGTTGTAACAGCTCTGAATCCTTACATTGGTTACGATCACTCTACCAACATTGCCAAGAAGGCACTGCAGACAGGCAAGAGTGTATACGACTTAGTGCTTGAAGAAGGTATCCTTACTAAGGAAGACCTTGACACTATTCTGGATCCGAAGAACATGGTTCGCCCTGTAAAATTGGATATCAAACCTTTGAAATAAAGTTTGTTGATCAAAGTATATAGTGCTGTCCGTCGGGAACTGGTTTCCCGGCGGACTTTTTTTATGCCTTTTTCCCGGTTTGACGGTGTAATTGGAGTTTGTCATTTTTAAGATATACTTTTACTATAGTAATGCACAAGGTTTATCATTTAAGTGGTGAATGTTTGTTTTGGAAGTGAGGAGGTTGGAGGGTACTGGGAGTTTTTATTCAATGTATCATTTTGGAATTTACTTTAGTATTCTTGTATTTAATCCGTATATTTGCAAATACAGGCATTTATTAATAAAGGACAAGAAGTATAAAGAAAATGGCAAAGAAATTACAAAAAGAAAAGAGTGTAGAGGAAACCCTATGGGAATCAGCAAATAAATTACGCGGGTCAGTAGAGCCATCAGAATACAAGCATGTTGTATTAAGTCTGATATTCCTGAAATATGCTTTCGACCGTTTTGTGGAAAGACGTGATGAACTGATTTCAGAAGGTAAAGAAGCGTTTGTCAATCAGGCCGTATTTTATAATGCAAAGAATGTGTTTTATCTGAATGAAATCAGTCGCTGGGATTACTTGATAGAAAACGCAAAACAGAACGATATTGCCATTAAGATAGATGCCGCTTTGACGCAGGTGGAAAAGGATAATCCGGCACTGAAAGGTGCATTACCTAGCAATTATTATTCAGGTTTGGGCCTTGACCGTACCAAATTGGCCAGTCTGCTGGACGTAATCGGCAAAATCGATACACAGAAAGACAAAGAGCATGATTTGATAGGGCGTGTTTACGAATATTTCTTAGGAAAATTTGCCATAGCAGAAGGAAAGGGAAAAGGTGAGTATTACACTCCTAAGACAATCGTTAATCTGATAGCGGAAATGATTCAACCTTATCAAGGTAAAATATATGACCCGTGTTGTGGTTCGGGAGGTATGTTCGTGCAAAGCATGAAGTTCATCGAAGCACATCATGGCAACAAGAAAGACATTTCTGTTTACGGCCAAGAGTATACGAATACCACTTATAAACTGGCCAAAATGAACTTGGCGATTCGTGGCATTGCCTGTAATTTGGGAGAAAAAGCTGCCGACACCTTTCACGATGACCAGCACAAGGACTTGAAGGCCGATTTCATTATGGCTAATCCTCCTTTTAACCAGAAAGCATGGCGTGCAGAAAATGAGCTGACCGCCGACCCACGCTGGCACGGTTACGATGTGCCGCCTACCAGTAACGCGAATTACGGTTGGATTCTGAATATTGTATCTAAATTGTCAGCCAATGGAATGGCAGGTTTCTTGCTTGCCAACGGTGCATTGAGTGGTGATGGCACGGAACTGAATATTCGTCGCCAGTTACTCAAAAATCATTTGGTGGAAGCCATAGTTATTCTTCCCCGCAATATGTTCTATTCTACCGACATCAGTGTGACACTTTGGATTTTGGCTGGTAACCGAAAGGCTCGTACTGTGGAGCAGAACGGCGAGTTGGTAAACTATCGTAACCGTGAAAATGAGGTGCTGTTCATTGACTTGCGTCAGTGGGGAGAACCTTTCGAGAAGAAATATATCCAGTTCACACAAGAGCAGATTTCACAGATTGCCGAAAACTTCCATAACTGGCAGCGGGAAGGTTACGAGCAGACTTATCAGAACGTGCCGGAATATTGCTATTCGGCCACTCTTGAAGAGATAGAGGCCAAAGGCTGGTCGCTTGTTCCCAGCAAATACATTGAGTTCAAGAGCCGTGACGAAGGTATTGACTTCGATTCCAAGATGAAAGAGTTGCAAGCAGAAATGAAGGAATTATTGAAACAGGAGGAAGAGAGTAAGAAGGATTTGTTGAATCTGTTTAAAGAGTTGGGTTATGGAATTGAATGATAAAATTATTATCTACCAAACCGCTGATGGGCAAACATCCATTAAAGTAAAATTAGAAAACGAGACAGTATGGCTTTCAGCCAATCAGATGGCAACTCTGTTTGACAGGGACGAAAAGACTATAAGAAAACATATCAATAATGTCTTTTCCGAAGGTGAACTGGAAA
>CAJKDC010000008.1 GCA_905198575.1 uncultured Bacteroides sp. | reverse complement strand
CGCGGTACAACGGTTTTCAAGACCGCCGCAATCGACCACTCTGCCACCTCTCCAACAATGATTACAACCGTTGTTGTTTCTCAATTGCGCTGCAAAGGTAGGCATTTTTTTTTATTCTGCAATAGCATAACCAAAAAAAAATAAAAAAAATGATTATATTTGCACACCTAAATAATTAGTTATTAGAAAATAACCTAGTGATTATCTTTAAATACGTACTTTAAATGAGCAAAAAGCATTTTCTATGTGGGCTATTAATGGCCTTATTGTGCTTACCGGTGTTTGCACAGATTCAGGAACCGGTAAAGTTCAAGACCGAATGGATTACAATATCTGACACTGAAGCAGAGATTGTATTTACCGGAGAAGTTGAAGACGGATGGCATATCTACTCTACCGACCTTCCTGAAGGTGGTCCCATCTCAGCAACTTTCAATGTAGATAAAATTGAAGGAGCCGAAGTAGTTGGCAAACTCATGCCCAGGGGAACTGAAATAGACAAAATGGACCCCATTTTCCAGATGCAAGTCCGCTATTTTGCCGGAACTGCAACTTTTGTTCAAAAAATTAAGATAGTAGACGAAAATTACAACGTAACAGGTTATCTGGAATATGGTGCCTGCAACGATGAAAACTGTCTGCCTCCTACCAGTGTGGATTTTTCATTCAGCGGGAAAAAAGGTGAACAGGCTACAGCCGGAACCAGCAATGCAGACAATGGTACAGCCAGCTTACTGGGTACACCAGACAACAGCCAAATCCAAAATTACTGGAGCCCTGTTACTGAAGAGCTGAAAGCATTCGGCGAACAGACTATCGCTGCCGACCATTCTTGGATTTATATTTTCTTTACGGGATTGTTGGGAGGTTTACTCGCACTCTTCACACCTTGTGTTTGGCCTATTATCCCGATGACCGTAAGTTTCTTCCTGAAACGTACTAAAGACAAGAAAAAAGGTATCCGTGATGCCTGGACCTACGGAGCTTCTATCGTTGTAATTTATGTAGGTTTAGGACTTGCCATTACTGCAATTTTTGGAGCAAGTGCCTTGAATGCATTATCTACTAATGCAATCTTCAATATCCTGTTCTGCCTGATGCTTGTCGTTTTTGCTGCATCGTTCTTCGGAGCATTCGAAATTACGCTGCCTTCTAAATGGAGCAATGCGGTAGACAGCAAAGCTGAACAAACCACTGGTTTGCTGAGCATCTTCCTCATGGCATTTACGCTTTCATTGGTTTCATTCTCATGTACCGGTCCTATCATCGGTTTCTTGTTAGTAGAAGTATCTACAACCGGAAGTGTGATTGCACCGGCTATCGGTATGCTGGGATTTGCCATTGCATTGGCATTACCTTTCACACTCTTTGCCTTGTTCCCGTCTTGGTTGAAATCAATGCCTAAATCAGGTGGATGGATGAATGTCATCAAAGTATCGCTTGGTTTCCTGGAACTGGCTTTTGCCTTGAAGTTCTTGTCGGTTGCCGACCTGGCTTACGGATGGAGAATTCTGGACCGCGAAACCTTCCTAGCATTATGGATTGTGATATTTGCACTATTGGGCTTCTACCTGCTTGGCAAAATCAAATTCCCGCACGACGACGATGATAATAAGGTAAGTGTACCACGTTTCTTCATGGCATTGTTCTCGCTGGCATTTGCAGTTTACATGGTTCCAGGTTTGTGGGGCGCACCCCTTAAGGCTGTAAGTGCTTTTGCTCCGCCGTTGAACACACAGGACTTCAACTTATTTAATAATGAAGTGCATGCAAAATTCGATAATTTCGATATGGGTATGCAGTATGCCAAGGAAAACGGAAAACCGGTAATGCTCGACTTCACCGGACACGGATGTGTGAACTGCCGTAAGATGGAATTGGCCGTATGGGTTGATCCGAAAGTGAAAAAACTCATTACCGAAGACTATGTACTGATTACACTGTACGTAGACGATAAAACTCCGCTGCCGGAACCTATCAAAGTAAACGAAAACGGCAAACAGCGTACACTGAGAACTTTAGGCGACAAATGGAGTTACCTGCAGAGTTCAAAATTCGGTGCTAATGCCCAGCCATTCTATGTATTGATTGACAATGAAGGCAAGCCACTGAACAAGTCTTATTCGTACGACGAAGACATCGACAAGTATGTAAACTTCCTTGAAACTGGTCTGAAGAACTATAAAAAATAAATATGATTGATAAAGCTGAAAGAGAGCAGATCATTGCCCTCATTAATCGTGAAGTCGTTCCGGCCATTGGCTGTACAGAACCGATTGCTGTAGCACTTTGTGCGGCTAAGGCTAGCGAGACATTGGGTGCCTGCCCCGAAAAAATAGAAGTTTTGCTGAGTGCAAACATTCTTAAGAATGCCATGGGGGTAGGTATTCCGGGCACAGACATGATAGGCTTACCCATTGCCATCGCACTGGGTGTTCTGATAGGTAAGTCGGCTTACCAGTTGGAAGTCTTGAAAGACAGTAATGAAGAAGCTGTGGAACAGGGTAAAAAGCTGATTGATGCACAGGCTATTGACATCAAGCTAAAGCAGAACATCGAAGAAAAGCTGTATATTGAAGTTCATTGCCGAAAAGGAAATGATGAATGTACAGCCATCATCAGCGGTGGACATACGCATTTTGTTTATGTCGAAAAAAACGGAGAGGTATTACTGGATGAACGGGTAACTACCACAGCCGAAACAGAAGAGCAAGAGTTGACTCTGAATCTGAAAAAAGTGTATGAGTTCGCAACTACTACTCCAATTGATGAAATTCGTTTTATATTGGAAGCTAAACGTCTGAATATGAATGCTGCCGAACTGTCGTTTAAAGGCAACTTCGGACATCATCTGGGTAAGACTCTGAAAGACAGTAAAAGCAAACGCGATATCATGGGGAATAATACGCTGACCCATATCCTGTCATACACATCAGCTGCCTGCGATGCACGTATGGCTGGTGCCATGATTCCGGTCATGAGTAACTCAGGTAGTGGAAACCAAGGCATCGCTGCCACACTGCCAGTAGTAGTTTATGCAGAGAATCATCTGAAGAGCGAAGAAGAACTGATTCGTGCCCTGACGTTGAGCCACCTTACAGCTATCTATATCAAACAAAGTTTGGGAAGACTGTCGGCTTTATGCGGATGTGTAGTAGCAGCTACGGGAAGCAGTTGTGGTATCACTTTACTGATGGGAGGTACTTATCAGCAGGTATCGTATGCCGTTCAGAATATGATTGCCAACCTGACAGGTATGATTTGTGACGGAGCAAAACCGAGTTGCGCCCTGAAACTTACAAGTGGGGTATCAACAGCTGTTCTTTCGGCCATTATGGCTATGGAAAACAACTGTGTATCTTCGGTCGAAGGTATCATTGAAGATGATGTGGACAAGAGTATCCGTAACCTGACTAAAATCGGTTCTATCGGCATGAATGAAACCGACAAGCTGGTGCTGGATATCATGACACATAAAAACTGTTACTGATTTTGATAAAAAGTTATCGAGATAGAAAAAGGCTGCTGTTTGCAGCCTTTTTTTTATCTTTGTACTATTATGAAACAGAATTATCAGTCGGATTACATACAGCAATTGGTTGCTCAAGGGGAACATGTGCAACAGGATTTCAAATTTGCCATAACAGATGCCCGCAAAATAGCGCGCAGTATTTCTGCATTTGCCAACACTGAAGGAGGACGGTTATTGGTAGGCGTCAAAGATAACGGAAAAATAGCAGGAGTACGCTCGGAAGAGGAAATTTATATGATTGAAGCTGCCGCCACCATGTATTGTCAGCCAAAAGTAGAAATCCGCAACACTATATATAATGTAGAGGGGAAAAATGTTCTGGAAGTGCAAATTGCCCCAAGTGAACAAAAACCTGTTTATGCCTTAGATGAGCAGAACAAACCCTGGGCCTATGTACGCATTAAAGACGAAAACATTCTGGCCACTCCCGTTCACTTGCAAAAATGGCTGCACGATGATTTGAAAAAAGATGTAGTCATAGCCTATACAGAACAAGAACAAGCCGTACTGAATCTTTTCAGAGACAATGCCCTGCTCACTCTGAACCAGTGCTGCAAACTTTCTCAAATGAACCGTAAGAAGACTTGCCAGCTGATTGCCGACTTTATCCGTTTTGACCTGCTGGAAGAGGTTTTTGATAACCATAAGTTCTATTTTAGGCTGAAGGCAGAATAGAATATTGTCAGTTTGCCGAAAAATCCGTACTTTTGCAACCTGAAAATAATAGCGGTTATATATTTATGGATTTATTGACACAACTTATTGGTAGCGCCAATGATTTCTTATGGACCTATGTACTGATTATTATGCTTTTGGGCTGTGCATTTTGGTTCTCTTTCAAAACAAAATTTGTTCAAGTGCGGATGCTCAAGGAAATGATTCGTCTTTTGAGTGATTCTTCAGGCTATAAAAGCGGAGAAAAGCATGTTTCTTCTTTTCAGGCATTTGCCATTTCACTTGCCAGCCGTGTAGGCACCGGCAACCTGGCAGGAGTAGCAACTGCCATCACAGTAGGTGGACCGGGAGCTGTTTTCTGGATGTGGATAATCGCCTTACTGGGAGCTAGCAGCGCTTTCATCGAATCAACATTGGCACAGCTCTACAAAGTGAGAGGTAAAGATGCGTTCATTGGAGGTCCGGCTTACTATATGGAAAAAGGACTTAAAAAAAGATGGATGGGGGTTATTTTTGCAGTCCTTATCACAATTACATTCGGCTTTGCATTCAATTCGGTTCAGAGCAATACCATATGTGCAGCATTCGACGGAGCCTTCAGCATTCCACCAGTATGGACCGGAGCAGTTTTAACTGTAGCTACATTAATCATTATCTTCGGAGGAATACAGCGCATTGCCAAGGTCAGTGGCTTCATCGTACCGGTCATGGCCTTAGGATATATCCTGTTGGCTCTTTACATTGTTCTGGTTAACATTATTCACCTTCCCGATGTCATTATGCATATTATTACCCATGCCATGGGATGGGAACAGGCACTGGGGGGAAGCATCGGTGCAGCTCTTACTCAAGGTATCAAGCGAGGTTTGTTCAGCAATGAAGCGGGTATGGGTTCGGCACCTAATGCTGCTGCTACGGCTAGTGTAACACACCCTGTAAAACAAGGACTGATACAGACACTTGGCGTTTTTACAGATACGCTTATCATCTGTACGTGTACGGCTTTCATTATTCTGTTTAGCGAAACGCATCTGGGTGGTACCCTGGATGGTGTCAAGCTGACGCAAGCTGCACTGAATAGCGAAATCGGCAGTGCAGGTAGCTATTATGTGGCAATTGCTATTTTCTTTTTTGCATTCAGCAGTATTTTAGGTAACTATTATTATGGTGAAGCCAACCTCCAGTTTATTACACGCAAACAATGGGTCATTCCTGTTTACCGCATACTGGTTACGGCCATGGTATTGTTTGGTTCACTGGCAAACCTGAAACTGGTATGGGGAATGGCAGATATCATGATGGCCCTGATGTCGATATGTAACTTAATAGCAATCGTACTGCTGGGAAAATATGCCATCCGGCTTTTGGATGATTACCGTAGCCAAAAACAGGCAGGTATCAAAAATCCGGTTTTCAAAAAAGAACAAATGAAAGATATTGAAGAGGATATAGAATGCTGGTAACACTTTTTTAGTATCTTTGCACACAAATAAAAAAAACAAGAAAGACGATTATGGGAATATTTTCAAAACTTTTTGGTAAAAAACAGGCCGAAACCGAAGAAACAACCCGAGTAGGTGGCATGGAGGATTTCATGACACTCATTCGTGTGTATTATCAGGCGGTTATGGCCAGCAATATGGGTATATCAAACATCAACTTCCTGCCAGATATGGCTGTGTTTAAAAGAACACTGAAAATTCCTACTCAAAACAACAAGCTGGGTATTGCCGAAAAATCCCGCTGTAAAAAAATGCTGGTCGATATTTACGGATTGAGTGATGGATTCTTCAAAGAAATAGACAATTCCATCAAAAAGAACTGCAAGAATGTAAATGATGTAAAAACATACTTGTTCATGTTCCAGGGATTCAGCAATGACCTGATGATGGTTATCGGCAACTTAATGCAATGGAAATTCCGCATGCCCTCTGTATTGAAGAAAATGCTATACAACATGACTCAAAAGGCTATCAACGATATTCTTACCAAAAACGACTGGAAGGATGACAGTGTACGTAAGACTTGCATTAACTTGAGAAAATACCAGCACACACTGGGATACTCAGAGGCTTGGATGACCGAATATGTATACAACATCGTTCTGTTGGCTAAAAAAGAGCCTAAACCCAAAGAATAAACTTATTTAAGTATAAAATAATACGAACGCGGATTTTATCCTTCTGATATTATCCGCGTTTTTTAATCTGCAACTTATGAACACTATTGATATCCCTATCGAGTATCATCCTCTGGAACCTTTCTTGCCCCAAGGAGCTCACTTGTTAATGCTGGGCAGTTTTCCTCCGCAAAAGAAAAGATGGAGTATGGATTTCTTTTATCCGAACCTACAAAACGATATGTGGCGTATTTTTGGTCATATCTATTTCCAGGATAAGGATTATTTCTTATGCGAAGGGAAAAAGGCTTTCGATAAGCCTAGACTAAGTGAGTTTCTAGCACATACAGGCATAGCACTATATGATACGGCTTCAGCTGTAAAACGATTGCAGGATAATGCATCAGACAAATTTCTGGAGGTTGTGGAGCCCACAGATTTACACTTATTGCTTAAACAACTCCCGGAGTGTCAGGCCATCGTCACAACGGGACAAAAAGCTACCGATGTTTTATCGGAGCAGTTTGAAACCAAAGCTCCTGCAGTAGGAGAATATACGACCGTAGAAGTAGATGACCGCGTGATAAAACTCTACCGAATGCCTTCATCCAGTCGGGCATACCCAATGAAGCTAGAAAAAAAAGCAGAGTTTTATGCTCAGATGCTCAAGGATTTAGGATTATTATAGCATTTATTCACCAAAAAAACTTTTCAAATAATTTGTATATTCAAAAGAATGTACTACCTTTGCAACCGCAAACACGGGAATAGCTCAGTTGGTAGAGCATCGGTCTCCAAAACCGAGTGTCGGGAGTTCGAGCCTCTCTTCCCGTGCTGAGATAAAAAGCTGTAACTGAATAAGTTGCAGCTTTTCTTTTTTATAAAAAAATTCCCTGAAAATTTCAGGGAATATCTATTAGTTTATGTGTCTGCAAACTCAATCGCCACAAGGGGTGTTCCTTTATATACTGTACTACTTCCGAAGTATTTAAACAGGAACAAGGTTGAAGAAAATAATGTCGGGCAGGTATAGATAAATAAGACGCAACATCCTGACCCAGAAAAACGACCTTTATTTCATCTATCCCTTCCACTTTTAAAGCCGCACCTTCTTTAGGAGAACAAGTAACCCAGTCTATGTTCTCAGGAAGACGACAAGTTCCGTTTGTTTCTATTGCTACCTGTTTTCCCGCATTATGCAAAGCCTCCACCAAAGCCTCATCTACCCATAATCCCGGTTCACCCCCGGTAAGAATTACCCAAGTAGCCGGAAAGCGGCTGACAGCCTCAACAATAGCCTCATCCTCCATCATCACACCTTCCTCATGCGCTGTATCACAAAAAGAACATTTTAGGTTACATCCCGAAAAACGGACAAAAACAGCAGGAGTTCCGGTATGATAACCTTCTCCCTGCAAGCTATAGAAAATTTCATTAATTTTTTTCATAAATCACCGTATTACCTTCCGACTCTTGGACATCTACCCTGTAACAAAAAGGAATCTGATCACAAATCCATTTTGCTATATTCTCTGCTGTAGGATTACAGGGCAGCACATCGTTTATGCATTTATGATCCAAATTACCCATAACAACCTCCTTGATATGAGTAAAATCGACTACCATTCCATCCGAGTTCAACTTCTCCGAACGGCAATGCACGGTAATAATCCAATTGTGACCATGCAAATTCTCACATTTACTAGGATAAGACAGCTTCAGAAAATGAGCTGCCGAAACTTCCATACGCTTAATTACGGTATACATTTACAACGATTTTATTATAAGAAACAAGAATTTACACCTAATGTCACCTCGGTGTCCTGCAAATTTATAAACAATTTTCCAAATACTAAAACTGGAGGTTCGTCACCGTGCAAAATATTTATAAACAAAATATCGAATTTATAGCCGAAAAATTTTTGTGTTTCTATCCAAACTTCTATATTTGTATAGAATTTGGTATAAAATGACGGAAGAAGATAAAAAGCTATTAAATACCTTCGAAGGAAAGCTCAGGCATTTAATATATCTTTATGAACACCAACAGAAAGAAAATGCTGAGCTGAAACTACTTCTTTCACAGAAAGAAGAGGAAATCATTCGTTTAAAAAATAGCCGTAAAGAATTGGAAGATATGTATACCAACCTCAAAATGGCTCGCATCCTTAGTATTCAGGATAACGAACTCCGTGATACTAAACAAAGACTGGTGCGGCTTGTGCGGGAAGTCGACAAGTGCATCGCTTTACTGAATGAATAACTTATAACAGTTTAGCTGATTTCATTATGGACGACAAATTTAAGATACATCTGCTGATTGACAATGAACGATACCCTCTGACCATAAAAAGAGAAGATGAACAACTGTATCGGGATGCTGCCAAACAGATTGATAATAAACTGAACAAATATAGAAGGACATTTCCTGAGTTTGACTCATACAAACATTGGGCTATGGCCGCCTTGGAACTGGCTTTTGAGAATGTATCGTTGAAAGATAAAAACGATACAGAACCATATATGCAAAAAATAGCAGAACTGGTAAAAGAACTGGATGAGTGCATTAGCAACTCAACTTCAGAACAGTTGTGACCGTTCAGTATTCAGATAGAAAAAACCGCACAAACTTAATAGCTGATATCATCAGTTATAGGTTTGTGTTTTTTTATATATTAATATTAAACCCAAGTATAATGACAGGAGTAGGAATTATAGTAGCAATTATTGCTTTCCTGATAGGTGGGGCTTTTTCTTACGTATTCTTTAAGCACGGCTTGAAGGCAAAATACGACGGCATCATCAAGGAAGCAGAAACAGAGGCTGAGGTCATCAAGAAAAACAAGCTTCTGGAAGTTAAAGAAAAGTTTTTAAACAAGAAGGCTGATTTGGAGAAGGAAGTAGCTATACGAAACCAAAAAATCCAACAGGCTGAAAACAAACTTAAACAGCGTGAAATCATGCTGAACCAAAAGCAGGAAGAGGTTCAGCGCAAACGTAATGAAACTGAAGCTATCAAAGAAAACTTGGATGCTCAGTTGGTTATCATTGAGAAGAAAAAAGAAGAACTGGACAAACTGCAGGCTAAGGAGCGCGAAAAACTGGAAGCCTTGTCTGGTCTTTCGGCTGAAGAAGCAAAAGAAAGATTGGTAGAGTCTCTGAAGGAAGAAGCCAAAACTCAGGCTCAATCATATATCAATGATATTATGGATGATGCCAAGCTTACTGCCAACCGTGAAGCTAAACGTATCGTGATTCAGTCCATCCAGCGAGTTGCAACTGAAACTGCTATTGAAAATTCTGTTACGGTATTCCATATTGAATCTGACGAAATAAAAGGTAGAATCATCGGACGCGAAGGACGTAACATCCGTGCCTTGGAAGCTGCAACCGGCGTTGAAATCGTAGTTGATGATACCCCGGAAGCTATTGTTCTTTCTGCCTTCGACCCTGTTCGTCGCGAAATTGCTCGTCTGGCACTGCATCAGCTGGTTACTGACGGACGTATCCATCCGGCCCGTATTGAAGAGGTAGTAGCTAAGGTTCGCAAGCAGGTAGAAGATGAAATTATCGAAACTGGTAAGCGAACAACTATCGACCTGGGTATTCATGGTCTGCATCCGGAACTTATCCGTATTATCGGTAAAATGAAATACCGTTCTTCTTACGGACAAAACTTGTTGCAGCATGCACGCGAAACAGCAAACTTATGTGCTGTAATGGCTTCTGAATTGGGACTGAATCCGAAGAAAGCAAAACGTGCCGGATTGTTGCATGATATAGGTAAAGTGCCTGATGAAGAACCTGAATTGCCACACGCTTTATTGGGTATGAAACTGGCCGAAAAATATAAAGAAAAAGCAGATATCTGCAATGCTATCGGAGCTCACCACGATGAGGTTGAAATGACCAGTTTGCTTGCTCCTATCGTACAGGTTTGTGATGCTATTTCTGGAGCACGTCCGGGAGCACGCCGTGAGATTGTAGAAGCCTATATCAAACGTTTGAACGACTTGGAACAATTGGCTATGTCTTATCCGGGTGTAACTAAAACGTATGCAATTCAGGCCGGCCGTGAACTTCGTGTTATCGTAGGTGCAGACAAGATTGACGACAAACAGACAGAAAGCCTGTCTACAGAAATTGCGAAGAAGATTCAAGACGAAATGACTTATCCGGGACAAGTAAAGATTACTGTAATCCGAGAAACTCGTGCTGTCAGCTTCGCCAAATAATACTTAGAATATATTTTATTCTTCATAAAACAAGTCTGCTTTATTTAGCAGACTTGTTTTTTTATACAATATACTATTGTAACAAAAAAACTCCCTTGCCGCAATTCCATCAATGAATATTCCGGCAAAGGAGTTTTTTAAAGATATTGATTAAAAATCCTACAATTTTATTTTCTTGCTGACAGGCTTCGACTCATTCTGCAAACGGTCCAAAGCTGTAACTACATAACGATACTTGGTTTTACCGTTTTCATACGGCAGTTTATGATAATTAGAACGTGTAATGGCGACAATACGTGTAGCATCATCCAAATTAACTTTTTCATCTTTTCTAAAGCGATATACCACATATTGTACAGCTTTATCCATTTCGTTTTTAGCCTTCGGCGCTGTCCAGAACAGCATATAGCCATCTTCTGTCCATACAGGCTTTAATTTCTTCACTTTACCCGGTGCCTCATTATCCATAAACGTAAATTTAGGCATCAAAGCCGGATAGCGATGATATTCTTGCTTCAGCATCGTACCATAATTACCGGGATTCTGCACTAAAGCTGTTGAGTACCACTGACAGCTTCCCTGGATAGTAGAGAACGAACGTTGCAATTTCATTTTAGCCGCCATCTGATGAATAAAAGGAGACTGAAGGTCACGAGCTTTTACTGTTCGCATTACATCTTGACCAATAAACAAAGGACGATGTGCAGAATTCTTAGCCCACCAGCGTACCAAAGTAGTATAATCGGCTGCTTTATGTCCCATTTCCCAGTAAATTTGTGGAATGTTATAGTCCACCCAACCATTATTTACCCACATCAATACATCTGCATACAGGTCATCATAATTTTGCAAGCCGTTTGTAGCACTTCCATTCGGATCATTCTTCTGGTTGCGGTAAATTCCAAAAGGAGAAACTCCAAATTTCACCCAAGGTTTGCAGGCACGCACGGTCTGGTGGATTTCTTTTATCAATACATTGACATTGTCACGCCGCCAGTCTGCTTTGTTGGCATACCCCCTGCCGTATTGGGCAAAACTAGGGTCATCGCGAAATTTCACGGCCGGATTAGGATAAGGATAGAAATAATCATCCATATGAATAGCGTCAATATCATAACGGCTCACAATATCCCGCACAATCATACAGATATACTTTCTGTTTTCAGGCAATCCCGGGTCAAAATAAAGTTGTCCGTCGTATTCGATAAAGCGCTCCGGAAATTTATTATAAGGATGATTCGGCGAAAGTGCAGTAGTTCCTTTGGTCTTTGCCCGATAAGGGTTAATCCATGCATGAAGCTCCATTCCCCTTTCATGACAAGCATCTATCATAAACTGCAACGGATCCCATCTTGGCGAAAGAGCTTTACCTTGCACTCCCGTCAGGAATCTGCTCCAAGGTTCAAACGAGGAATGATACAAAGCATCGGCTTCTGCCCTCACCTGAAAAATCACAGCATTAATTCCCGCTTCCTGCAAATAATCCAACTGTCGGGTCAGCATTTGCTGCATCTGCTGTGCAGACATTCCTTGAAATTGTCCATTTACACACTGAATCCAGGCCCCGCGGAATTCACGTTTGGGAAACCTGTCTTGAGCGTCTGTTACTCCTACTACACACAGTAACATCAGCAAGACCAAAAGATTTTTTATTTTCATCGGTTATTCTTATTTAAAACGGGTACAAAGATAATAAAAGTTATACTTATCTTTGTAGAATCAACTAAATTCATAATTCCGAATGTCTGAACGTAATTACATATCCATTAAAGGTGCCCGAGTAAACAACCTTAAAAACATCAGTGTAGAAATTCCACGGAACAAGCTGATTGTAATAACCGGACTGTCAGGCTCCGGAAAATCGTCATTGGCCTTCGATACGCTTTATGCCGAAGGACAGCGGCGCTATGTAGAGAGCTTGTCGTCCTATGCCCGACAGTTTCTAGGCAGGATGAGTAAACCTGAATGCGATTTTATCAAAGGAATTCCACCTGCTATTGCTATCGAGCAGAAAGTTAACAGCCGGAATCCTCGTTCTACCGTAGGTACTTCTACTGAAATATATGAGTATCTGAGGCTGTTGTTTTCCCGAATTGGAAAAACCTATTCTCCTGTAAGTGGACAGCTTGTCAAGAAACATACCATTGAAGATATTATCAATTGTACGCATGAATTTGCAGAAGGGACCCGTTATACTATTCTCTCCCCTATCCTTCTCCGTGAAGGGCGAAGCCTGATAGAACAACTGGAGATTGATCTTAAACAAGGATTTACCCGTGTAGAGATTGACCGGAAGATTGTCCGTATTGAAGATTATCTGGAAGAGCTGAAAAATGGGAAAGAGGCTTCTACGCATATCTTCTTGCTGATAGACAGACTTACGGTGAGCTCCAGCAAGGAAAGTATAAGCCGACTGACCGACTCGGCAGAAACAGCGATGTTCGAAGGTGACGGTGCTTGCTCACTTCGTTTTTATGCCGAAGATGGTAGCACACAGCTCTATACATTCAGCAACAAGTTCGAAGCAGACGGAATCAAGTTCAATGAACCTAATGACCAGATGTTCTCGTTCAACTCTCCTATCGGCGCATGTCCCCAGTGCGAAGGGTTTGGAAAAGTGATTGGCATTGACGAACATTTAGTCATCCCCAATAGTGCACTCAGTGTATACGATGGCGCTGTAGTGTGCTGGAGAGGAGAAAAAATGGGTGAATGGCTGAAAGAGTTTCTCAGAGAAGCTCCCAAGCATGATTTCCCTATTTTTACCCCTTATTACGAACTCACTCAAGAGCAGAAGGACTATCTTTGGCACGGGCCACGGGAAAAAGTATGTATCGATTCTTTCTTCAAGATGCTGGAAGAGAACCAGTATAAGATACAGTACCGGGTAATGCTGGCACGTTACAGAGGAAAAACAGTTTGCCCTGCATGTCATGGTACACGATTGAAAAAAGAAGCTACTTATGTAAAAGTTGGCGGCAAAGCGATTACCGAACTGGTAAACTTACCTGTAACTGAATTAAAAGAATTTTTCGACAAGCTAAAACTGGAAGAGCATGACTATGCCATTGCCAAACGGATTCTGACCGAAATACACAACAGGTTGAACTTCCTGACGGATGTAGGTCTGGGATATCTGACATTAAACCGTCTGAGCAACTCCTTATCCGGAGGAGAAAGCCAGCGCATCAACCTCGCAACTTCATTGGGAAGTAGCCTGGTAGGTTCTTTGTACATATTAGACGAGCCCAGTATCGGACTGCACAGTCGGGATACAGACCGCCTGATACATGTCTTGCGCCAGTTACAGGAGCTGGGAAATACAGTGATTGTAGTCGAACACGATGAAGAAATTATACGTGCAGCAGACTATATCATTGATATTGGCCCCAACGCCGGACGACTGGGAGGCGAAATCGTATACCAAGGTGATATGCACGATTTAAAAGCCGGCAGCAACAGCTATACCGTAAAATATTTATTGGGTGAAGAAAATATAGATCTTCCCCTGTCACATCGTCCGTGGAATAACTACATCGAAATTAAAGGTGCCCGTGAAAACAACCTTAAAGGGATTGATGTAAAGTTTCCACTCAATATTATGACAGTGGTTACAGGAGTCAGCGGTTCGGGTAAAAGTACTTTGGTACGCGATATTTTCTACAGAGCCGTAAAACGTGAGTTCAGTGATGCTGTAGACAGACCTGGTGAATTTATCTCCATGGAAGGAGATATCAAAATGGTGAAGGATATTGAGTTTATCGACCAGAATCCGATTGGAAAATCGTCACGCAGTAATCCTGTTACCTATGTAAAAGCTTACGATGAAATCCGTAAACTGTTTGCCGAACAGCCTTTGGCCAAGCAAATGGGATATACCGCCGGCTATTTTTCTTTCAATAGTGAAGGAGGACGCTGTGAAGAATGTAAAGGTGAAGGTACGGTAACGGTCGAAATGCAGTTCATGGCTGATTTGGTACTGGAATGTGAATCCTGTCATGGTAAACGCTTCAAGAAAGATACGCTGGAAGTGACATTCGAAGGTAAAAACATCTACGATATTCTGCAAATGACAGTCAATCAGGCTGTAGAATTTTTCGAAAAATACGGGCAAAAGAAAATTGTAAAGAAATTATTGCCGCTACAGGAAGTAGGATTGGGATATATTAAGCTGGGACAATCTTCATCCACTTTATCGGGTGGTGAAAACCAGCGTGTCAAACTGGCTTATTTCTTGAGCATTGAAAAGTCACAGCCTACAATTTTTATCTTCGACGAACCTACTACCGGACTGCATTTCCATGATATCAAGAAACTGCTGGCCGCTTTTAATGCACTCATTACACGAGGCCATACGCTTATCATCATCGAGCATAATATGGATGTAATTAAATGTGCAGACTATATCATCGATTTAGGTCCAGAGGGCGGTAACGATGGCGGACAACTGGTAGTTACAGGCACTCCAGAAGAGGTTGCGGCCTGTCCTGCATCCTATACAGGAAAATTCCTTAAAGACAAATTACATTTGTCCTAAGGACACCCAAAACAGTTCTTTTTTCTGAATCGTAATTGTGACGAAATAACAGAAAAAAGAACTGTTTTTTTTCATTCTCATACATCCTTTCTCCAATTTTACTTGTTTTTTTTTCGATTCTTATTTTTTTTGCTACTTTTGTGATTATAATACCTTATTATATAATTATAAATCACAAAAACACTATGGACTACACAAATCAAATTGGAGAAAAAATCAAATCACTGTGTGAATTCAAGAATATAAGTGTATCTGAACTGTCTGAACGTACCGGACTGGCACCGGAGCAGATTGACCGAATTATCAATAACATTGATATCCCGTCTCTGGCACCGCTGATAAAAATTGCCAGAGCTTTAGGCGTACGTCTGGGAACTTTTCTGGATGATCAGATTAATGAAAATGGTCCCGTAGTTTGCCGCCATCAGGATACAGAAGATACCATCAGCTTTTCCAACAATGCTGTCGACTCGCGCAAGCATATGGCTTATCACTCTTTGTCGCGTTCCAAATCAGACAGACACATGGAACCTTTTATCATTGATATAGCCGAACAGCAGGACAGCCGTTTTACTCAGTCATCTCACGAAGGAGAAGAATTCATTATGGTAATGCAGGGAATGCTGGAAATAAGCTATGGCAATAAGACTTATATATTGGAAGAAGGGGATACAATTTATTACGACTCCATCATTCCACACCACGTACATGCCTACGAAGGACAAGCTGCAAAAATTTTAGCCGTAATCTATACTCCCATTTAAATAAGAATAACTATGCAATTATCCGACAGAACTTTGGGAGAATGGCTGGAGCACTGGGCCCAAACAACTCCCAACAAAGAATATCTGGTCTATTCTGACCGAAATTTAAGATTTACCTATCAGCAATTCAATAAACGTGTCGATAATCTGGCAAAAGGATTGCTGTCTATTGGAGTGAAAAAAGGTACCCACGTAGGTATTTGGGCCGGAAACGTGCCCGACTGGCTTACGTTTCTTTATGCCTGTGCCAAAATAGGTGCCGTGGCTGTCACAGTCAATACCAATTACAAGCAAGCCGAATTGGAATATCTGTGTAAAAACTCAGATATGCACACCCTGTGTATTGTCAACGGTGAAAAAGACAGCGACTTTGTAGAGATGACCTACAATATGCTTCCCGAATTAAGAACCTGTCAAAGGGGACATCTGAAAAGTGAGCGCTTCCCTGAAATGCGTAACGTCATTTACATCGGACAGGAAAAATTCAGGGGAATGTATAACACTCCAGAAATACTGCTTCTTGGCAATTACACCGATGATGCTTTGCTGGAAGCAGCTAAAAAAGAAGTCAACTGCCATGATACCGTAAACATGCAGTATACTTCAGGAACGACCGGCTTCCCCAAGGGAGTGATGCTTACACATTACAACATAGCGAACAATGGTTTTCTGACAGGTGAGCACATGAAATTCACTTCCGATGATAAACTGTGCTGCTGCGTACCACTCTTTCACTGTTTCGGAGTCGTATTGGCTACTATGAACTGTCTGACACACGGCTGTACGCAGGTTATGGTAGAACGTTTCGACCCGCTTATCGTATTGGCTTCCATACACAAAGAACGTTGTACGGCATTATATGGTGTCCCCACCATGTTCATTGCCGAACTGAATCACCCGATGTTCGACATGTTCGACATGAGCAGCTTACGCACAGGCATCATGGCCGGTTCACTTTGTCCGGTAGAACTGATGAAAAAGGTAGAAGAAAAAATGTTCATGAAAGTAACCAGTGTGTACGGACTGACCGAAGCTTCTCCCGGTATGACTCATAGCCGCATCGATGACTCTTTCGAAGTGAGATGCAATACAGTTGGTCATGACTTTGAGTTTACCGAAGTAAAAGTATTGGATCCTGAAACAGGCGAAGAATGTCCGGTAGGCGTACAGGGAGAAATGTGTAACCGTGGCTACAATACCATGAAAGGATATTACAAAAATCCGCAGGCAACCGCAGAAGTCATCGACAAAAACGGCTTCTTGCATTCGGGTGACTTGGGTGTAAAAGATGAAAATGGCAATTACCGGATTACCGGACGAATCAAGGACATGATTATACGCGGCGGTGAGAATATCTATCCACGTGAAATAGAAGAATTCCTTTACCAGATGCCGGGTATTAAAGATGTGCAGGTTGCAGGCATTCCGTCCAAAAAATACGGTGAGGCAGTAGGTGCATTCATCATCTTGCATGAAGGTGTAACCATGGATGAGTTTGACGTCCGCGATTTCTGCAAGAACAAAATTGCACGTTACAAGATTCCTAAATACATCTTCTTCATCAAGGAATTCCCGATGACCGGAAGTGGAAAAATACAGAAATTCAAATTAAAAGATATCGGCTTGGCTTTATGTGCCGAACAAGGCATCGAAATTATTTAAACCTTATAAAATCATCCTATTTATGTCAACAAAACTAAGTAAAACTATTTTTGGTGCACTGACACTGGCAGGGTCTATCTGGCTAGGTGCCTGTACAGAAACAGCACAGGTGAGTGACATCGAACTGATTCCGCTTCCTAATAAAGTAGAACAGGGTACCGGAGTCTTTATTCTAAAGAACAAGGCTACCATCGGATACGAAAATGAAGCCCTGGCTCCGGCAGCAGAATATTTGGCAGGCATGCTCTCTACAGCGACCGGATACACATTCAACATAGAACAAGGTAAGGGAGATATCACGCTTACCACCCAACAAACCAGTCCGGCAGGTGGATACGTTCTTTCATCTACCGACGGCAAAGTAAGTATTGCCGGAAACGGATACAACGGAGTGATTGCCGGTATCGAAACGCTTCGCCAGCTGTTCCCTGCAGCTATCGAGTCAAAAACAAAGGTTTCAGGAACAGACTGGGCCATACCTGCTGTGAACATTACAGATGCTCCACACTATGAATGGCGCGGACTTATGCTCGATGTGTCCAGACATTTTTATAATAAAGACGAAATCAAGGAGTTGCTCGACGTAATGGCACTCTACAAGATGAACAAATTCCACTGGCATCTTACCGACGACCAGGGATGGCGTATTGAAATCAAGAAGTATCCGCTACTGACTGAAAAAGGTGCCTGGAGAAAATACAACAATCAGGACAAGACTTGTCTGGAACTCGCTGCCAAGGAAAACAACCCCGACTACCTGTTGCCAGAAGATAAAATCCGTGTTGTAGAAGGAGATACGCTGTACGGAGGATTCTATACTCAGCAAGATATCAAGGAAATCGTTGCCTACGCTCAGGTACGAGGCATTGATGTTGTTCCTGAAATTGATATGCCGGGACACATGCTTGCAGCCGTAAGCAACTACGATGGTGTATCCTGCTTCAAGGAAACCGGATGGGGACAGACTTTTTCATCTCCCGTTTGTCCGGGTAAAGACTCTGCAATGGAATTCTGCAAAAATGTATATACAGAAATTGTTGACTTGTTCCCCTATAAATACATCCATATCGGTGGAGATGAAGTGGAAAAAATCAACTGGAAAAAATGTCCGGACTGCCAGAAACGCATGAAAGACAACAAACTGAAAAACGAAGAAGAGCTTCAGTCATGGTTCATTCATGAAATGGAACATTTCTTCAATGAAAAAGGTAAAGAAATGATTGGTTGGGACGAAATCCTGGAAGGTGGACTTTCTAAGACTGCTACTGTTATGTGGTGGCGCAGCTGGGCAAAAGATGCTCCTGAAAAGACTACCAGTCAGGGTAATCCGATTATATTTACTCCCAACGGCCAGTTCTATCTGGATTATCAGCAGGATAGCAAATCATTGCCAAACATTTACAACTATGACCCGACAGAAGAGGTCAAAGATCCGGCATTGCAAAAGCTTATCCTCGGTGTACAAGGTAATATCTGGTGCGAATGGATTCCGTCACGCGAACGTATGCAATACATGACTGTACCACGTATGATTGCCATCGCCGAACTGGGATGGAGCGATCCGTCGCAAAAGAACTGGGATGAATTCGTCCAAAGACTGGGCAGTCATTTTGAACGCCTCAATGTAATGAACATTAATTACAGAGTACCCGATTTGGAAGGTTTCAATAAAACCAATGCTTTCATTGGCGAAGATTCTGTTTCTATCTCTTGCATCGACCCGAGTGCAAAAGTTTACTATACAACAGATGGAAGCACTCCGACAATCGAATCTAAGGAATATACAGGTCCGATTCATATCACAGAAACAACCGATTTCAAATTCCGTACATTCCGTGCCAACGGCAAACCGAGTGACACTTTCGAAACAAAATTCATCAAGAGTGAATATGCTCCAGCCACTCAGGCTGCACCAAGCAATCCGGGGCTGAAAGCTGTATGGCATGACTTTAAAGGCAATAAATGCGAAGACATCACCAAAGCTTCCGTTAAAGGAAACTATAAGATAGAAAATGTATGTATCCCGCAAAAAGTAAGTGGAAACATCGGATTGGTTATCACCGGATACATCAATGTTCCTGAAAACGATATCTACACATTTGCCTTGCTTTCTGACGATGGCAGTACACTGGTTATCGACAAAGAACAGGTGGTTGACAACGACGGTCCTCACGGCCCGCGTGAAGTAATAGGACAGAAGGCTTTAGCTAAAGGATACCATCCTATCGAAATCCGCTACTTCGACAGCAACGGAGGTACACTGAGCCTGAAAGTCCTGAACAAGCAGAATAAAGAGATTCCGTTTACCAATCTCTATGCACACTGATTCAGCTAGAAATCTTTTTAACTGATACACATTAAGCCAGAAAGCCCGACATCAGCTTTCTGGCTTTTGCATTTTCATACATCAAATAAACGTAGTTTTTCGTTAATTTGAAGTAAATATAAGTTCAAAACACCTTGCATTACCTCTTTCGTTTTATCTTTGAAAAAATGATGTGTATCGATTATGAACAAACTCACCCAAAGAATTATTCTACTCATACCCTTATTATTTGTGCTGACTACATTTTCAGCAGCATACAGCTCTGAAAAATCACCACGACTACTCCAGTTGCAACAATTGGAAAAAGCTGCTTTTTCTGGCAATTTTCCTAAAAATCACTCACTGAAAAATATAGATACTACCCGGATGAGTCAGGAAGAAAAGGCCTTATACATCCTTATTCAGACAAAAATTGCATTGAAAACTCAGAACATTTCCCTTCATGATACCCTGCTGCACATCCCTATCCGGTATTTTAAGGCACAAAAGGATGCTAAACGGCTGGCGGAGAGTTACTACCTGCAGGGAGAAATATACCGATTAAATCATTTTTTTCTCCGAGCTACAGATTGCTATGATCAGGCTGCTTTACTCTCGAACGAAAATCGATACCTGCAATACTGGACAAACATCCGTCAGGCACAAATATGCCGTTTCAAGATGTCGACAGAAGCCCATAATTACTTAAAAAAGGTTCTATGGATTGCCCAGGAGGAGCTCAACGATAAATATCTAATTGCAAAAGCTTTTTATGAACAGGCTCTTTGCTGCATCAACGAACAGAACTTTCCACCTGCCATCGGGTTTCTCACACAAGCTATCAGTTTACTGGACAATAGCCATAAGGATGATATTGCTCTATTCGAAACAGAACTGAGCAATATATACCTCATGCAAATGCAACCGGACAGTGCTTTGCTACATATTGAAAATGCGCTGGCTGCCAATACTGACAGCATCAGTCTGCCAAACATAGCCATACGAAAAGGGTATATTTTGGGAGAGTGCGGCCAGACAACAGCTGCCATGAGCCAGATTTTATCGTATATAGGTACAGTTCCTATGACAGAACAAATCCGTGCCTATCGTGAACTGTCGAAACTGAACGAAAAAAATGGAAACAATACCGCTGCCGCGCAATATCTGAAAAAGCACGTCCTACTTAGAGATTCGCTGGATGCAGACCGGAAAGAGGAGCTGATTGAAAAAATCCAGAGTCTGCACGAGTACAAACGACAGCGCGAACGTGCCCGTCAGGCCGAACAGGAAACAGCCGAAGTAAAACTTATTTTTTACCGCCTCTTTGCCCTGGCATCCATAGGGATATGCCTGCTATGCCTGGGATACTACCGAACCAAACAAAACAAACGTAAATTATCCGAAGAGCTCAAGGAAGAAAAAATTCAAAGAATGGAAATGTGTATGCTACAGCAAGAAACCGAAATAGCGCTTGCTCAGGAAAAAGAAAAACAAAAACAGCATGAGATAGAAAAACTCAACCAGAATATTGAATATTACAAAAGACTGAATGCCATTACCCTTCCCATCCTTATGCGCAGGCAGAATGCACAAGGTGCCTTGCACCTGCAAGACGAAGATTGGGAAATTATTGTACACAATACAGACGCATGCTTCAACCAGTTTACCACCCGGCTAAAAGAGCATTGCAGTTCGCTGACCGAAGAAGAGCTCCGCTTTTGCTGTCTTATAAAAATGGAGCTTCCCATGGCACTGCTTGCCGAGATCTATCACATAGCCAAAGGAAGCATTTCGCGAAAAAAAATGCGTCTGAAAGAGAAGATGCACATCACTGAACAAAGTTTTGACGAGTTCATCAGCGCATTTTAGCGACTTAACCATCCAGATGTGCATCCAGGTACGCCATAATTTCTTCTTTTGCGTCAGGATGGAACCAGGCTATCTCGGAATCACGTTTGAACCACGTCATCTGTTTACGGGAATATATGCGCGAATTCTGCTTGATTTTGTCCACTGCAAAAGAAAGCTCCCATTCCCCATCCAGGTATTTGAATAATTCCTTATAGCCCACTGTATTCAGTGAATTCAAGTTCCGGTAGGCATATACAGCTTTCACTTCTTCAAGCAGCCCTTCGTCCATCATCATATCCACACGTCGGTTGATGCGTTCGTACAATTCTTCACGGTCTCTTTTCAAACCTATTTTCAAAATATTGAAAGGCCGTTCCTTGCAAGTCCGGGTACGGAATGAAGTATATGTTTTTCCAGTCATATAGCAAATTTCCAAGGCATGAATCACCCGTTTCGGATTCTTCAAGTCTACTATGGCATAATACTCCGGGTCTAAAATCTTCAACTCTGCACAAAGACGCTCCAGCCCTTCCTCTTCATAACGCCGTATCATCAGCTCACGGGTCTCTGCATCTACGGTCGGTATATCATCTATACCTTTGCATACTGCATCCACATACATCATTGAGCCTCCGGTCATCAATACCACAGGATTTTTCTGGAACAGTTCGTCCAGTTTTTTCAAAACATCGGTTTCAAACTGAGCGGCACTATAATAGTCTTCCAGCCCCAAAGTTCCTACAAAATAATGAGGCACAGCAGCCAATTGTTCTGGAGTAGGAGCTGCTGTTCCTATCTTCAAATCGGCATAGAGTTGTCTCGAATCGCAGGAAACAATGGAGGTATTGTATTTTTTGGCAATAGAAAGACTTAACTCCGTCTTTCCGACTCCCGTAGGACCTATTAAAACAATTAGCGTAGGTTTTGTCATACTGAAAAAAAATAAGCGGATTACAATCCCTGCGTCAAAGCGCAAATGCCATTGTAATCCGCTTAAGAAAATAATATTATACGAAATTAATATCTGTCGTCATCGTAAGGATTTCCTCCTCCTTCGCCCATTTCGAAACCTTCCGGATCAAAATCTTCCATATCAAATTCCTGATCGCCATAGAAGTTTTCATCCAGGTCAAGAGAAGCGCTGCTGTTCAGCTGCTCATCAAAATCAATGGTTTGCTTAGGAGCATCTCCTTCCTTGCGGGTACATTTAGCCTGCTTCAAATCTTTTCCAGTTATGATTTCCGACAATTCGATGAAGAAAACACGCTCTGCCAACGGGTCGAAAACATAAATCAGCTTCTGCTTCTCATCCTCCAGCAAATCACTTAACCGGGTATCCTTCATCACATACGAGTCTTCCTCATAGCTATCATTACCCATGTCTTCCAGCGTTACCTCTTTTTCTTTTTCCCAGTCATCATCACAAGTAAAGAAAGAAGTCATCTGGTCATCCGTATATCCTACCGACTTAATGATAGCTTCGTGCAAGTCATAGAAAGAAGCTTCAGAGTCTATCTGTATTTCTCTGATAAAATCATCCGATTCATCAGAGATGATTCTAAATTTATATACCATATTTCTTTTTCAATATAGAATTTTGTTGCCGTAAAGTTATAAAAACTTTTTTTAGCGTAGTATACCTCTCTGTGAATTTTCGATGAAAGAAACGATATATTCTATTTCGGGAGTCATCGGAATTTCCTCACGAATCTGAACCAAGGCATCGCTTACATTCTTTCCGCTGTTATATATGATACGGTATGCATTGTGGATATTCTCTATCAGTTCGTTCGAGAAACCTCTTCTTCTGAGGCCTACAATGTTTATCCCGCTATAGGCAATCGGTTCACGACCGGCAATAATAAATGGTGGTATATCTTTACTGAAACGCGAACCTCCCTGAATCATGACATAGCCGCCCACACGACAAAACTGATGCATCAGTACATTGGCACTCACAATGGCATTGTCGTCAATAATCACTTCACCGGCCATCTTGGTAGAGTTTCCAATAATACAGTTGCTACCCACAATCGTATCGTGTGCCACATGCACTCCTTCCATCAGCAGGTTATTGTTACCCACCACAGTCTTTCCCTTGGCTGCCGTACCACGATTGATGGTTACATTTTCACGGATTGTGTTATTATCACCTATTTCGGCTGTAGTTTCTTCACCTCTGAACTTCAAGTCTTGAGGAACAGCACCGATTACAGCTCCCGGGAAAATACGGTTGTTATTACCAATACGGCTTCCGTACAGAATATTCGCATTCGGCATTATCACGTTGTTATCTCCTATCACCACATTCTTGTCAATAAAGACAAACGGGCCTATCTCTACATTTTCGCCTATCTGGGCTTCAGGATCAATATATGCTAGCGGACTTATCATGTCATTTATTTTTTATAATTTGAGCCATAAATTCTGCTTCACAAACCACTTTCTCACCTACAAACACATAACCTTTCATGGTCGAAATTCCTCTGCGGATAGGAGCCAGCAGTTCAACACGGAACAGAAGGGTATCTCCCGGCACTACTTTCTGACGGAATTTCACCCCATCTATCTTCAGGAAATAAGTTGAATATTTCTCCGGTTCTTCTATCGAGTTCAGCACCAGCAGACCACCTACCTGTGCCATAGCCTCAATCTGCAATACTCCCGGCATAACGGGTTCCTGCGGAAAATGTCCCTGGAAGAAAGGTTCGTTCGAGGTCACATTTTTCACACCAACAATGTAGTTGGCACCTATTTCTATCACCTTATCCACCAACTGAAACGGATAACGGTGTGGCAAGAGTTCACGAATACGGTTTACGTCCATCAGCGGTGCTTCGTTACAGTTGTATACAGGTGCCTGTATCTCGTGCAAGCGAATCTCTTTACGAATCTGACGGGCAAACTTATTATTGATGGTATGGCCGGGACGTGTAGCAATGATTCTACCTTTGATAGGCTTGCCAATCAAAGCCAAGTCGCCGATAATGTCCAGCAGTTTATGACGAGCCGGTTCATTAGGCCAAACCAAAGGAATATGATTGATATAACCTATTTTATCAGCATCCATGTGAGGAACTCCCATGATATCTGCCAGCTTGTCGAAGTTTTCCTGACTCATCTTCCGTTCGTAAATCACGATAGCATTGTCCAGGTCGCCTCCCTTAATCAGTCCGGCATTGAGCAACGGTTCAATCTCACGCACAAAAACAAATGTTCTTGCCGAAGCTACTTCGGTAGGGAAATCTGCCATATTTTCCAAAGTAGCAAACTGGTTGGTCAGAATCTGCGAGTCGTACGAAATCAAAGCATTCACGCTGAAAGATTCATCCGGCAAAACAATGATGGACGAACCTGTAGCTTCATCTTTAAATTCAATCTTCGACTTGATGATATAATAGTCTTTTAAAGCATTCTGTTCCTGAATACCCACACGCTTAATGCATTCTACGTATGCTTTTGCACTACCGTCCAGAATAGGAAACTCAGGACCGTTTACCTGAATCAGACAGTTGTCTATTCCAGCAGCATACAACGAAGCCATAGCATGCTCGATAGTACTTACCTTCACACCATTTTTGTTCAAAACAGTTCCCCGGGTCGTATCGGTAACATTCTCGGCAACAGCGTCAATAATCGGTTGGTCGTCCAAATCGATACGCTGAATCTTGTAGCCGTAGTTTTCCGGAGCCGGATTAAAAGTTACGGTAAGTTTCAAACCTGTATGAAGCCCCTTTCCATTCAGTGAAAAACTTCCACCTAAAGTTTTTTGTTTCAACATGGGTTTATTCTTTAATTAGTTGTTGTTTCAAATTTTCGATTTCTTTTTTCAGACTGTTCAGTTCTGCATACATCTCAGGCAATTTCTTGTAGATTACAGAAGAACGGGCAAACTGTTTCGGATCGATGGCCGGATAACCCATAAGAGTTACTCCCGAAGGTGTATTGCCAGGGATACCCGACTGTGCACCCACATTCACCCGGTCGCCCACCTTGATATGTCCGGCTACACCTACCTGGCCTCCAAACATACACCACTCCCCTATCTTGGCCGAACCGGCAATACCTGTCTGCGAAGCGATTACCGTATTGCTTCCAATCTCGACATTATGTGCAACCTGTATCAGATTATCCAACTTAACTCCTCGTTTTATCACCGTTGCTCCCATCGTAGCACGGTCTACACAGGTATTGGCACCAATCTCTACATCATCTTCCAACACCACAATACCAATCTGAGGAATCTTTTCATATCCGTCTGCCGCAGGTGCAAATCCAAATCCATCTGCTCCCACTACCGAGCCGGCATGCAGAATACAGCGGTCGCCTATCCGGCAATCATGATAAACCGTTACGTTAGGATAAAGAACACAGTCATTGCCAACTTTAGCATGAGCACCGATTGTCACATGAGGGTGCAATACGGTATTGTCACCAACCACGGCACCGTCTTCCACACAGGCAAAGGGAGCGATATATACATTCTCTCCAATCTTCGCAGTTGCTGCAATGGAAGCCAATGGGTCGATTCCGGTTTTACGAGGTTTGCTTGCTTCGTACAATGTCATCAGCTTGGCCAGACATTCGTATGCATTATCTACTTTAATCAGCGTACACTCCAGCGCATGTTCCGGAACAAAGTCCTTATTGACAAGCACTACAGAGGCTGCCGTTTCGTATATATAATGAGTGTATTTGGGGGTTGCCAAAAAAGTCAGCGCACCGGGCACGCCTTCTTCTATCTTGGCAAATGTATGTATGGTTGCATTTTCGTTTCCAACAATTTCGCCTTGAACATATTCTGCAATTTGTTTCGCCGAGAACTCCATAAATCTATTTGTTTTGAACTTTAAAGTCAATTATTAAGTCATACAATAAAGCGCATACACGCTCTTAATTATGCAAATTACGTATTTTTTTTTTAGAAAACCTACTATTCTCCAATTATTTACTTGTATGCCACTCTTTTTCTTGAAAATAAACTCCTCTCCAACAGGCTGAATAAAAACAAGCCACAGCATTTCTACCATCCAACAATGACCTTATAATTTATCACTTTCATGATAAACCTGCATCACTTTAGAGAAAAACGTACCTCACAAGTGTAACCAACATACATCATAGTACAGATAAACTTAAATCACTGATGCACAACACTTAAAACATAGGGTTACCCCAAAAAGAAAGGAGGCATACCCTACTCTTTCTGAGTGGATATGCCTCCTGTATTTTACTGATTTAACACACAAACAAACAAGATTCCGTTTATTAACCGAATCTTGAATGATTATACCGCTCAAATCATTTTATTCAATTGCTCTGCCATCTGCTGCTGAACTTTTTGGGCTTCTTCACCGGCAACTACAGCAAAGTTTTCTGTCTTATCTGCATAAATAATGGCACGGCTTGAATTTACAATAAGTCCGCATTCTTTTGTCATACCGTATTTGCAGACTTCTTCCAAAGAACCACCCTGTGCTCCAATACCTGGAACCAAAAGGAAGTGGTTAGGAACAATCTTACGGATGTCTTCGAACATGCGGCCCTGTGTAGCACCTACCACATACATCATATTTTCATCGTTTGCCCATTCCTGCGATTTGCGAAGTACTTTTTCGAACAGACGTTCACCTTCTGTATCAGCAGTCAGCTGGAAATCGTGTGAACCTTTGTTTGATGTAAGCGCCAGCAGAATAACCCATTTGCCTTCGTAAGTAAGGAAAGGAGTGACACTGTCTTCACCCATGTAGGGAGCTACTGTTACCGAATCAATGTTCAGTTCTTCGAAGAATGTACGGGCGTACATAGCCGAAGTATTACCAATGTCACCACGTTTTGCATCGGCAATAATGAACTGGTCCGGATAGTTTATCTTGATGTATTCTACGGTCTTTTCGAAAGCAATCCATCCTTTTATGCCCATGCTTTCATAGAAAGCCAAGTTAGGTTTGTAGGCAATACAGTAAGGAGCAGTTGCATCGATGATGGCCTTGTTGAATGCAAATATAGGGTCTTCTTCTTTCAGAAGGTGTTCAGGAATCTTCTTGATATCAGTGTCAAGTCCTACACAAAGGAATGACTGTTTCTTCTTGATGTTTTCGAATAATTGCTGTTTGTTCATAATGGATAATTTTTTATGTATTATGTCAACTTGCTATCTGATTTATAATTCGCTTTCCTTCAGTCTTTCTGCATTTTCGGCTACAATCAGGTGGTCTATGCAATCTTGAATATCACCGTCCATAAATGCAGCCAGATTATAAATCGTATAATTGATGCGGTGATCGGTGATTCGTCCCTGCGGATAGTTATATGTACGGATTTTAGCCGAACGGTCTCCGGTACTTACCATTGTTTTACGCTTTGAGGCAATATCATCAATATACTTCTGATGCTCCTTGTCGTAAATGAAAGTACGCAGACGCGAAAGTGCACGTTCCTTATTCTTTGGCTGGTCTCGTGTTTCGGTACATTCTATCAGGATTTCCTCTACAACACCGGTATTCGGATTCTTCCAGTTGTAACGCAAGCGTACACCTGATTCTACCTTGTTAACGTTCTGACCACCGGCACCACCGCTTCGGAAAGTATCCCACTTGATTTCACCTTCGTTGATTTCCACATCAAACGGTTCAGCCTCGGGCAGAACAGCTACCGAAGCAGCCGAAGTATGTACGCGGCCTTGTGTTTCGGTTGCCGGAACACGCTGTACACGGTGAACTCCCGATTCATACTTCAGTGTACCGTATACTTTATCGCCGGTTACAGAACAGATAATTTCCTTGAAACCACCGGCAGCACCTTCGTTGGCACTTGAGACCTCCAGTTTCCAACCTTTTGACTCACAATATTTCGAGTACATACGGAACAAGTCTCCCGCAAAGATTGCAGCCTCATCACCACCTGTTCCACCTCGGATTTCAAGAATGGCATTACGGTCATCCTGCGGGTCAGCCGGAACAAGAAGCAGCTTGATTTCCTCCTCCAGCTCCGGAATACGAGCTTCACAGGCAGCAGCTTCTTCGCGTGCCATTTCCTTCATTTCCGGATCACTCTCAGCCATCATCATCTTCGCCTCTTCCAGACCGTTAATGCATTGCAAGTATTCCTTACGGGCATTCATAATATCACCCAGCTCTTTGTATTCCTTGGTGAGTTTTACATAACGCTTCTGGTCGGCAATGACATTCGGGTCCGTAATGAGCGTAGAAACTTCCTCGAAACGGGCTACCAGTCCATCCAGTTTTTCTAATAATGTATTGTTTTCTGCCATATAAAACAATTCACAATTATCAATGCTTTCTCCGTCTGTAATATTGCATCCATGCAGTCACGCACACAACAACTAATATTACAATAAGAAGTCCCATAATAATGTGAAATAAACGAGGGTTAAAGATTAATACTTGAATTCTCCAAATTCGCTTTTGATAATCAATTCCTTAGAACCGTTGCTTTCTTCAATTCGACCGATAATCTGCGCATCAATATTAAATGACTTGCTGATTTCGATAACCTGTTCTGCATGTTCAGGAGAGAGATATACTTCCAGACGATGTCCCATATTGAATACCTTGTACATTTCATCCCAATCGGTACCACTCTGTTCTTTGATGGTACGGAACAAAGGAGGAACAGGGAAAAGGTTATCCTTAATCACACGGCAGTTGTCGCCTACGAAGTGTAGAACTTTAGTCTGTGCACCACCTGAACAGTGAACCATACCGTGAATCTGAGGACGCAATGCATCGAGCAATTTCTTCACTACCGGAGCATATGTACGGGTTGGAGAAAGTACCAGCTTACCGGCATCCAGCGGAGAACCTTCTACAGCATCTGTCAGTTTCAGATTACCGCTGTAAACCAAATCCTCGGGCACAGCCTTGTCGTAACTTTCCGGATATTTTTCGGCCAGATATTTTGCGAATACATCGTGACGGGCACTTGTCAGACCATTGCTACCCATACCACCGTTATATTCTTTTTCGTAAGTAGCCTGTCCGTAAGAAGCCAAGCCTACAATCACATCACCCGGACGGATGTTTGCATTGTCAATTACATCGGCACGTTTCATACGGCAAGTTACAGTACTGTCCACTATAATGGTACGTACCAGATCGCCAACATCGGCAGTCTCACCACCGGTAGCATATACACCTACACCCATTTCACGCAGTTCGGCCAACAGTTCGTCTGTTCCGTTAATGATAGCTGAAATAACTTCACCCGGAACCAAGAGTTTGTTACGTCCGATAGTAGATGATACCAGGATATTATCGACAGCTCCTACACAAAGCAGGTCATCAATATTCATAATCAAAGCATCCTGGGCAATACCTTTCCATACAGACAAGTCGCCAGTTTCCTTCCAGTACAGATATGCCAAAGACGATTTTGTACCCGCACCGTCGGCATGCATGATATTACAATATTCAGGATCACCTCCCAGAATATCCGGAATGATTTTACAGAATGCTTTCGGGAAAATACCTTTATCAATGTTCTTGATTGCGTTATGTACATCTTCCTTGGATGCAGAAACGCCGCGTTGCATGTATCGCTGATTACTCATGGGTAAATTATTTTTTAATGTACTATATGAATGCGCAAATTTAACGATTATTTTGCGGAAAACCTTATTAGAAACCGATTTTATATAATTATCTCACCATTACGCCTTTATTTACCAGCCTTCCATCTTCCTTTTTCAATTTCAGGATATACAGACCGGCCGGTATTTTTTCCAGATCAGAAGTTGTGAGTTGACTGCCGCGAAGTACTTCCCTGCCCGTTGCATCAGTAAGGATATACACCTCACTTCCTGACAGTCTCTTCATCTGCAAAATTTCACTTTTTTGCAACAGCACGGGAAAAGCCTCATCTTTAGGTCCGTTTACAAAAGCTGGACGACTTTCATTCCCGAAACGGTCTACGGCTGTCACAGCATAATAAACCTTCTGTTTCCATGGAAATGCCGGCTGAAATGTATAACTGGTTTCGGACAGATGGTCTGCTATCAGACAACGTATATTCTCCGTGTCAACTGGATAATGATTGGATGCATAGACACGATAGTATACAGGATAAGAATGATTATCGGACGATGCTGCCCATTTTAAAGCAACTTGTCCTTCTACAACCGAAACATTCACCGTGGCAGGCTGCGCAGGAGGAATGCTGTCCATCCATTTCATTGGTGGAATCAGCGCAGGATATACATAAAACTTCTCCTTCAATTCATCCAGTAAACCTTTTGTATTCTTCAACAAAAAGCGGTTACGGAAATAGCCCTGTCCGGCCACCCCAATCTGTCGGGTAAAATAAACCTGGCGAACGACTTCATCCAGTTTCCAGTCTTGCTCTGATGGGTCAAGAAAATAAACGCCCAGTCCCGGTACAATCCATCTGCCGTTACTGTTCTCTTTCCAGTCCAATGCAAAAGGATAGAAATTGTTACCCTGGAAATACATCATGGGGAAAAGCGCATCGTGTATGCCTTCTTTCATCCATCGCTGTGCATCCTGATACACCTCTGCATAGGCATTCCAGCCACGGGAGCCATAACGGGGAGTATCATTATACTTACCGATAGGCGAACTGCTGACTTTAACCCAAGGCTTCAGTTGCTTGACATCGGTGTAAAGACGACGAACAATGGCGGTAATATTATTCCGCCTCCACGCTTCCAGTGAAAGACCTTTCCCGTATTTTCTGTAACTTGCTTTGTCCGGAAAATTCTTACCATGTTCGGGATAGCGAATGTAGTCAAAATGAACACCATCCACGTCGTATTTGCTTACGACCTCACGCACTAACTGTGACAGATAGTCTGCTGTAGCAGGATTTCCCGGATTCAAATACCAACTGCCTTTAAACTGTTCGCAGATTTTAGAATGCTTCCGCACTACACTCTGTTTTCCATGTAATTTTACCTGCCGCTCATTTCCTATGGGTATCGTTACAAACCAGGCATGTAGCTCCATACCACGCTTATGACATTCACTAATGGCAAAAGCCAACGGGTCATAACCGGGGTCCCGTCCTGTAAACCCCGTCAACGATTCGGCAAAAGGTTCAAACTGGGAAGGATAAACCACATCACCTCTTAAACGGGTCTGAAACAAGACTGTATTTATATTGGCACTTTTCAACTGGTCCAACAAGTTGCAAAGTTCTCGCTGCTGTGCCAACCGGCCAGCATTCGAATTAGCCTTTTTCGAAGGCCAGTCCATTCCACCCAACGTAGTGAGCCACACAGCCCGAATTTCATATTTAGGCTGGGCCATCAATGCGATGCTGCAGAAACAGCACAATAACAAAATAATTTTACGCATATTCTTTAAATTAGCCGACAAATATACAAAGTATTCATTTAATTCTTTATTTTTGCTTACACAATAAAACTGTTTAACCGCTGGCATAAAACTGCTGTGCAATAAAAAACTCAAAAACACAAAGCTATGATAACATTTACCATTGCCCTCTTATTACTTATTGCAGGGTATTTCGTTTACGGGAAAATAGTAGACCGTATGTTTCTTCCCGACGCAAGCCGGCCCACACCGGCCATTTCCAAACAGGACGGAGTAGATTATCTCCCACTGCCCACCTGGAAAATTTTTATGATTCAGTTTCTGAATATTGCCGGACTCGGCCCTATCTTCGGGGCTATTATGGGGGCTCAGTTCGGAACAGCTTCTTATCTATGGATTGTTTTCGGGACTATTTTTGCAGGTGCCATGCACGACTTCTTTTCGGGAGCTTTATCTCTTCGCTATGGCGGCGAAAGTCTTCCGGAGCTTATCGGCCGTTTCTTGGGTAACCGCACCCGTAATATTGCCTGTATTTTCACCATCTTGCTCATGGTGCTGGTAGGTGCTGTATTTGTATCCGGGCCAGCAGAACTTCTGGCCGGTATGACTCCAGATAATCTGAATATCTACTTTTGGATGATTGTTATCTTCATTTACTACGTACTGGCTACCATGCTGCCCATCGATAAAATCATCGGACGCATTTATCCGCTATTCGCACTGGCACTACTTTTCATGGCAGTAGGTATACTGGTTATGCTGTATGTACAGCAACCAGACCTGCCCGAAATATGGAACGGATTCGGTACCAAGTATGAAAAGAATCCAATTTTCCCTATGATGTTCATCTCCATTGCATGTGGAGCAATCAGTGGTTTCCATGCCACCCAGTCTCCTCTTATGGCCCGATGCATCACAAATGAAAAGCATTGCCGTCCCATCTTCTACGGCGCAATGGTTACCGAAGGAATTGTAGCACTAATTTGGGCAGCAGCGGCAACCTGCTTCTTTGGCGAAAACGGAATAATCGATCAGGCATCCGGCATGGCCTATTCGGGAGCAAAAGTTGCAACCCTTATTTCCAATGAATGGCTGGGAACCATCGGCGGTTTTCTGGCTATTCTGGGTATTGTTGCTGCTCCGATAACCAGCGGTGACACAGCATTACGCTCGGCCCGTCTGATTATTGCCGATTTTTCCCATATCGAACAGCATAGCATCACCAAACGTCTGGCTATCTCTATTCCTGTCTTCCTGGCTACTATCGGCATTCTGGTATATAGTTTTAGCGATGCAGAAGGATTTAAAATCATCTGGAGATATTTTGCCTGGTGCAATCAGACGCTGGCTGTATTTACCTTATGGACCATTACGGTTTATCTTGTTAAATCGAAGCTGAATTTCTGGGTAGCCCTCATTCCGGCTTTATTCATGACTAGCGTATGTTCCACTTATATTCTCATTGCCCCCGAAGGATTGGCATTGCCTGAGACTACTGCTTATATAGGTGGATTCGTATGTGTCATCATTGCGGTTGTATGGTTCATAAGTTGGTATCGCCGCTTTACCGATAAACGCACTATCTAAAAATTAATCTTTAATCCTAAAAATATACGTATGAAAAAAGTAATCATGTTGATGGTCGTCCTCTTTACGACCGTAGGTGCATACGCACAATTTGAAAAAGGAAAATGGTATGCAAATGCTTCGCTTACCGGCCTGGGACTTTCACATAGCAAATACGAAGGAACAAAATTCGGATTTTCGATGAATGGGGGTGCTTTTGTTGCCGACAATGTAGCAATTTTACTCAACTTCAAAGGGAATTATGTAGAACACGGAATGGATGCTACAACCATTGGTGCTCAAGGCCGTTATTATTTTGACAGCTGTGGTATATACGGCGGGTTGGGAATGGCCTATAAATACCTGTCTGGATCGGGTCAAAAAGAACACCTTTACTGTCTGACTCCGGAAATCGGATATGCATTCTTTCTCGGGAAAAATATCACGATAGAGCCTGCTGTTTATTATGACTTGAGTTTTAAAGACATCAGCCATTACAGTGAACTGGGATTCAAAATCGGATTTGGTTTTTATTTCTAACCCTTATCTGGATATTTCAAGTTCAACATAAAAAAGGATAGCCTATAGAAATGATGTAATTGTCATCTTATAGGCTATCCTTTTTTCAAATATAATTCGCCAATCAGAATTGGAAGTAAATGAAAGGCTGTATATCGCTACTTTTCACTTGTATTACCAGATAAATTAAAGCCAAAAGCAATAATGCTTTACCTACCAGTGGAGTAACTGTAACCAGTTTACAAGCTTTTTGTTCCCATGCATCAGGCAGCCAGTGCAACACAAATCCTATGCCCATAAGCATGAATACTTTCCAGTATCCGGTAACAAGCTGTACAAACAATTCGGGATGGAATGCTGTAAACACCTGTTTAATCATAGTGACCGAAGCTTCGAATGTGGTATTTCGGAAAAATATCCAGCAGAAACATACAAAATGGAATGTTAACACTATGGCAAAGAAACGTTTGATACCATGACTGTTGTAAGTTTTAGGCCGATGTAGCACCGAACGGAAAAATTTATGTAAGGCCAAAGCCAAGCCATGCAAACCTCCCCATACGATAAAATTCCAGGAGGCTCCATGCCATAATCCTCCTAAAAGCATCGTAAGAATCAGATTTATATACGTACGGAATTTACCTTTGCGGTTTCCTCCCAATGAAATGTACAGATAATCACGAAGCCATGTAGACAACGATATATGCCATCTGTGCCAGAAATCTGTTACACTATCGGCTTTATAAGGGGAATTGAAGTTGATTGGGAAATGAAATCCCAGCAACAACGCCAATCCGATAGCCATGTCACTGTACCCGGAAAAGTCGCAATATATCTGCAAGGCATAGCCGTAAATTCCGAAAAGATTTTCCACACCAGAATACAAGGCTGGATTTGCAAAAATTCTTTCTACAAAATTAATACTGATATAGTCTGAGATAACCGCTTTCTTAAACAGGCCAATAAGAATAAAGAAGACACCACGCCCAAACATTTCATCCGTTACCAGCAACGGCTTTCGGATTTGGGGGATAAAATCGCGGGCACGTACAATCGGTCCTGCAACCAGCTGTGGGAAAAAGGATACAAAGAAAGCGTAATCCAATAGATTATTCAGCGGCTTCAGCTCTTTACGGTACACATCAAGGGTGTAACTCAACGACTGGAAGGTAAAGAATGATATTCCAACCGGCAAAAAGATATCCAGCTTATGGAATTCTCCATTCCAAAGCGGTGCCAGCATCTCATAAAAGAAATTTGTATACTTAAAGTAACACAATAAACCCAAATTGACTAGTAAACTCACAAAGAGCAGCAGCTTTCTTTTAAGAGGAGAAGAGGTTATATACATCCGGCTGGCTAAGAAAAAGTCTGTTACGGTCACCACACCGAGCAAAACAAAATAAATACCACTGCTTTTATAATAGAAATAATACGAAAACAGTGTCACAAACAGCAAACGCAAGGTTGTCTTTTTCTGTAAAAGTCCATACACAAGACTGAATGCCAGAAAAAGAAACAAGAACAAGCCACTGCTGAAAATCATGGGTTGCTTTGCATCATATAATAATACAGAAACGAACTTACTCCAATCTATCTCCCACATAACTATTATACGCTTTTATAAATGCTTGATGTAATAAATTTCCTTGAATCGTATATCCTTCATGTGAAAAATGAATACCATCTTTTCGGATAACTCCCGCACGTGTCCAATTCGTACAGGCATCTGTTTCTCCGCCTACAATATGATACATATCCCACACTGCCAGATGATACTTCTTACAAAACTCCAGTTGGGTATCTACGACCTTCGATGTCTGCCTATTAATTTGCTTTTTTCCTCGGCGGCGTTTTACATATGCACCTGGAGGTGTCGTAAAAAGCAAGCAGACTTCCGGGTTCTCGGCTCGTAACATTCCTGTCATACGCAACATGGCAGCACGATGCTCTGCAGAAAAATAGCGAAAGCCATGTGCTTCATTGGTTCCAAAAGAACAAATCACCAAATCAGGTTTGAGTTGTGCTATTGCTTCCATACGTTCTGGAGTGATATACGACGCGCAGGTTGCCCCATTTACCCCCATGATATGATAAACAATCCCCGGATTACCGGTTTCTTCTGCCAACCCCGATGTTCGGTATGTAAGTGGTTTGTCAACAACAGCCTCCTTACCAAAATCTTCTTCTAAATGCAAACGCATAACATATGGGAAAACATGACCGCGCACATGTGAATCACCGATATGCACAATTCTTACTATCTTATCAGGCTGATTCAGCTTACTGAAAAAAGAAGACAGTTCTCCAAACGTGTCTTCAATTACATTTTCGTTCACATTCCGAAACTCATCTGGCATAGCATCCTCTACAGGTAACAGCTGGAACAGTTTCTGCATGGCTTCACTGCTGGGAACGATGACCGACATACGGTCTATGCGTGCTGGCTTGGGAATACTGTCCTGCCCGTATCCATGCATATAAGAAGCAAGCAACAATATTGCCAAAAGCATCCATTTACTGATTCTCATAAGTAAGTCGTTTTTCATGCTGTTCCTTGCCATACATAAGTGTTTCGAAAAGCAAATCGGCCAAGTATTTGCCACCCTTAAAATTGATATGGGTATAATCATAATTCGCCATACCCTCTTCCACCATACGAATCATACTGCGTTCACCTCCCATAGCCTGGAACATATTCCAAAATGCAACATGGGTTTCGGCTGCCAACAATTGCTGATAACGGACCAAATTCTTGATGCCCGGCATGGTTGTAAGTTCCCCATCTTCATTACGGTTGCAACGGTCTCCAACACCGATAATTAAAAATGAAGCTTCAGGAAATGCAGCTTTCAAATGAGTGACAACTTCCTTCATCGCTTCAGTATAATAACTATAGTTGGAAACTTCTGCTGAAGCCACATTCAAACCGTATTGCAGAATAATCAAATCATATGGACGTAATTTATTAAACTGTCTTAAGGTAGCCATCGGTACTTTCAACAACTGTTGTCCGCTTCCTCCCCGTAAAGACAGATTATCCAATACAATACCTTTCCGACCTTCTAGTGCTACACCATAGAAAGTTGCAGAATCGGCAGCTTGTACCCTCCATTTTACATCATGCATCCTTCCCATTATCTGAGCTTGCATGACATGTCCGTCTGCTACCAAATGATGCGGAGTTTCTTCACCACCATTTATCTGAGAAGTCAACAATACTGAATCCTTCGCAGAAAAAAAGCAAGATGAAACTTCACACGAATCCAAAAAGGATTTATGCTTGGTACCCTTAAAAGCAACATAAGCTCCGGGAGTTGGAATAAAATAATGATTGGATAAGTCCTGACGAGAGCGGTCAAAATAAGTAGAATCCATTACAGAATGAGCACTCCATCCTGAAAAAGAATGTTTTACGGTCTGTCTAAAACCGGTTATACGTGAAGTAATCGGCAAATACCCCACTCCGCATCCGCCAAATGCAGCCTGGAGTTTCTCTCTCAAGTCTCCGGTTAAAATATCAGCTTCAATAAACGAATCACCCAGATAAGCAATTCTGACAGGACGTCTCAAGTGCTCACCGTTTATCAGACATTCATAAAAATGAAACATCCCCCTGCTTGTAGAATCGGCATAATCTTCAATACAGGTCATCCCTGTTTTACAAGTATCTACAAACTCCGGTTTAATCACCAAAGGAGGTAATGCTACTGTATCAGTATCCACAGGCAATACCACATCAGGACGTACGTCCGACAAAATATCTACATGCCTCAGCTTCTTACCTCCTACAAAAGGAGCAGGCAGGCAGTAAAGTACAAAAAGTCCTGCCACCACAAGCAGGACCAGAATAAAAGTTGAAAAAATTTTATTGTTCATTCTATCTTTCCAAAAAACGTTGCAAAGATAGGCGAAAAAATCACACTAAAATCAAAGCTTGCGTTTTTCTTTTAGCTCTAAAAAGAAATTATCAACGATACGCTGACCTCTTTCAGTAGTAATACCTCGTAAATGCAGAAAAATAACCGCATCATAAATGTCAATCATTGGAAACTCATCAGATAATTCCGAATTGATAACAATATCCATCTGCGTGGCCATCACCCTATAAATAATATTGAAATCAATATCAGCTCTGAAGATACCTTGCTCTACCCCCTTTTGCAAATAAGATACAGCTTCTGAATCAACTTCTTTCCTGCTATCCCGCAATTTATCCAATACCGTCGGGTATTTTTTCATATCTTTAAAAAACTGCGGATTAATAGTCTTGAAGTCCTCTGCTTCCCGACGATAAATGGCAATAATTACTTCCAGGACATGTTCTGCCCTGGAAGCAATACCTTCTACATAAACACGCATCTCTTCACGGTGCCGCATAACGACCTCCAGCAAGAGTTGCTCCTTGTCATGAAACAATTCATAAATAGTACGTTTGGAAATTCCTAAAGAAACGGCCAAATCATCCATGTGAACACTCTTTATACCATGTACTTTAAAAGCCTCCGAAGCTTTATCAAGAATACGTTTCCTCACTTCTGACTTATCGCCTTTCTGACGTTTCTTTACAATTGTTGTCATACCACTTGTTTATCTCGACTTATTTGATAATACCTAACTTTGAACTTCTTACAAAATCTATAATATTCTGTACTTCAGGACCAGCAGGAATCTGTTCCTCGATACGCTTCAATGCATCATTTACAGATGTATTGGCTTTATACAGAATCCGGTACGCCTGCGCAATGTGCTTAATAATTGTTTCAGAAAAACCGGTATGTTCCAACACAATCATATTAATGCTATAGAAAGCAACCGGATCATGTGCAGCCACAATATAAGGAGGAATGTCTTTTACAAAACGACAGCCCCCTTGTACCAATGAGTAACTTCCAAGACGAGTATTTCCCTGCATAAGAACATTTGAGGTAAGAATTGCTTTATCAAAGATTTTACAGTTGCCAGATACCTGTGAACCGTTACCTATGATACAGTTGTTTCCTATCTCTACATCATGTGAAATACGTGCTCCGGTCATGATAAAGTTATTATTACCAATCGTAGTCGCATGATCCGGGAAAGTACCACGAATAATCACAGAATTTTCCCGTATTACATTATTGTCACCAATGCAAGCCAGAGTTTCATCGCCCTTGTAATGAAAATCCTGGGGAACCGCTGCAACAACGGCTCCCTGATAAACAGTATTTCCTTTTCCAAGTCTTGCTCCACTCATGATACTTGCATAAGGCATGATGACACAATCGTCACCTATTTCTACATTCTTGTCTATATAGGCAAAAGGATGTATGGTCACGTTGTTCCCTATCTTTGCAGAGGGATCAACATAAGCTAAAGGACTAATCATAGTTTCTCTTATTTTTAAGGTTAATTATTGTCTTCCTCCACCTAAAGCACTATAGAGATTGATAACAGCCTGCATCCGCTGGAAATTATCAGCCACTTCGGCCAACTGTGCACTCAACAAGTTCTGCTGAGAAGTCAGAATTTCCAAATATGAAGCATCTCCACTCTGGAACAAAGCCTTAGTATAAGTCACAGCTTTGTCAAGCTGTTCTACTTGTCCACGGTCTTCTACCAGTTTTTTATTCTGTGTTTCAAACAAATACAAAGCATCACTAACTTCCTTACCAGCCTCCAAAATGGTCTGCTGATAATTCATTTGAGCTATCTTTTCTTCTGCTTTTGAAACTTTCAAGTTCGCAATCAGCTTACCATTATTAAAAATAGGCTGTGCCAATGAAGCTAAAGCCTGCAACATAAATTCACCCGGATTAGCAACAGATACACCCGAGCCGTTTGTCCATCCTGCAAGACCCGTAATATTCAGACCCGGATAAAAAGCAGCACGAGCCGAATTGGTATTGTAATAAGCAGCCGCCAAACTCATCTCAGCAATCTTGACATCCGGACGGTTTTCCAACAACTGCATAGGTACACCGGCAGCCAGTTCATCTGGCATTACCTGCTGTTCCAATGTTGTACGCTCAATTGTTTGAGGAGCTTTTGCAAGTAAAACAGCTATTGAGTTTTCTGTTTCACGCACCTGACGTTTAAGGTCCATCAGTGAAGCTTCTACCTGATGGCTCGCAGCTCTCATCTGAGCCACTGCAGCTTCGGTAGTCATACCAGCTATTTTCATAGCCTCCATTGCACGTACATTTTCTTTATAAATAGCAGCAGTCTGGGTTGTAATATCTACCTGACGGTCCAACATCAATAAAGAATAATACATGTTGGCAATACCACAAATAATCTGTGAGCGTACAGCCTGCTCCGAATATTTACTTTGTTCGTAAGCAACTTTTTTGCCACGCTTGGTATTCAGAATCTTGCCAAACAAATCAATTTCCCAACTTGCAGAAACAGGAAGCTGATATGCCTTTACAAAATCTCCGTCACCAATACTGGTGAGCGAACCTTGAGGGGCCAAATTGATAGAAGGCAAATACGAGAGTTTGGCAGCAGTAAGCATCACCTTAGCTTCTTCTACACGTAAGGCAGCAGCCTGCATGTCTACGTTGTTGGCCAGTCCTTCTTCTATCAAAGCTTGCAGTTTTTCATCACGGAAAATCTCTCTCCATGATAAGTTCCCGAAATTAGTTGTGTCAGCAGCCAGCGTATCTGTAGCCGAAGCCGGATCACGATAAATACCGGAAGCATTAACAGAGTCGGGACGATCATAAGCTTTATAGATGTGGCAGCTGCTCAACATAGCAGCTACACACATCATTCCTATAATATGTTTCTTCATTCTTGTTATCTTTATTTAGTAGGAGAATATTGTTCAATCTCAGCTTCCATCTCGCTTTCATCCATAATATCCCATTCAATTGGCTTAACTTTCTCTTGTAGCCATTGGAATACTACAAACAATACCGGTACAATGAAAATCTGAAGAATCATACCTATCAACATACCACCGATTGCAGAAGCACCCAGTGTACGGTTACCATGAGCACCTACACCAAATGCGAACATCAGCGGAAGCAAACCAACAATCATTGCCAAAGAAGTCATCAGGATAGGTCGCAGACGAGCAGCAGCACCCAATACAGCGGCCCAAGAAATACTCATACCCTGTTTACGACGGTCCAAAGCAAACTCTACAATCAAGATGGCATTCTTAGCCAACAGACCCATCAACATAATCAATGCAATCTGCATATAGATATCGTTTGACATAGAACCCAAAATCATCTTAAGCGCCGGGATGCTACCCAATGCTCCAAAACCGTTTACAAATACGAAGCTACCCATCAAACCGAATGGAACTGACAGCAATACAGCCAACGGCAAGATATAACTTTCATACTGCGCACTCAACAGCAAGTAAACGAATACGAAACAAAGGATAAAGATGATACCTGTCGTACTTCCACTAGTTTCAGCCTCTTCACGCGCCATACCTCCCAATTCATAACCAAATCCGGTAGGAAGATTTTCCTTAGCAACTTCGGCAATAGCCTGCAGAGCCTGTCCAGAAGTATATCCAGAAGCCGGAGCAACCATTACTTTCATAGATGTATACAGGTTGAAACGGCTGATGATATCCGGACCGTATACCTTCTTCATGCTGACAAACTGAGTAATAGGGGCCATTTCATTACCACTGCGCACTTTAATGCTGTTGAGCGACTCCATATTCTTAGTAGCATCCGGTTCAGCCTGAATCATTACACGATACATCTTACCGAAACGGTTGAAGTTAGAAGCATACAATCCACCGAAATAACCTTGCATAGTAGACAAGATATCACTCGGACTGATACCTGCCTTTTTACAAGCAGCTGCATCAATATCCAACTGATACTGCGGGAAGTTCGGATTGAAGGTTGTCTGCGCACGGCTGATTTCCGGACGTTTTTCCAGTTCCGCATTATAAGCCTTAACGACTTCGAAGAAGTGATTCAAATCTCCACCAGTCTTATCCTGCATATTCAATTCAATATCACTAGATATAGAATATCCCGGAATCATAGGAGGTGCAAAGAACAATACCTGTGCATCCTTGATAACTTTCTGCGCACGCATGAACAGCGTTGCAACTACCATATCCGAATTCTGCATTGTCGAACGCTCCTCCCAGTCTTTCAGCTTGATAATAGCAGAACCATAAGAAGGACCTTGGCCACCAATAAATCCAAAACCAGAAATGATTGTTCTGGATTCAACTGCCGGGTCTGCTGCAATCAGACTGTCTACTTTAGACAATACTTCCATAGCACGTTCCTGAGAAGTACCAGGAGGCAAGGTTACAGCACCCATGATTGTACCCGTATCTTCATTAGGAACCATTCCGGTAGGAGTTGTCTTCATAAAGAACATCAGCAATACGATAGAAGCAGCGACCAAACCAAATGACAACCATTTTTTATGGATAAAGAATACCACACGTTTCTTATAGCTCTTCAGCAATGAATCGTATGCAGCATTAAAAGATGTATGGAAGCGGTCCACCATCGACATTTTCTTTGAGCCATGCTCGCCACTAGTATGCGGTTTCAGGAACAATGCACAAAGCGCCGGAGACAGTGTCAACGCATTCAAAGCAGAGAAAGCAATAGAAACTGCCATCGTAATACCAAACTGACGATAGAATGTACCGGCAGTACCACCCATGAAACTAACCGGAATAAACACAGACATCATGACCAGTGTAATAGAAACCAAAGCACCGCCCAATTCACTCATGGCATCAATTGATGCTTCACGCGAAGATTTATAGCCCTGGTCCAATTTAGCATGTACACCTTCCACCACAACGATGGCATCATCGACCACAATCGCAATGGCAAGCACCATAGCCGACAAAGTCAGCAAATTCACACTAAAGCCAATCAGTTTCAGTACAAAGAATGTAGCAATCAACGCTACCGGAATAGCAATAGCCGGAATCAACGTTGAACGCATATCCTGCAAGAAGATATATACTACAATAAACACCAGAATAAATGCTTCGATCAAGGTCTTGATAACCTCATGAATAGAAGCATACAAGAAGTCGTTGGCATTCTGAGCCACATTGATTTTCAAACCAGCCGGCAATGTTTCCTCAGTCTTTTCGATAACTTCCAGCAAGTTATTGATGGTTTCAGTAGCATTAGTACCTGCCATCTGGTAAGTAATACAAGTTACCGCTTTATGACCGTTAACTCTATTATTAAAAGTATAAGCCAATCGGCCCAGCTCAATCGTTGCCACATCACCCAGCCTTAAGACTTCACCGTTAGGCAATGCCTTAACTACGATATCTTCAAACTCCTGTGTCTGCTGCAAACGACCTTTGTAACGGATTGTATATTGGAAAGTCTGGTTTCCACGTTCACCAAACTGACCCGGAGCAGCTTCAATATTCTGTTCAGCCAAGACTGCAGAAATATCCAATGGCACGAGTTTATACTGAGCCATTACATCCGGTTTCAGCCAGATACGCATAGAGTAGTCCTGACCCATCACACTGGCATCACCCACACCCTTTACACGCTGAATTTCAGGAATCAAGTTAATCTTGGCGTAGTTTTCAATAAATTCAATGTTATATTTATCACTTTCATCATACAATGAGAAGATAAGCAACATTGAGTTCTGACGTTTCTGAGTTGTTACACCGACTTTTGTTACTTCGGCAGGCAGCAATCCCTGAGCCATAGACACACGGTTCTGTACGTTGACCGCAGCCATATCCGGGTCTGTTCCCTGGTTAAAATAAATACTGATATCAGCAGAACCGTTATTAGAAGCTGTAGAAGTAATATACATCATATTTTCTACACCATTAATCTGGTCCTCCAAAGGTGCAATTACTGAGTTCAAAACAGTCTGCGCATTGGCACCCGTATAAGTAGCTCTTACTGAAACAGTAGGAGGCGCAATGTCCGGATATTGGGTAACTGGCAGCGTAGCCAGACCGATTACACCCAGAATTACTATCAAGATAGAAATTACCGTTGACAGTACCGGACGGTTAATAAATTTATCTAGTTTCATTCTATACCTTAATTATATCCAAACGATAATTTAAATAAATCAATTGAAAGCTGTGGCAAAATTACCATCATGCTGGTCCTGCAAAGCTTTTTGGAACTTTGCTTCTTTATCAGCCTGGGTTATTGGAGTAATTTTCTGTCCGTCTGTCAAAGTCTGAACACCTTCTACAACGATTTTATCACCCGCTTTCAATCCACCTACAACGATGTAGTTCTTACCATCGTTCAAGTTTGAAATCTGCACTTCTGTATGCTTGATTGTATTATCAGCCTGCAATACATACACAAACTTCTTATCCTGGATTTCCTGAGTAGCCGATTGAGGAATCATAAAGATATTCTCCATTGTATAAGGGAAAACCACATTAGCCATCCCCCCACTACGCAGGATATTCTGTTTGTTCGGGAATATTGCACGCATACTTACTGAACCTGTTGTCTGGTCAATAACACCACTTACAGCATCAATCGTACCTTTTTCATTATAAAGAGAGCCGTCAGCCAACTGCAAACTTACAGCAGGCATCTTCTCCAGCTGTTCCTTGATGGTACCCTGTTTAGTCATTTCCAGCAACTGCTTTTCAGTCATTGAGAAATACACATACATATCACCAATCTGTGAAACTGTAGTCAACGGTTCAGCAACAGATGGGCTTACCAGGCTACCTATACGATACGGGAATGTACCAATCACACCGTCCGAAGGGCTGGTTACTGTACAGAATCCCAAATTCTGTTTGGCAGAAGTCAGAGCTGCCTCAGCCTGTGCTAAAGAAGCTTTTGCAGAAAGCAGATTGTTTACAGCTGTCTGATATTCAAAATCACTGATAATTTTCTGCTCATGCAACATTTTTTTATTAGCTTCTGTTGATTTCAGGGTTTCCAGATTCGCTTTTGCAGAAGCTACGCTAGCCTGAGCCTGATTAAAGGCAGCCTTATACTGTGTCGGATCAATCTGGAACAAAGCTTGTCCCTTACGAACCGTAGCACCTTCGTCCACGCACAATTTTACGATAAAACCAGTCACCTGAGGACGGATTTCAATATCCTGTAAACCTTTGATAGTAGCAGGATACTGCATGGTTTGGTTACTGGATGTAGGCTGAACTGCTTTTACAGCAAATTCGTCATCGCCCATTTTCATACCTCCCTGGCCACCGCCACAAGCAGACAACACCGATATACCCAAACAACAAAGGGCAATACGGCTAAAAGCACACACTCTGTTTCTATTAACGCTCATCTTCATATATATATAAATTATAGTTTTTCGGACAATAATTTGAAAACTTTATCATATCTGATAGTTTTTCTCGTGCAAAGATAGTAAAAAACAAAAGTCATAAATAAATGCATATCACCGTTTAACTAAGAATAACCATTACCTGCTTCAGTTGCCAAGTATTATTTAGCAACATGAAACCTTTGTTAGGAATACGTATGGATTCGCTTACTAATTATTAAACATAGAAAACAGTAAAGAGCATCTTACACTTTACATATTTTTAATACATCAAATCTATAATCTGTAATATTATTGCTATTTTTGCGACCATAATAAAAAATCAACCTCATAAAAGAAAGCAATATGGCAAAAATAACAAAAGAAGCCGCTCTGCTGTACCATTCAGAAGGCAGACCGGGAAAAATAGAAGTTGTACCTACCAAGCCGTACAGAACCCAACGCGACTTATCGCTGGCTTATTCACCAGGTGTTGCAGAACCCTGTCTGGAAATTCAGAAAAACCCTGAAACAGCATACGATTATACCGACAAAGGAAACTTGGTTGCAGTAATCTCAAACGGAACAGCTGTACTTGGATTAGGAGATATAGGTGCCATGAGCGGTAAACCGGTTATGGAAGGAAAGGGTCTGCTTTTCAAAATCTACGCAGGTATTGACGTTTTCGATATTGAAGTCAACGAAAAAGACCCTGAAAAATTCATCGAAGCAGTCAAAGCCATAGCTCCCACATTCGGTGGAATTAACCTGGAAGATATCAAAGCTCCCGAGTGCTTCGAAATTGAAAACCGTCTGAAAGCCGAATTGGACATTCCGGTTATGCATGACGACCAGCATGGTACAGCCATTATTTCAAGTGCAGGCTTACTCAATGCACTCGAAGTAGCCGGAAAGAAAATAGAAGATGTTAAAATCGTAGTAAATGGTGCAGGAGCTTCAGCTACCTCATGTACAAAACTGTACATCGCCTTGGGAGCCCGTAAGGAAAACATCCTTATGCTCGACAGTAAAGGCGTTATCACCAGCGACCGTCCTAACCTGACCGAAAGCAAAAAATTCTTTGCCACAGACCGTCGCGATGTGCATACACTGGAAGAAGCCATAAAAGGAGCCGACGTATTCCTTGGTCTGTCAAAAGGAAACGTGCTTACTCAGGATATGGTCCGTTCAATGGCTGATCATCCTATTGTATTTGCCTTGGCTAACCCTACTCCGGAAATATCATACGAAGATGCAATGGCTTCACGCCCGGATGTACTGATGTCTACAGGACGTTCCGACTATCCGAACCAAATCAACAACGTAATCGGTTTCCCATACATCTTCCGTGGTGCTTTGGATACACGCGCAACTGCCATTAACGAAGAAATGAAACTGGCAGCCGTACATGCTATTGCCGACCTGGCTAAACAGCCTGTACCCGATGTAGTGAACGAAGCCTACCATGTCAACAACCTGAGCTTCGGTCCCGACTATTTCATACCCAAACCAGTTGACCCACGCCTCATCACCGAAGTATCTATGGCCGTAGCCAAAGCTGCCATGGAATCGGGAGTAGCACGTAAGCAAATTACAGATTGGGAAAGCTACAAGAATCACCTGCGCGAACTGATGGGCCAGGAAAACAAACTTACCCGTCAGCTTTACGAAACGGCACGCCGCAATCCGCAGCGCGTTGTATTTGCCGAAGGTTCACACCCCAATATGCTGAAAGCAGCTGTCGAAGCCAAATCCGAAGGTATCTGCAACCCTATCCTGCTGGGCAACGAAGAACGTATCGAGAAACTGGCAAAAGAACTGGATCTGAACCTTGAAGGCATTGAAATTGTAAACCTGCGCCACGACCGCGAAGCTGAGCGCCGTCACCGTTACGCCCGCATCCTGAGCGAAAAACGTGCCCGTGAAGGTGCCAACTACCAAGAAGCCATCGACAAGATGTTCGAGCGCAACTACTTTGGTATGATGATGGTAGAAACAGGCGAAGCTGATGCTTTCATCACCGGTTTGTACACTAAATACTCTAATACCATCAAGGTAGCCAAAGAAGTGATTGGCATACAGCCTGGTTACAAACACTTCGGAACCATGCATATCCTGAACTCAAAGAAAGGTACCTATTTCATTGCCGATACACTGATCAACCGTCATCCGGATACAGATACCCTGATTGACATCGCCAAGCTGTCAACTAAAGCCGTACGTTTCTTCAATCAGGAACCTGTCATCGCCATGCTTTCTTACTCTAACTTCGGTTCAGATGCAGAAGGAAGCCCGGCAAAGGTACACGAAGCCATTGCAACACTCCACAATGAGTTCCCCGAACTTGCCATTGATGGAGAAATGCAAGTTAAATTTGCGCTCGACAATCAGCTCCGCGACGAGAAATATCCATTTACCCGCCTGAAAGGCAAGGAAGTAAATACGCTGATATTCCCGAACCTGAGCTCTGCCAACGCTACCTATCAGCTTATCCAGAACATGAGTGAGACAGAAGTGATTGGCCCTATCCAGATGGGACTGAACAAACCTATCCATTTTACAGACATCGAAAGCTCAGTCCGCGATATTGTCAACATTACCGCCATTGCATGTATCGATGCTATTGTAGCTAAAAAGATAAAAAACGAATAATATAACCCCAACAAAGGCGCAGCAACATCACGCTGCGCCTTTTTCATACCCCAATACTATGCGAAAACCACTCACCTCTACCCAGTGCGTATTGCTCAGCCTAACATGGGCAGCTCTCTGCTTCATAGTCCTGACCACAACCCCACACATTGATGGCCCATTGATAGTAACCCTCATCATATCGGCAGCACTTGTTTTTATCCCTGTACTAAAAGCAATCAAAAGTAACAAAAAAGGCAGGTAAAAGATACATTTTTGTATCATTTTGATTAAAATGATATTTTTATTGCATTTTTCTTTATAATTTGTTGCATAAATAAATATAAAAATATACTTTTGTCACAGAAACAAACAAAACAATGACATTTAACTCAATAAACAAATAAAACTATGAACGCATCACAAGTACTGGAAGATTTAAAGAGAAGATTCCCCAATGAACCTGAATACCATCAGGCAGTAGAAGAAGTTTTAGGAACAATTGAAGAGGAATACAACAAACACCCTGAATTCGACAAAGCCAATCTGATTGAACGTTTATGTATTCCAGACCGTGTGTATCAATTCCGTGTAACCTGGATGGACGACAAAGGCAACATCCGTACTAACATGGGTTATCGTGTTCAGCACAACAATGCCATCGGTCCTTACAAAGGCGGTATCCGTTTCCACAGTTCAGTAAATCTGGGTATTTTGAAATTCCTTGCTTTCGAGCAGACTTTCAAAAATGCGCTGACAACCCTGCCGATGGGTGGCGGTAAAGGTGGTTCCGATTTCTCTCCACGCGGAAAATCAAATGCGGAAGTAATGCGTTTCTGCCAGGCATTCTTGCTCGAGTTATGGCGCCATATCGGCCCTGAAACCGATGTTCCGGCCGGTGATATTGGTGTAGGTGGTCGCGAAGTAGGCTTCATGTTCGGTATGTATAAAAAACTCAGCCACGAATTCTCTGGTGTATTTACCGGTAAGGGACGCGAGTTCGGCGGTTCACTCATTCGCCCGGAAGCTACAGGTTACGGTAACATCTATTTCTTGCAGGAAATGCTGAAAACCAGAAATATCGACATCGCAGGAAAGACCTGCCTGGTATCTGGTTCAGGAAACGTAGCCCAATATACAGTTGAAAAACTTATCCAGTTAGGAGCAAAAGTAGTTACCATGTCCGATTCAGACGGATACATCTACGATCCGGATGGTATCGACCGCGCTAAACTCGACTACATCATGGAACTGAAGAATCTGTACCGCGGACGTATCCGTGAATATGCCGAAACTTACGGTTGC
>CAJKDC010000007.1 GCA_905198575.1 uncultured Bacteroides sp. | reverse complement strand
CCTTTATATACCCAAGTTTCATCATTACCTGCCTCATTAATAAACGAACATTTTAAACCGATACTTCTATACTTCTCCGGTACAAAGTAAATAGCTTCCTCGAGTGTAAATTTATTCGATATTGTATTAATGTCAGGCATTTCACCGGTAAGTGTCTTAACGGCCACAAAACTATAATTTACCACATTAGAAAGATTTACCTTATCTCCCTTATTGTATGTAGAAGCCTCTAAATATACAGAAGCATCAGCATCATATTCTACTACTTTCCAATAACCTGTGTGTTTATTAAACTTAGAAACATTATATTCCGATGTGTTTTTATCAAGAAAATCAATGTTTATACCAGCCAGATACGCATCCGTACCATTTGAAATAATATCCCAATTTTCTTCATTAAATACAACACTTCTCCCATCTTCGGACAATACAGCCGGAGGTGTTGAGTTAGCATCTATTTTGCTTTGAAACTCTGAACCAAACAGTGTTACTCTATTTAGTCTGTCATAAGTTCGTCTTGAATCATAGTCACCTTGATAAGTCGGTACTCTACCTAAAATTCTTTTCTGTACAGCCATACTTGTTGATTTTTTATTTAGACATCATAATTAAAATTCGCATAAAGGTCACCGTTAGCATCCATCCCCACATCTTGCACCACCGAATCATCTACGTCAGTGACAGAGTAAAAATCGCCTGTTTCTTCATCATACTCGATTGATAAAGTATTTCTTTTAAGCAACTTTTCCAGCTCAGGACCTACAGAGGCGCCAAGTACGTAGGATTTTCCAGGCTCTCCAGCTCCACCCGACAAATCTTCTACAACAACAATATTTACTTCTTCAAGACTACCTGATAATCCGTCATTACCTTTAGGTCCTTTGATATTAACCGGTTCTGGTGGATTTTCTTGCTTACTTCTTTGCCAAGATAAATCACCTTCTTCATTTACATTAGGATACCATTGCATCTTAGAATTTTCAATGGCAACTTCACTGGCTAAATTAACTTGTGCTATCGCCTTGCTGGTCTCTTTCTGCGTTTCAGAAATAAGGTTATCTGTTTTTTTCTGTGTATCAGAAATGAGTTTCTGTGTATTAGCCTTTGTTTCTTGTACGACCTTGTCAGATGCTTCTACAACTTTTTGAGCATCTTTTATGACTTTATCTGTTTTAGTCTCGGTTTCAAAAACAAGGGTTTTTATAGCTTCATCAGCTCTTTTTACAGCTAGGATAGCAGGTAATTGTAATTCTTCAATTTGTTCAGGAGTTAAATCCTGGTATCTCAACGGCTCTCCCTTATCACCTTTTAAAGATAGCAGCCACTCTTCTTCAGTTCCTTTATAGCCGTTTTTTACAGCTATATCATAAGCTGACAGACCGTCTTTAATTTCGCCCCTGTTAACCTTTTCTTGTATGCTTAAAAGCAAGGCATTTATTTCTTCGATGGTAAAATTTAACCCCTCGAAAATATAATGATGGCAATCCGATTCATGATGTGGATAACTCTTATTCATAATTACAATGACATATTATTAAGATTCTTTACAAGATTAAGCGCCGCATCATAAGCGGCTTTGGAACCACCGGCATCACCGATGGATTGTAGATAAAGTGCAGCTGCATACAAGGCCAGCGCTTCCTGCAAGCGAACGTCCAGCTTCACTTCCGTTTCAGACACTTCCGGCTTGGGAACAAATGCCAGCGTAAAATCTTCGGTTTCCTTTATGGCATGCGCAATGATAGACTGTTTTAAAATTCCTTCATCAAGCTCAGACGAAAGAAACACAAGCGGAGATGATGAACCGGTGCCGATACCAGGTACAGTGCTGTATTGTATCTGAAACGAAGGATCTGTATCCGGGAGTATATGCGTAACCGGGTAGGCCCAACTGACAGAACGCATGGATATGAAGCGACAGAAATTATCCGGCAATGCTATTTTAATGCCATACATGCCGTCAGGACGTTTGAAGAAACAGTTATCTGTGCTTTTAATGTACATCTTATTCTCTATTGTCTGATAAGCTGCAGGTACTTCCATTACAAGCAGCGGTGCGACCAGACGTATAAAGTCGACCAGAGCAGCGTCCACCAATTCCGAAAAGGTGTCGTTCTGTGTCGATATTTCGTTTATGGCTGTTCTTATAAGTCTGATAAGTTCGTTTGTCGCTATCATATCTTTACGTTGTTATTCAAGTGAATAATTGGGGAATACAATACCCCTTTCATTACATATCTTTGCCATTTCAAGTTTAGATGTAATTGGCGATGTAATACCGATTGTACGAAGGTATTCGCGAGCTTCGGTAAATGAATCTACACTTTCTATTGTAAATTCGCTTTTATCTTCTGCTTCCGGCTGTACATCTTCTGCAGGCTTCATACCTTCTGCCTGTTCTGCCTTATCTTCTGTTTGTGGCATTTCTTCAACAACTGCATCATTATTGTTCACTGAGTTCTGGTCCTCACTGAGAACAGGAGTATCCGGCACTTTTGGTATTTGCGGAGACATTTTCATTTTATTAATCTGGTATAAAGGCTTTTGCGGCTGCACGGCATTCCGTACCATTTCAGCAACCTTAACCGCTTTTTCTTCTTCCACCCTCATGGTAATAAGGCCCTGGCGGTACCAGCGGTGATTACAAATCTTGTCTGCCAAAGTCTTGTCAGCCGTAAGATAACGCGACACGCCATTTACCGGAGTGGAAAAGTTTACAAACATTCGTCTGCCATGATGCACCACCGGAAAATTAAAAGCGGAAACGGCCTCGAAACAATAATAAGTCTTGCCCATAATTTCTGTTTTAAGAGTTAAATAAAAAAGGTTCCGGCAAGCATACCGGAACCTTGCTAATATTCTACTTATGCAGCTTCATCTTTCGGAATGGCTACATATTCCGGCATAGTGATGCGTGCATGTGCATCCGGGAATCCGAGCGTCCAGCAGGAGAACTCCTGCATGGTTACCGCATCGGCATTGCGGATAAACAATTTAGTCAAATCGTATTCTTTTCGCTCCCAGTTCTGGAACACCCATTTGTCAAGGTACTCAGGATCCAGACAAAAGGCTTTACCGTTGAGGCCCCAGGCGTTGAACAAATCGTGACGATAGAACATTAATTTTGTACCCATTGATTCGAAGCTCTGGAAGTCCAATCCCCAGTTGTTATAATTATTTTCCGGATTGAAGATATGTACACGGTTCACTGAACGAATCTTGCAGAGTGCAGAGTAAATGGTATTGTCGACAAATACCAGTTTGGTGCGTGAACCGTTTCCGGCACCTTCAATAATCTGCTGTACAAGGTCTACCAGTTCTTCTTCTGTAATGACATACTGCTGAATCTTATTCTCGCCATCATCCAGTGGTTTACCGTCAGGACCTATCACAACTTCCCAGTGCCCCAATTCCAAGTCTTTACCGGCACGATACCAGATGCCTTCGCATGTGTAAATGTTGCCTTGTCCGTTAATAGCATGTATGTTTTTAATACCGAACAATCCGGATGCTTCCATACCGATACGCATATCCTCCATAGCCATGCGTTCCATACGGGTAAAGGACCATTCAATTTCCTTTTTGCTTAAACGGTCGTAAACAGTCTGTTCTACCTGCATAATGAAACGCTGGCAATACTGTTCTTCAGGATCAGGCAAAGCATAGTACTGTCCGGTCTGTACGTCTTTCTCGGCAGCAGCACGGCCCATGCGAAGCAGGACTGTACCTTTCGGTAGTGTAGGAATGATAAAATGTTTATTCGTAGAAGAATACTTCTTACCGTTTACCGCATAAATCATCGGCTTATTTGTTTCGCTGTTAACAGCGTGTACGCGAATCATAAGAGGACGTGTCATATCCTGCTCTGTTGTTCCCGGCTTATAACCCGGAATGAAATTTCCGTCAGCATCCAGACACAGACAGGTATCCATAGCGCCCAATATTGAGCTATCTTCCAAATCAATAGCTTGTGGCGTGTCATTTGTCATTTCCTCAAATTGAGTTTTGACTACGGCTTTAAGAGGTCGCTGTCCAACAGAATAAAACTTTACTTTAATGGAATCCGATTTGTTGATACCTGCATTACGCAAAATCTGGTCAATCGGTGTTCCGCAGAATTTCATCTCGACAATAGCCTTGTTAATCTGCTTGACATACCACTCTGCATCCTGAATAACTTCGTTCTTGGTCATTGACGATTCACCGGCTACGACTTTACCGCCACCGTTGCCCAAATCCTGTACACCGGAGCCTGACATATCTTCAGCCGCACAGGCATAGCCGCCACCCGTTGCACCTACAATCAGCATGACAATCACGCTGAACATGAATTGAAATAATGATTTTACCTTTTTCATAACTAATCTATTTTTATGTTACTTAATTTTTTTCTCTCCCATCTTCCTGTAATGAGCAACAGTCGGATCTTCGTTTTCCTGTTCGCGCATCTGACTGCCGCCACCGCCCAAATCAGCAGGCATGTTACCTTTGAATGTACGATGAGGCGCACCGCGTTCGGAACGTGATTCACGTCTGCCGTCATTGCGTGCTGCATCCAAATCCTTATCACGGTTGAACGCATACAGCAGCTGTGTCCAGTCCTCTTCGTTCAGCTCGTTACGTACTATTCGATAAATCAAACCATCCTGCCTTTCGGCATCGCCATACAGCCAAGCCAGCATACCGCTAACAGCAGCTTCATCCATGTTGGCCTTATTCATGGCATCTGTCAATGCCTGGTCGCTTACAGCCAGATTATCGGAATAGCTTTTAGAACGCTTTTCACGCTCTGCCGCACTTGCGATGTTGGCCGCTTCTTTTTTGGAAGCCATTTCTGCCGCTTCTTCTTTTGTTTTGGCCGACTGAATTTCATCCCAGTAGTTGTCGATGATATATCCCATCAAAGAGAACGGCTTGCCGTCTGCACTGATACCTTCGCTAAGACCGGTAAGTATTCCTGCTGCTTCCGGCGATGAGGCTAACAGGTCATTGAGCTGCTGCCTTTCCGTACTCATGCGGTCGTACTGATTGAAGTTCTCTTTCAACCAAGAGGCTACCGCTTCATCATCGTCCAGATTAAGGTCTGGGTTACGTGCGCTGGCAATATCTCTCCAGTTTCTTTTCTTCGGATTTTCGTCCGGATTCATGTTTTCTTTTTTAGCCATACCTAATTTCATTATTGATAATTACAAATTTAGAACTACTTGCCATTAAAAAAGTGAATCATGTCAATACGCTATCGTAAATTTGAATAGGTAAAAGGAAAAATCAGGAACATGAAAAAAGGAGAAAGTGAAGCACTCAACGAGAGAAATGAATATATCCTCGATGAGTTTATGGAATTAAAGAAAAGCTGCCGGTATCCAAGCATGTATGCTATATGCAAGGTGCTGGCCGTTATGCCTGCTGATCATCACTATATCAGTGTAGCGATAGCTTCAAGAATATGGTGTTACTGGAGACGAACCGGACATTTACGATTCAACTGTCATTTTTACAAAAAGAAATTATATCAATCGTTTATAAACGAATGCGAGAAATTACAGGATAGCGGACTGAGCAACCGCAAAATCATACTGACTGCCCTGGACCTTCCTGCACCCTGTCTAGGGATAAGTCCGCACCACATTTTCAGAATACTCAAAAAGATGAAACAGAAATGAAACTGAGATATTTCATACTGCTGTATCTGTTCATGCTGGCCACACTGCCTTACCCTGAACAGCTGGCAGCCGGGAAAAACTATCCTGCATGGCACTGCCTGATTTACATGTTCGGCCATGCAGGAATACTGCATTATCTGCTAAACGGAATAGGCTGGCTGATGATGTGGAAAATAGCGACATGGCCACGTACAATTATTGCATGGCTGGTTGCAGCTTTGTCCGTATATATCCTTATGCCGGATAAAGCCGTACTGGGATGGAGCAGTGTGATATATTTCTATCTAGGCATGACGCTGGCACACTCTGGAAGGCAAAGAAAAATCAGTCTGATACTGCTGACACTTACAGGTATGTTTATTCCAGGCATAGCCGCCGCGCTTCACCTGTCAACGCTTGCAGCCGGATGGATTTACAGGAAAATAGAGAGAAGATGGGAAATGACGTATTGACCACATACAGCGAAGAAGAAAAAGCGCGGTTGCGCTCCCTTTATTCGGCCAAAATACTGCTTATGGCCGAAGAAATGGTACGTGCAAACGGATTGCGAGAAAAGGAACTGTTTGTCGACTACAATCCGCTGACAGGTGAGGGTGCGCCGGGAAAACGGAAAGAAATATACATAGACGATTTCTATTCGTATGCCGAAGATGGCCGTCAGTCCGCGCTGCTGCATCTGCCTGTATCCATGCTTTCCGTGGGCGTTATCTACCGCATAGCACGGTGCGAGAGCATCGAGGAATTCTGCATTCAGGAATATGGAGAATACAACAGCGACCTCAGACGTACCGTCATGGAAGAGTTTCTTCGGGAATGGGCCAAACATGATTTCTATTTTTTCTGCTATGCCTATGCCCGAATAAAGAACAAGGAAGGTGGAGAGGATATACCGTTCAAGCTAAGACCGGCCCAGATTAAACTGGTGAAACGCTTTGAAAAGAGCCGACTGAGCGGACAGCCAATCCGCATTATCCTGCTTAAATGCCGTCAGTGGGGTGGAAGTACAGTGACGCAAATCTACATGGCATGGATACAGCTTTTATGGGTGAAAAGCTGGAACAGTATCATAGTAGGACACCAGGGAGACAGTGCCGCCGAAGTAAAGGACATGTACGTGAAGCTCATCACGCAGCTGCCCGACTTCCTATTCATGGAACTGGGAGTAGATTACGACGACAGCCAACCCAAAATAAAAGGCGGTGGAACGCAGAACATCAGTCTGATACCCTTGCGTAACTGCAAAATCAAGACCGCAACAGCCATAAATCCTGAAGGAGCGCGAGGCGGTGACGCATCGCTGGCGCACTGTACGGAAGTAGCCTTCTGGCCGCAGACCGAACAGCGTGATCCGCAAAAACAGATTAAATCGAGCTGTTCCGGTGTGCTGATGAAACCCTACACAATGATTGTGTATGAATCCACGCCTAACGGTGCCAACTTCTTCAAAGACGAATGGGACCGTGCCAATGAGGTAGACGATTACGGCGAGAAAGTAAGTGCCTTTGAACCCGTATTTGTTGCCTGGTTTGAAATTGAGCAGTATCGCATGAAGGTAGACAATCTGCTGGAATGGGCCTGCATACTGCTTTCCAGAAGAAGCGACACCCGAAACTTGTGGGACTACCTGTTTCATCTCTGGGTGATAGGAGCCACGCTGGAAGGTATCTACTGGTACAAGCACAAGATGGCCGAGTACAAAGACCATCAGGATATGCAGCAGGAATATCCAAGTGATGCCATAGAAGCATTCAAGTACAGCGGTACCGCAGAATTTGACATTTACAAGATAGAAAAACAGCGGAAATTCTGCCGGAAGCCTTTACTGCAGGGGGATATATACGGCGATGCTCCGAAAGGCCAAATGGCCGTCAAAAATGTGCACCCCGTGAGCGAAGAAGCCGGACCGCTAAAGATATGGGCATATCCTGACAAATCCGTGCAGCTGCTGAACCGCTATTTTGTAAGTGTTGACATTGGGGGAAAATACAAGACCAGCGACCCCTCGTGTATTACCGTTCTGGACCGTGCAGGAATGATGGGAGAGGACGGCGTGCTCAATGAAGATGCAGGACCGGAAGTAGTTGCTGAATGGTGGGGGCATTGTGATCCGGACATGCTGGCTATCAAATGTGCGCAGATAGCACATTATTATAACGATGCTTTGCTGATTGTAGAAAACAATACCGCCTACAGCAAGCTGAACGATATAGACACGGACAATGTGACGGAACTGTTTTTCCCGATTCTGCTGCCGCTCTATGACAACCTGTATTCTCACAACAGAAGCGAGCTTGACAAAAGTGGAAACTACCGTGAAGTGATGTGGGGATACAACACCAACCGCAACACCAAAGTCGCCATTATCAAATATATGGGCCAATGCGTAAGGGATATGCTCTGGATAGAGAGAGAAAAAGGTATGCTGGACGAACTGTCCTACTACATGAAGTTCCCGAACGGCAAGTACGGCGCTATACCCGGAAAGCACGATGACCGTGTAATGAGCCGTTCGATAGGACTATATGTAAGCCGTTTTGAGTGGGACCGATACCCGGTGCGCAAAAAGGCAACCGAGAAAGAAAGAATGGAACGTAGAAGGCAGCTGGCTGCCCATACGACTAGCATAGAATTTTTATTAAACCGATAGATTATGAATATAATTAAAAGTATTGCCGCAAACCTGAAGGGACAGTGCAGCAAGGCTGAGGCCCTTTTAAAATCCAGTGTAATGTTACAGAAAGCCATTGATGAGGCTGAACGTAAATATCAGAAGAAAGGACACCGGTATTATGTGATTTATGATCCGAACAAAAAGAAGCTGACTGCAATCACATACGACATCTATTATTTGCGTACAGATTCGTACATCTACTTGCGCAGACGCGGACGCTTCGGCAAGCCTCTTAGCCGTAACGAGCTTAAAGACAAATGTTTCTATTATACCCCATCGAAAAACGTGCCTGACAGAAGATGTACAGGAGAAGATAAGAAACGCAGGTTGCTTTTATGGCAGCGGTATTACTCGCTTTGTCTGTACAAGAAATAAAAAAGAAGGGTGCCAGAAACAAATCCGGCACCCTTCGTGATAACCAAGAAAATGAAATTATTGCTGTACCTGCAAAGCAGTTTGTTGAGCCTGTTGCTGTCGCATCTGTTCCTCGTACTGGTCCAGAAGCGCTATTACCTTGCTGGAGTTCGGGAAGTCTCCGGCTTCTACGGCCAGACGGAAAGGCAACTGTCCTTTGTCTACCGCAGCCATCAGGAACTGGTTGAGCAAGGCACGATAGACCGGACTGTCCATATCTTCGGATATAGATATATCCAAGTCCACATCGTGAATGGTATCCAAATCAACCGGAACACGCTGGCCGCCGATATTGAGTGCCTTACGGCCGGAATAGAAACACTGCATTTCCTTTACGACCTTATAAGCAGTATTGTTCAGGAAAGAATTGAATGTACGTATAAGGTCCAGTATCGAAGCCGAAGCCTGAGAAATCTGTGCCTGATACATTACACCGCTGGTATTGCCTTCTTTCTTGCCTTGCAATGCAGCCTGCACACCTGAAACGTCCTCCGTAAGTGAACGTGACAGCTGTATAAAGTAGTCGAAACCACCGGGAATGCTGCTGGCTGTCTTGGTATCCGGTGCACGTCCGCCCTGTCTTGATGTATAAAGAATTACACCGTTTGTCTTGACATACTGGTCGGCTATCTCTTCGATGCTCATTTCGTCACTCAGTGCCAGCTCATCAATCATCAGCACGCCTTTCGCGGCATTGCGCACATAGAAATCCAGCGCAATCATATAGTAATTGAAATAGTCCTGTGCAGGCATCATTTCAGAAAGGAACGGATGAAATTCGCCGTCTATGTATGGATAAGGCTTGAAGGTAAAAGGATGGAATGATTCACCGCCATTCCAGTAAGGAGAAACGCCTTCATCCAATACATAGCCGTCCGGCGAAAGATAACGGTAATACCAGTACGTTTCTATGCGCCGTTCATAAGTGATAATATGTTCTTTTTCGTACTGCTGCGGATTAATAAAGTATTGCACTTTTCCGTCTGCTCCAAGCATGGGAGAGCCGTCCGGATTACGCTTGATATTCAATTCAAGTCTTTCCCGGTTGGTTTTCTTGATAAGCTGCTCTTCATCAATCGGAACATAATAAGGATCACCGGCTTCCGGATCCATGCAGAACCAGGCTTTGCGGCGTTCCTGTGTCCATAGCTCGATAACACGGCATTTCCCGTATTCAGCAGGCATATAGAAGTCCGTCTGTGACAAATCGCTTGTGCGTTTATCGGTAGCATACTGGCTGCAAATATACTCCTGGTCAATACAGTGCGTATAGATGTCCCTTAGCTTTACATCGTCCTCATCCGAACGGCTGAACTTGGCCAATACATCGGAAAAATCCAAATCGTGCAGTACACCGCAAAAACGAATATCTTCCATGTCAAAATCGAGCGTATGCGGCCAGAAGGCAAAGTTAGGATTTACGTAGTCTGTAAACACGTCCTGTTTGCCTTTGCGATATACCCATGATGATTTATATATGGCCATTCCGCTTATAAGGAACTCCTCGAACATACGCGCATCCTTTTCGGCACGCTTGTTCATCTTCATGTTCTGTTTAAGTAAAACGGACCAGATATCCGCATTCTGTTTCTCAGCCGGATCAGGAGCAGTACAGACAGGTGCCGTATCGTTAAGACGGAACTGCCCCTGAACAACACGCTTAAGTTTGCCAAGAATATTATTCTGCAAGACAGGAATACCCTTTTCCTTCATGTACTGTTCCTTAGTCATACGCCGCCCGTTGAATTCAACCATGCGGTTGTATTGACGTCCGTAGGCATAGTCCACACATTCACGGCGCATGTCACGGAAATTCTGTAGCCGACAGAAAGCGTTGTAAGCCGTCTGTAGCCACATTCGGGAACGCTGGTCCTTGCGAAGATTCCCGTATTTGAGCGAATCGCCTATATTATCGTTGTCTCTTGCCATAATCTGTATTTTTGCCAAAATTATAAAGCCGGAAAGGAAAATATATGAATCATGCAAAACGCTTTTGCATCATTCCAAAGCAACCGGATACAATCTGATATATTTGGCTATTATAAAAAATACGCTTATATGAAGAAAGGTAAAACTATCTGTGTGGACTTCGATGGAGTTATCGCACAATATCAGGAATGGGAAGGAAACGATAAGTTTGGCGCTCCGGTGCCCGGTGTGCAAAGTGCATTGAAAGTGCTTAAAAAAGAAGGGTACCGAATTATCATCTTTACGACACGTGAAGTAACAGACGGACTGAAAAAATATCTGAAAGAGAATGACATCACGTATGACTATATCAACGAGAACCCGGACCAGCCGAAAGACAGCAACAAAGGCAAGCCGATAGCCGACCTGTATGTAGACGACAGAACCGTATGCTTCCGAGGAAACTGGAAATATACGCTCGATGATATTGCCTACTTCAAGCCCTGGCAGAAAACAAAAAAAGAGGAAGAGCAGGAAATGAAAAGCGTTTTCGACCGCTACCGGGAGTATAACAGCAAAAAGAATGAAGTAATAGATTCCATGTCATGAAAATAGAGATAGCCAAACAATCCATTGAAAACAATATCATGACGCTTACGGCTGTAATAGGCCGTAACCGTAAAGACATGCCGAATATAGCCATAACGCCGGACAATCTTCCTGCTCTTGGTCCGTTCATGGCTGAGGCTGTTACAGAAGCCGAGAATGAGCTACGCAGGCATTTGTCGGGAAGCAACCTGATAGCTGTTGTAGTGGAAGAAACTTCCATTACATTCAGTATTGATGCTCCGCATCGGATGGATCCCTCTACTTACAATCAAATTAGCTCAACCTTTGAGCAGTACATATCGCAATATGTTACCGGCAGATGGTTAAGCAGTGTTGAGGCTGCAAGTAATTTGGCCGAAACGTATATCAGCAGTGCGGCAGGACAACTGGACACACTGAAACTGGTATTGTGCCAGCGGGCAAAATTTGAGTTGGCAGAAGATGCTTATTCAGACCGTGCCGCTGATAACGCAGAGGTATCAGCAGAACAGACAGATAATGTTTTGTTTGAAAATAGACTGACTGACAACTCATTTATTCAAGATAAAGAATCGGAAGGCATCTCATATACAAAAAGGATTTCCGACAATGTTATATTGGGAAATGAAAGTAAAAATCAAACTTCTTATTCTATACGTGCGTCTGATTGTTCAATGATAGGAAGTAGCATTAATAATTCCCCGTATAAATACAGAAGAAGAGATGTGAACCCAATAAAAAAGAAATGGCCTGACGGTGTAATGCAAACTCAGGACGAAAAAGTGCCAACAGATAAGAATAATATTATATTAACAGCAAAACAATAAAGTTATGAAGATAAGTATAGAATTATTTAAAAACGAACTGGTGAATGATTTGCTTACCCATAGCAACCAGATAGGCAGTGTACTTGTCATGAACCCGGAAACAGAAGAGTTAGGTGGTGATATAATGACTCCAGACGATAATGCGACCAAACCTATAGTAGCACGTTCACTGACGCTTGCGTTTGGTCAACTCAAAGGAATTTTTCAGAAGTATCTGTTATACGGACGCTATACAGATGATAACCGCTTGGAGAAAATAGACGAAACAAACCATTACAGTGAATCCGTACAAAGTAGTCCTCTTCTATCTGAATGCAAGTACAGACTTCTTACCGGTATTCCATATACTATTTCTGTCACTTCTGATAAAGAAGTGACTATAATGGATAATCAGGGCAAAATTCTTACGAGAGGTACAGAAACAAAATTTGATTATACACCAGTAAGAATGGAAGAATATCTTACGGTAATAAGTCACGAAGAAACCGCGGTAGAAATTAAATACAGCTGGGGAGAATTCGGGAAATTCGAGCTGCTTCTGGAAATGCCTTCACGTTTCAACATCGGCCTGACCGAAACACTTAAAAGCCTTTCCCATGCCTTTATGGTAAACTATACCATGTATGCCATTTTAAAAGACCGTTTGCCGGAAAAAGCACAAGAATATGCGGCAATGCATATTCAGGATGCGGAAGAACTGAGAAAAGCACTCCGCGCCAGAACTGCATACGGCAGGCCGTATGCAGCAGACTGGAGCTGAGATATTATCTGAAATGCCTTTCCGGTCGTACCGTGTAATCTATACGAATGCCGGAAATATTTTCGTTCTGCCTTAATGATGTTTCGATTACAAATCTATAATATTTGAAATAACGGCCGGGAGTGAGTATTCGCCTGGCCGTACTTTTACCTAGCAGCAGCCAGTTATTCCCGTCATTTGAAGCGTAGATACTTATAGGCTGTTCATCCTTGAAATTTCCTTCCAGAATAAGCTGGTGCATGGATTTAAGCTGCAAGGAATCCAGTTTAACGGGACGTGTGACTAAGTACCCTTTCAATGCCTCACCAGTAGCAAAAACATAAGATTTGTCGAGCCGCATAATTTTATACTGGTTTTTATCCAGCTGTATATAGCTGTATGGGTATATGTTAATCGCTGCAATGACTTTGCCCAGTTGCGCTTGCGCCCAGCTTCCATCCGTAACAGACATGATCCAGCCGTTATCATCTTCCGGAGAGAAGAAAAGCAGCCTTTTGCCTGCATAATCGTATGCAATTACACACGTCTGGAAAAATTCAACAGGCGGTACATCTGACAGCTTTGATGTAAGTGCCGTTATCTCGCCGCTTTGTGCGAAGCTGTCAAAAACACCATCCAGCGCATCGCTCATACAATTAATCTGAGCAGAATCGGCCATCATAACCCCACGCGAAGAAACATATATCACGGCCCCGTCTATCACCGTTATGCTGGCACCGTTCGTACACACATCACGCTTCATGGGATACACATTCGAGAACAACCCTTCATCGTTAACCTGCATGGCATAGTTTCCGTCCGTACAGAATACCATCATCGGGAACTGCCCGAACTGCCCTTGCGAGATAGCAGTAGTCACGGGAGACAATCCCACAATATCACCTGTTCCAACGGTATTAATTCCTGAAGCAGTAAAGAGAAAGGGGTTTGACACAACCGAAGTATATACTTTATTGGGAAGATTGACCGTAGTATCCGGTGAAGCTGCCGGTTTAGCCTCATCAAAAAAGTTTCGTATGCGATAACCGCCATAATAATATGCACCGTTAAGGTAGTTATGCGGTTTTAGAGCCATTTTCATTGTTTTATTCTGGCCCTTAATGCTTATTACAGCTTTCCAGGCATTGATGTTAGGGTAGTAGAAATATACGAATGTTCCCCTGCTGGTATAGCTGTTAAACATCATGCTTGTAGTATTTTCGACAATAATATCTTTCCCGTCCTGCTTGATATAGACACTTACAAGACACTCCACCAGCTCTGATTTAGTGGTAGAACCACTAGGAAAAAAAGAAACATATCCCTGCCCGTTAAAGCAGAACAGAGCTTCCGTAGCAAATCCCCTGAACAGTTTCTTGGCTATATTGGCAAAAATAAGCCGGCTGTTATAGTTAGTGCTGAACCGGGGTAAAAGCTTATCGTGTGAATCGTAATCGTCCGTCATACGCTCTTTAAAAACGATATTCTCCATGTATCCCGATTCCGGCTGAAGCAAATAACGTGTGCCATCAGCCTTAATGTCGTCCGGCGAGATAGAGCGCAGCAGATAGAAGTTACCGCAATCGTTAACGTCTGCATCTATCTCCTTGTATGGAAGATTAACGCAGAATGTTCTGTTTGCATGTTCACCAAACGAACGAACATAAAGCGTATCTGTATTCCAATACTGATAGTAATCGGCTTCTGAATAGGCCGAATCGCGGTTCATGTGTTTGCAGACCATCATATCCTGCAAATTCGTCCAATATTCAAAACTTGTGCATGTTCCATCCGGCACCAGCGTGTAGAACGGTTGGCTGACAAACACATCTACAGACTTAATCACGTCCGTCCATTTGCCAATATCACCCAGTACGCTGGCACCTGAACACTGATAGTCGAGATTACAAGCAACACCGGCTACAGTTACATCTACTTCCGAAATAGCCGCATTTACGTCAGCCGCTGTTTCTGCAAAGGCCACCACGCCCCTGTTGGAACAAAGCATCAATACAGGCGCCGAATGCTTAACCAGAGAACCGTCATACAGCCGATAGGCATAACGCACCATGAAAGGAAAGAGAAACAATCCTTCCGTATTTCTCTGGCTGATAAAAGAATTTACCTGTGACATGACAGCATCCGTAATGGTGCGCTTGTTTTTCTCTGTAAACGTATTGAACGTCTGACCGGCCGGAATCTCTTCAAAGCTGAGCTTGAATGTAACATTCTTCTTGCAATAACCTTGCAGGCCAAAGTTAAGAACTACTTCCGGCCATTCTTCCAGCACCGTATAGCTGTTTGAATCGAAACTGAAATAGAAATAGTGTATGCCGTCTGATCCGGTAACCACAAGCGTATTTCCTACAGACGTAACGGACTGAATGGCATTGACAACCGTTATACCTTTGCCCGTCATGCCCGACATGCTTTCATTGCTCCAGTACAATTCCTTCGTTTCATCCTTATAAAAGATGAAATGTGAGAACTGGGCAGTGCGATGAACGTAAATAAGCCGCAATCCGGCTGTATTCACTTCGTATTCCGTCCCGTTGAGAGCTACAGGCCTTAACGAGCCGTTGTACCGCTCCAGGCCGCTGCATACGGAAAGCTGCCCGTCCGGCGATACATCGCTGTATGGGGTAAGATTAACCCCTGTAAAATTTATCTGCTTTTCCATGATGTTAGCTATTTTGATTGATGATAGCGTACAGGTCGCGTACCGGAGTAAGAGCAAGCCTTATAAAGCAAGTACCGTCCGGCCGGAACCTGCATCCGATAAAACGAAGCCGCACCGTTGAGGCTTTCAAGTGTCTGCTTATACGCCTGGAGTAGAAATACAGGCATCCACTACGACCGGATACACACGGAAACACAATACGGTTGCCGCCTTCGTGATTGTGGAAGTGCAAAAGGGCCGAATCCCCTTCCATGCTCACCGTTACCCGTGAAAAACCGGAAAGCCTGAAATACCGAACGGTGCGGCGCAACAAAAGGCACCTGCCGTTGGAATGTACAGTGACATGATGCTGACGGCTGCTGATACCCATGTATCGTGCCAGCCGCTTGAGCACATCTGCATCCAAAGGTAAAGGTGCCTCTATGTCGGTGTGTGCATCCATTATACCACGCCTATGGGAATAAACTTGTAAGCATACACGTCACCGAACGCCGCATCCCTGATACTGTATTCCTCCAGACGGAACTTGTATTCTTCCAGCTGTGGAGACAAGCCAAGATTGTACAGCACCGTAGCCGCTTCGGGTGTGCCGTGCATATCGGATCGGAACCCGTATCTCCTTAGACTGCCCAGAAAACGCCGTTCTACATGATTTACCGCTGTGCGGTTATGGAATTCAACAGGCACCGGCTGAAACATCACCTGATGTTCCTTGTTAAGCACCTTGAAGATGAAGAACACACCGGACTTAATCTTTTCGCGTACAAAATCGGCCTTCAGGAGTATTTCTCGCCGCTTCTCTGTATTGCGTATGATGCAGGTAGTAGTGTAACCCGTTTTGATTGGATCACGCTTCTTCTCTTCCAGCTTGCGGTCGGTTTCATCCAGATTCTCAATGCGGTCCGGATGAATGAATATTCTTTTTCTCTTTTTCTCTGCCATTACAAGAACTGTTTAGACGTGTGGATAACCTGATAATAACCCTTGAACGCACCCCGTTTGAAGTCGCACCGGCATGGAAGGCCCAGCCGTTCAAAATCGCATTTGTCACAAGCGCGGCCCTTTACGTCAGTAACCATCCAGTCGCGGTGCGTATGGAAGTTACGGTAATATTCTTCCTCGGTAATCTGCGAGCCGTGCGCATTGAGAAAACGCGCCGACACGTCACGGTCGTTGCGCCTGGCCACTACGATACGGCCATAATGCTGATACAGCCTGCCAATGCGAACCTGCTTAACCGGAACATGGTCTAATTCCGGCATGAGCTTATCTTCCATTTTCAGGAACCGCACAACCCGTAGGATGAACAATAGAATTTTCTTTTTCATGCTCAAATCGTTTTAAAACTGTTTTTCCTGTTCCAGCCGTGACAGAATGAACTGCCCCGGCATCTTGATCTTTCCGCCCAAATCGCGTAACTGCGCTACCAGTTTCCACACCGGATGGCCTATTTCGCCATAATTGCACATCAGGATAATCTGTGCAAGCTGCCCGTCAGGAATCGCATAGCGCCGCAATTCAACCAAAAGTCCGCTATAATTCCGTTTAATACCGTCCTGAAAAGCCGGAGGCTCGTCAGGTATTGCAGGTATTGTCTTTTTATCTTCTTCCAGTGAAGCTAAATTTCCTCCTCCCGGAGAATAACCCCGTGGAAGGCTCCCCGTTGTGGGGAGACTTAGAGGGGTTATTATTTCATTTCCTTTTATTTGTGGCATTTCTGCGTGCATTAATTCGTCTGAACTGTAGTTTCTGCATACATTAACTGAGTTATTGCATACATTAACTAGCAGATAAGGGTAATCATTGGCCGATGATACCTTTTTCCGCCTGGAAATAGCTGCAAAATAACGCTCTTGGATGCCAGCCGATGTGAGAACATGAGACGAGTCAAACAGGGATTTGTCAAAGAACCCCCATCGGACCAACCTCTCCACTATCTGGTCTAGCAAGCCAGGAGAAACACCGGGAAGCTGTCTAAGAAGAATTGCCCTGTTAATTTCCGACCACTCATAGAAGTATCCGTTTGGATACCGCACAGAGGAGTCTAATTAATCTCCGACCACTCATAGAAGTATCGTTTGGATACCGCACAGAGGAGTCTAATTAGGGCAATATCGTCTTTCAGCTAGCATTCGCCGGATATAGCTGCAACCCTGGGATTGTCGAATATGTTTACGTCCAACGGAAAGTAGTCAAGTCCTTTCTTCGTTGGTCTTGCCATCTTATATTACTTATAGTAATTTCTTTATTATATCGCCATTATACGAATCTTGTGTGAGACTGACGAACTCGTATATGGTGAATGTATCCTTATCCAAATTAATACCGTGATCCCGGCAAAATGCCTCACGACCTGCGCGGCAGCTGCCTGTCAGTATATGGGCCAATAGAATAGCTCTTTAGCAGGATATTTTGCGGAATAATCGGTAAATTTAGACTTGAATAGAGCAATGCGTTCTTCTTCGGTGCTATCATCGTAGAGCTTTTCCTGCAATGACTGAAATGCATCGTGAAGCGTATAGCCATGCGCAAAACAATTGTTTTCCTTGACAATGAAACAAGGTTCAAGCAATAAGTCACTACGTACAAAGTACCCTTTGGCGATGTTGCCTTTAACATGCGTGACAACTGTAGGTAAATTATCAATATAGTATATCTTGTTACCGTTGATAGACTTCAATCCATAGTCATATCCTCTTCCATATCCAGTACCATTTTTATCGCCATTACCTGTTGCTTCACCATCGCCTTTACCGAGACCGTTATACTTCCCACATCCACTGACAGAGCCGGAACTATAACCATAGCAATATGTATGGCCAGAACCATATCCATCATTACTACCATATCCGTCACAACATCCACGCCCAGATCCACAACTCCATATACTACCATGGCCGTTGCCAGTGTTTATCCTAACAAAGTTTTCTATTGACATTTCCATACCTCTACGCTTTCAATGCTTTTAATTGCTTTATCAGAGCAGGGTATAATCTCAATAGCATCCAACAGCGTTAATTCTGGTACTGTTACCGTAAATTTGCAATTATCAGGTTTACAAGTACCGTCAACAGCCAATTGGCTTATGCTGGCTGCCCCATCCCAGTACCAGATTCGTCTGCAATTAGTCAGTGTTACCTGGCCGCCTGAATGTTCGGCCAAAACGCCAAAGAAAACTCCACTTCTGTCACCGCGAACAATTACCTTTTTATTTTTATAGTCCATAATTTCGACAATTAATGATTTAAATGTGTATGCTGTATTATTTTAACTGGTGCCGATGCAGAACGCTGTTCAAACATCTGGCATCGTATAAGGCTTCCGGCTACCTGCCTGGGCAATGTAGATAATGCCCTACAGCGTGCGATAACCGGATTGTGGTCCCACCGGTGCAATTCGGCATGTCTGCAATCAATACACCGGTGTATGTCTTTTTTCGTTTCCTGCTTAATAACTGTCATCGTTACCGGTTATATCATCGAAATGATACCTACACTGTTTAAGCATTCCCTGGCGTGCGCTTTCGTTTACAGCCTGCTGAATTTCTTCGTTGCTAATGCTAGGCACGAACTGAATTGTTTCCTTGTTTTCCTCGTTTTTTTTCTTCATGATAAATTTGTTTTTAAGTTCAACATAATATGTTTGTTCCGGAAAACGATGTTAAGTTAGGCATCTATCCGGCATTATTTTACTGTTTTGTGCAAAAATGCTCCAAATTGCTAATTCTGTCCTTGAAAGACATTACCAAAGCCATGACCGAAGCTATGGAAAGGCCTGTAAGCGTATCGCGCCAGTCGCCAAAAGGTACGCCCAGCGTGCAGATGATGCAAAGTGCTGCAAGGACAGCTATTGTAATGTTGAGTAGTTTTTTCATAACGGTATTTTTAAGATTGTTTCTTTACTATTTTACGGAATTGTTTTCTTGCTTTCTCTACAGCCGCATCCTGCTCTAACTTATACAACGTATGCAGCTGGGTGAGAATATTGATATTGACCGAATCCAGATAACCCGTAACGGCCTGCTTAAACTCGTCAAGCGAACGACAGATTATGTAATGGCTTCCGGCTGCCTTACAGCAAAGCTCATACAGCTTCTGTTCCTCGCGCTGGCTGGATCCGGCTTTCATCTCTATGTTGAGGCTGGAGTAATAGTAGTTGGGTATAAGCAGAATTATATCGGCCACACCCGGAACAACACCCTCGGCCTTCATGCGTGCGGCTTCCGATTTAGGACGGCTGCCACCGTTGGGTACGGCAAACAGCAGCCGCCTTAAATGCGGATACTGGTAACGGAACCACTTGATACACCGCGACTGCAGCTCATGTTCAGGTTGTCTGTTGGCCATTGTGGGAATGTTTTAAGATGGTATAGTATTCGTGCTTAGAAAGGTCTACATTACATTCTCCTACGCTGACTTTAACTGCAAAAAGTCCTTTCCTTGCCAAATAGTGACATATAGATTTGTTGGCAATAACTTGTTTTACAAGGAAATTTATTTCCTGCTCATTTGCCCGGCGAATCTCTGAAGATTTATTCGGAGTGATGCTGCCGGCACCGAATACAGGACTATTAGGCTCAAAATATACTGATGCATGATACTTAAACAGATTGTTATCATCGTTTGCACGATAGATGTAGATAAGTTCTTGGAATTTATCCTTATAATAGATTACATCACCGTTTTTTAAATCAACCATTTGTTGAGGCTGAGGCTTTCCATCCAGTTCTATCGGCATTAAACAAATTTCTTTTGCATATTCTTTTTCTTTGGCATCAAAGTATTTAGAAACAAAAGCAAATTTCTTTGTATATGCCTTCATCTTGTCGATAAATGCCATTCGTTCTGCTGTTGTAGCCTGACGAATAGTTTTAGCAACAATATCCTTAATTAAATCTCCGCAATCTGTCCGAGCATATTTTTTGATGTATATAATGTTACTATTCAAACTACAAGCACAATAACAAGCCAGAGGATCGCCAAATTCGTTTTCTCTATAAATGTAAATAACAGATGATCCACTCCAATCGCTTACAAGAATATTTCCATCCTTATATTTACATGCTTGTGCAATCTCAGCCTCATCAACTTGAATCATAAGGTCGTACTGATTTTTAGTATCATCATTTGAAACAAGTCCGTTTTCAAAGCAGGAATAAACATAACTATGGTCACCACAGATAACAGTATATGAAATTTTATGCCCGATTATTTGGCAGTTTACGCAATTCAGAGAATTAATTGCAGCCGGATAACCGCCCCTAGTAACAAAACAACCTTTTTTCTGGCCTGAAAGAATCTGCTTGGCCAGTTCAATATCAAAATCTATAACAGTGATATTAGTTTCCATATTAAATTATTAGTTTCCATTTTTATTTTTACGCAATCTGTACAACACAGTGTGATAGCTGCACCCTATTTCTACCGCCATTTGTTTTGGTGTGAGAATATCCTCTTCTATCATACTGTCTATCGCTGAATAATTGTAGGCCCTGAGTTCGATGTTACGAGCTTTCTTGTATATGCTATGTATGCTTCGCCGTGGAAGCAGTTTGGCCAGCTCACGGACACGCATAACAGGATAGTACTTGCATAGTATATCAAGCTCTTGTACGCTCCAGGCCACACTGTTTTTCATGACAGGTAATCTTTAGCGTGACGCATAACGTCCTCGCCGTTTACCTTCCAGACGGAATTTTGCCGGGTGCCTGTCTGGCTGTAACGGATACGCTTTTCCTTTACCAATTTTTCTAGGCGATAACGGCTGCCGACAATCTTCGCAGCCTGAGCCTTGCTAAGCTCTACACGCCGCATGGACATGTAGATGTTAGAAAGCTTCTGTTCCGGTGTAAGATTGATGTTGTTCATAATAGTATAGTATTAATTAGTATTGTGTAATTATCAATTGCGTGTTACGATGTATTCGTCCTGATACCGGTCCAGCGCTGTAATACTGTATTGACATTGTGGTTTTTCTCTCTGAATAGAGCGTATAGCGCAGTTTGCCGAGCCGTAGCTCATTTGCTCGCGCCGCAGCTTTATTTTTTCGCCTGGCTTCATTGCCTTGAAAGTATCCTTCCAGCATGGCCGCCAGATGATGCCGTCAATAACTTTGTGTGTACCGTCTTTTTTCATATCTTTGCTTGTTTGTAGTGTAGCTATAATTGTGAGCAATGTATTTTGTACTACAAATATAAGCAAAATATTACTTGCTATAATCTTTTGGATACAAATAATAAGTAAAATAATACTATTTAGAATAATTACAAATAAATAAATATATGGAAAGTCTTATTAAACAAAGGATTAGAATGATTTTAGAGTGTAAGAATAGCAATCCTACACAGCTTGCTAAGGCTTATAGCTTAAATCAAAAGACAGTTAACAACCAAATTAATGCTAGTACTCAACTTTCGGCAAGTATTATTTTACTTATTTTAGAGATGTTTCCGGATGTTTCTGCTGAATGGCTTTTACGCGGAAAAGGGGATATGTTTATAAGTCAAAATCATACCTATAGCATAGATTCTTATCCGCAAATGGCATCCGAAACGGATAATTTTGTTTCGACGCAAGAAAAAATATCTTTGCTGGAGAAGAAAATCATATCCTTGGAAGCAGAAAACAATGTGCTGAGAGAGGTTGTAGGCCTGCGAAAGAAAAAGGAACAGAGAAAAGGGGAGATTGCGTAGTTATAGACATGTTTGGTAAGAAAAGAACGCTATAAATAAATCTAATATAAGAATATGCTTGAACGTATTATAAGTAATCATATAAGAAAATGTATATCTGAATTTACTGAAGGTAAAACATTAACAAATGAAGATAAAAAAGCTTTGTATTTTATATCTTCTTATGCACAAAGACACTATGTCATTAAAAGAGATTATGAACTTTCTGCTTTACAATCCATTATTGATGCAATATATTATTTATCTACAAGCGGCATAAACAATGAGTTGTCAATAGTTTCCCAATTAAGTGATTATTGTATAAAAGAGATGTCAAGAATTAATCGCACTTATGAAAAAAAAACAAGTGCTGTTGCTAATAAAGAAAACAACTCTTTTAATACAAAAGCTACTTCACAAACTGACATAAAAGATATTCGAAAATCGTTTAAATGGTTTATTTTTATTTCTTTATCCGTTATAATAATATGCGCTTTTTTAAATGAAAATAATAAAAAAAATAAAGCAAGATTTATTTCCGTTGTTCCAGAATACAAACAGAATAACATAACACATAAGAACAGAAAACGTGATAGTGCTATGGTTATTGAAGACAACAAGGATAATAGTGTAGTAATTAGTCATAATACGTCTGTTTCATTATCATACAAAGAGACGTTTTACAATACCGGAGAAAGTCCATATAAAAAATGGTATGGCAAAGGAATTTATGATTATAATTCTCTTTCATATCTTAATGTAACAAATTATTCATCAAATGATGCAGTTTTACTATTAGTGCATAAATCAAAAGGTGTTGTTAGAAATGTATATATTGCACAAGACCATAGTTATAAAATTAAATATATTCCAGAAGGTAAATATATAGTTAAAGTTATGTATGGAAATTCGTGGAACTCAGAAAAGCAAAATGGCTTAAATTTCCCTAAAGGGGGATTTATGGAAAATGCCAATTTTGAGCAAACAAAATGGGATGATCCATTTGTTTTTCTTTTTAAAGAAGATTCCGAAGGTATTAATTACCCAACTTACACACTTACATTACATAAAGTTAAATACGGCAACCTACATACTGACAAAATTAAACCTGATGAATTTTGGGTTGAATAAAGTTTTTATTGTTTGCAAAGAAAAATCTTTGCGTTTTATTTGCACATAAAAATATTTGCAGTATCTTTGCAACATCAAAATAACTCAATTACTAATTAAAACGTAAAGATAATGAAAAAACAATGTTTACCACTTATCAACTTCGGTGAAGAATTAAAACAATGTTTACCACTTATCAACTTCGGTGAAGAATTGACAGGTATAAGGAACGAGGAACTTTTTGCAGATATTTTGAACAGAAGCCTTGAAGATTTGACTTCAAAATGGTTAGGCGAAAATGTTTGCGAAAACCCTGATAAAGATAAATTGATGTCTGATTTTCTTCACTCTTTGAATTTTACCAAAGAAGTAGTGGGAGAAACTACAATTTGGTGGGCAAAGTTTAATGACATTTATGTCTATTTCATGAAAAATCCCGATTTGGAGTTTTATGAAGAGGATGAAAGCGGTAAACCGCACATAGTCAAGTATGATGGCGACTTGGTATTCTGTGCTGAATACGAAAGCGGTATTAAGTATCTTAAAGATGAAGGATTTACTTTCGAGGTAAAAGAAGAATCAACAGAAGAAAAGCCTGAAATCATTAATCAGGCTGCAAAACACTTTATAAATATCTATAGTGACGAGTTAGATGCCATGACATCGGATGGTATATATGAATGGTGGTACTATAACTGGTCGAACTGGGTAGAAGAAACTAATGAAGATATTTACAATGAAGTAGAGAAAGCTGTTTGGGCAGAAATAAACAAAATTATTAAGAAAGACTGTTTTAATGTGGAGGATTTATACACTAAAAATCTTGTTGCTACTTACAACGCTGACCCGTTTGCAGTAGAAACAGACGAACAACTCCATCAGGTATTAATGGACCTCGGCGTTGGGTATCCAATCTACAGTAAAGGCGATGAGGAATTTGCGGATTTAGCTGCAAAGCTTGATGGCAATGTTGATACTTACGAATATATCTGTGATGGTGGTGATGTCATAGTTGGCGTACTGAAGTAGATTTTGAGGACTATTCTATAAAATAAATAAATATGGCAACAAGAACAGTAAATCTTCGACTTCCCGAAGAAATGATAGAGTATTTAACTCGCAATAACGACAGCATCAATCAGGCTGTTATAGCAGAAATTAGCGCAATTAAGCGTATCAGAACCGTTGCGATGGGCGAACTGAAGGGATTGTTTACTGTCCCAGAGTGGATGTTTTTGGCCGATGCGTTCAACGGCACATTAATAGACGATGTTTTCTGTGCTAATGTCGGCGCGTTCATAGCAGGCTGTGAAGATGCGGAGAAATACGAAGGTACAGCCTCAAAATGGGGGGTAGACCTTCCATCGTTTATCGCCAAAGTAAAGACGCTGCACGGTGCAAACATCGAGGCTATTTACACTAGAATTAAGGATTACTGGGAACATTGTTCAGAACTTGACATAAATAATTGGTCGAATTTTTGATAATTAGTATTATGAAAACACTGGAAGAATTCAAGGTTTATTATAATGATAATGTGAATGAGCCTGCTTTGTTGGGGAGATCTCTAACTCTAGACGGTGCTATTGCTATTGCAAATGAGAATGTTGGTAAGACAAAAGCTGTGAATGTAGATGTGCATGGTAATGCACGTACTGCACGAATCGAAGTTTACGAAGATGATATGATAACAATAGTTAATGATGAAGCAAACTTGAATGAACCTATATATGCTACTGATTATTTTTATGTAGATTAACAAAATAAAAGGCAGGGGAAAATCCTCTGCCTTTTATTTTTCCCGGCTCCATGCTAGAATGGTATTGTCCGTGGCTTATTGTTGCTGTATTACGTATTACTGCGCAATATTTTGGGCACTATGTATTACACCCTTGTGCGCATAATCAATTACGTTGCGCATGGCTTCGTCTGCATAACGCTGCATCACACGCACATAGTTATATACAGGCCGGTTGGCCTTGACAGACTGACCGATGCAGTATTCTATTACTTCTGTACGTATGCCTATCTCAAAAGCAAACTGGGCAAAGGTTTTGCGTGCAGAGTAAAAAGAAAAATTAGTCTGCGAAATAAATGCTTCTACGGCCAGCAGCTTCAGGCATTTGTTAAGGTAGCTGCATTTGTTCTGGTATGAACCATTGTAGGGTATCACAATACACCCGTCTGCACCGATGTACTTCTTTATAATCTTACGCGCTTCCGGCTGGATGGAAAGCACGGTATCCTTGTTGCCGGATTTTTTTTCTTTTGTCTTGCTGCGCTGGTAGGAGAGGACAGGCCCCGACAAATCCGCTTTTACCAGGTCTGCCAGATTGATACCGCCCAGGTAGAACGACAGCAGCCACATATCCCTTGCCAGCATTACACGCGAGCTTGGACACTGTACATTATATATGCTTTCAAACTCTTTCAGTGTTACGTCCATCATGCGGACCTCAGACTTCGGCATCTTGTATCCCCTGAACGGATGATCTGCCAGTCGCAACACGTCACTGTCTACTGCCGCATTGATGGCCGCCTTAAAATGAGCCATGCGCATTTGTACGTTACAGTTGGAATAGCCGCGCTTGTACAGCTGCTTTTCCAGCACCTTGATGTCGTTACGAGTGATATATACGATGGGAGTATCGCTCAGAATGGATACAATGACACTGCGGCTGTACTCGTTCATATCGGCATACTTATTACGCCCTTCTTCTCTAAGCTGCGCGATACGTCTTTCAAACAGCTCATTGATGGTTATCTGATGTGTCTGTTCTTCTTCGCTGGTAAGTATCTTTTTAAGGTGCGCACAATCGCGTACTGTGGCAAGGTTTATCTGCTCCAGCTTTTCGGCATATTCCTGCAACACGTATTGCAGCCGCCTGTTCATCTTTTCTGCATCCTTGCGATAGCATACTTTCCCGTCCTCAAACTGGAAATCGTCGTCAATTTCAAAGTCTGTTGAAATGTACCTTACTTCTCTGTGATGTGTGACTGAGATGTAGATTCCCAGCCTTCCGTTAGCCTTTCTGCGGTATGGAAGGATACACAATTTTAATGTAGCCATAATATCCCTTTTAACTTTTCGACAAACAATTCGACAAACAAAACCGCTTATCGGTGGGTTTATCGCTGTCTTTTTTTTTAAAAGGAATTGAGGATTAATTTTCTGGATTTATAAGCCTAAACCGTTGGTTTTCATATTGTTTCAGGCTTTCCTTGTAGAGAGCCGAAACCGGGACTCGAACCCGGGACCTACTCATTACGAATGAGTTGCTCTACCAGCTGAGCTATTTCGGCTTGTTTTCTGAAAGCGGTACAAAGGTAATTATTTTTTTGAATATAGGAACACTTTTACTTTCTTTTTTATAGGAAAATCATTCGGAAACCGTAAAAGTGTTCCTTGGCTATGCTTTATCAGAATTCGAATTTTTCCAATTTCATGCTGGCAAGTGACTGTATTTTAGGAACTAGTGTTGTAAAGTGAGAAGCCTGTTCGTGTGCCGACAGTGAAGCTTCATCTTTCCAGGTTTCGCAGATTAAAAGTACATCTTTTCTTGTAGAGCTTTCGAATACATCATAAGCAATGCATCCATTATCTTTTAGAGAAGCTGCTACCAGTTCTTTTGCTGCGTTCAAAACTTCATTTTTCTTGTCTTCAGATACCTGAATAAATACATTTAATCTAATCATATGTTTTAGTTTTAAAGTGTTGATGAAAAAAAATCGCCGTTACCTCCTTTTAAGGCTGTAACGACGATTCTTTATATTTACCATTCTACAAATTTTCCTTTAGCTTTGCGTTCTTCCAATAACTGTTTTAAGCGTTTGTTTTTGGAAGTCGCTATGTATTTTCGTCCGAAGATATTCGGAATCGCAACTCCGATGGCAATACACATGATAACCAGTCCTGATACGATACCGTTTTCCAAAGCTTTCATCAGAGGGGTTACTTGTGTCTGCACATTTACATTGATAAGACCGAACAACATGCGGTACATCAATACTCCGGGAATCATCGGGATAACCGAAGGAATAGTCAGTACGTGGTTCGGAACGTGGAACCAGTGAACTGCCTTGATGGCTATCAAGCTGACTACTACTGCACCCGAGAATGAGCCGATTACGAGTCCCATATCCAAACCAATATTGTTGGTGCTTGGACCTAAATTGACAAAGTTACGTGTACATACGGCTATGATACCACCGATGGCTACTACCCATAACAGACGGCGTGGAATATTGAAAATCATGGAGAAACCCATTGCTGATATGGCAGCGGCAATCGCATATTCCCAATAACTGTGGTGAGGTACCATACTGATGGTTGGGAAAAAGTCATCGATCGAACAGATTTTTACAGCGAAGGCTATACCGAATGCCATGGCTGACACCATGAGTAGTGTATTTACGGCTCGGACAATACCAACTTGGATATAATTGTCCATCATATCGTCCACAAAGTTGATAAGAGGTACTCCCGGGACAATAAACAGGGCACATGCCAATAAAGGATGCCACGGGGTACTGGTCCATTCGGCTGGGAGGAAGGTGCTTGCCCAGGCAATCATGGTAGCTACAAAAGCAGCGATTGCTATACCCATATAGTGATTTAAGCCAGATTCATTGCAGTGTGCACGTACACGCATACCGATGATGGCAGCAATAGATGCATAGAGGAATGCCATCCAGTCGCAACCGAACTGAATACAGAATCCACCGCAGGCAAATCCGGCTCCGATAGCTACCTGCCAAGGGGTGTAATTTCTTTTTCTGGTGCGGATTTCTTCCAGTTCCTGTTCGTACTGGTCTAACGTGTAGTCGTTTTCAAGCGCTTTCCAGGAAAGTTTACTTACAGCCGAAATTGCTGTCATGTTTACTCCATGACTTTCAATGCGCTGGAATTTCGTAAAAGAGTAATCACCGTCACTGACGTTTACCATCAGCATGGTAAAGCTTACATTGATGTGTAATTTGTCTCCTGCAATACCCAGAAAGGCGGCTGTGCGCTTCATATTTCTTACCACTCTATTGGTATCTGCCAAACTTTCCACTAAAAGTTTTCCTGTACGAAGCAACAAGTCCACCCGGCGGTGTAATTGCTGATTGTCTGCTTTTGCTCTTGCTTCCGAATGTTTCTCCATTTTATAAAACGTATAAATTCATCTTAAAAAAACGGTTGCAAAATTACGAAAAAAATATATACCAGCAGTGAATTAAATAAATATTAATAATTGTTATTGTTTTCTCCAAAAGTCAGGGAAGCACATCAATAATACGGCATAGATTTCCAAGCGTCCTATGAGCATCAGGAAAGATGCGATCCATTTGGCTGCATCAGGCAATGCATTCCATGAATAGGCAGGGCCGTAAATACCTAATGCAGGTCCTACGTTACCTAAGCTGGAAATTATGACACTGATAGCTTCCATAAAGTCAACTCCTACTGTCATGAGCAATACCCAACCAACCAGCACAATGGCGATGTATACAGCAAAAAAGGTGGTGACTCCGCTTACCAGAGAAGAAGAAATAACCTGTCCGTTTACACGTACCGGGATAACGGCATTGGGGTGGAGCAGACGTTTCATGCTGTTTTGGATGTTACGTGCCATAATCATAACACGCATGCTTTTTACGCCTCCACATGTCGAACCTGTACAACCTCCGGCTGTCATGACGAATAACAGCAGTGTCCAGGTAAATGGAGGCCAAAGCATATAGTCAGCTGTAGCAAATCCACAGGAAGTCTGACAGGTGACTACCTGAAAGAATGCCAGGCGGAATGCTTTCTCCAGATTCATTTGGTCGGTGACCATCAAAGATGCAGTAATGATTATCGTAACAGTGAAAACCACAGAAAGGAACCACTTCACTTCATCATCCTTCAGGATACGAAGGCTGCGCTTCTTTACACACATGAAATAAAGGGAGAAGTTGATACTTGACAGCAACATAAAGATAGCGACTACATATTCTATATAAGGAGAATTCCAGTGTGCAATACTATCCTGTTTGGTAGAATACCCGCCTGTAGCCGTTGTTGTGAAAGAATGGCATATCGCATCAAACATAGACATACCTCCACAATACAGCAGGATAACTTCGGTGATGGTCAGTACCAGATAAACGCCCCACAATACTTTTGCCATCATTCCGATTTTAGGGTGTATCTTATCATGCTTTACTCCTGTAGATTCAGCAGATACCAATTGCATGTTGCCTACACCAAATATCGGTAGAATAGCTATGGTGAACAAGACAATTCCTAATCCGCCAATCCATTGTGTAAGACTGCGCCAGAAAAGCATACCGTGTGAAAGCGATTCTATATCGTCCAGAATTGTAGCACCGGTCGTGGTAAATCCTGACATGGTTTCGAAAAAAGCATTGGTTACCCCATCGATGGATTTGCTGAAAAGAAAGGGCAACATGCCAAATACAGAAAATAGCAACCATGAGGCACTGACGATGATGTAACCGTCGCGCCGGCCTAATTGTCGGTTGGCTCCTCTTCCAAATAATAAAAATAAAGAAGCAGCTCCTGCATTAATAAGGATACTGTATAAAAAGAAGATAGCATCCTGCTCGTTATGGTAAAGTGATACTCCTGCGCAAATCAGGAACATACCGGCCTCGATACAAAGCAGCAGTCCCAGCACATTAAATATCATTTTGCGGTTTATAAAGTTGTTGCGTCTATTTTCAATGGTTAGATTACTAGCTATTTGCTCCATAATTCTAAAATTTTTCCGTGCAAAGATATTCTTTATTTCTTGTTGTACAAAAGATAATGTATAGTTATGTGTGTTTTATTACCTTGGAGTATGAATCATAAAAGTGAATTCAGGGCTTTGCTATACTTTTTTTTAACGAATCCTGTTCCTGGTATTTTCTTGATTCTTACTATCTTTGCATTAGTTTTTAAAGAAACGTCAGTTTGTTATGGTGCATTGTGAAATAATTTATGAGGTTTTGTAGAAAAATTCTACAGTTTGTGTTGAGCTCTTTCCACATTCTCTACATACTTTTGTGGTGTCTTTATTCTTTATTGTTTGATTTTCAGTGCTATTGCTCTTTTCCTGAAACTTGGTACGCTATTTGGATGTCTTCTATTGGCATCTAATATTTCTAACTTTTATTTTTATGAAGAAACGATTCCTTACTCCGAAAGAATTCAAGTTTAAAAGAAAACAGTTCATTTCTGCTTTAGTCCTGGTGGCTTTAGTCGTTGTAGTTTATTTTGTAGTATCCAACCGTCCTGCTCCAGCGCCTGAGGCTCCTATCGTATCGGCAGAGCCCGTTCAGCAGAAAGATGTTGAAATATATGGCGATTATGTGGGACGCATCGGAGCACAGCAGTTTGTGGAAGTACGTGCTCGTGTAGAAGGCTTCCTGGAACAAATGTTATTCGAAGAAGGTACGTATGTACAGCGTAATCAGGTTTTGTTTGTGATAAATCAGGATCAGTATCGTGCCAAGGCTGACAAGGTGCGCGCCCAACTTAAAAAAGATGAAGCGCAGGCTAGAAAGGCTGAACGTGACTTAGCACGTATCCGTCCTTTGTATGAGCAGAATGCTGCCAGCCAGCTTGACCTGGACAATGCGGTTGCAGCATACGAAACTGCCGTAGCAAGTGTGGGCATGAGTCAGGCCGACCTTGAACAGGCTGAACAGGAATTGGGATATACCATTGTCCGTTCTCCGATTTCCGGACATATCAGTGAACGTCTGGTCGACTTGGGTACGCTGGTTGGTAGCAGCGGAAAGTCTTTGCTGGCTACTATCGTAAAGAGTGATACCGTTCAGGTTGACTTCAGTATGACAGCATTGGACTATCTGAAGAGTAAGGAACGTAACGTTACTTTCGGTCAGAAAGATTCTACACGTTCTTGGCAGCCTACCGTTACTGTTACTTTGCCGGATAATAGTATATATAAGTATAAGGGGCTTGTTGATTTTGCATCTCCCCAGGTAAATCCTAAAACAGGTACATTCCAGGTGCGTGCAGAACTTCCTAATCCAGAACATGTGTTGTTGCCGGGACAGTTTACCAAAGTAAAAGTCTTGCTGGATGTGCGCGAACAGGCTACTGTCGTACCTCAGAAAGCACTGATTATTGAAAAGGGTGGAGCTTATATTTTTGTAGTTCGCCGAGATTCTGTTGCCGAGAAACGTTTCATCGAACTTGGACCTGAGTTCCAGAATGATGTAGTCGTAGAACGTGGTTTGGCTCCCGGAGAGATGATTGTATCAGAAGGTTACCACAAACTGACACCGGGTATCAAGGTGCGCCTGTCTGCTACAAAGAGTGAAGAGAAAAAGGATTAACATAACCCTAAAACCTTGTGACACATGAAAGTGAGTTTTTTTATTGACAGGCCCGTATTTTCGGCTGTCATCTCCATACTTATTGTCATAGTAGGTATCATTGGTCTGATGATGCTTCCTATCGACCAATATCCGCAAATCACACCGCCGGTGGTGAAAATCAGCGCTTCTTATCCGGGAGCAAGTGCCGTAACGGTATCTCAGGCTGTAGCTACGCCTATCGAGCAGGAGTTGAACGGTACACCGGGAATGATCTACATGGAGTCTAACAGCTCCAACTCGGGTGGCTTCTCAGCAACTGTTACCTTTGATATTTCTGCCGACCCGGACTTGGCTGCTGTAGAAATTCAGAACCGTATCAAGTTGGCCGAATCACGTCTGCCGGCCGAGGTAATCCAGAACGGTATTTCTGTAGAAAAGCAGGCACCCAGCCAGCTGATGACAATCTGTCTTACCTCGGATGATCCGAAGTTTGATGAAATCTATCTGAGTAACTTTGCTACCTTGAATGTGATTGACCTGTTGCGCCGTATTCCGGGAGTAGGCCGTATCTCCAATGTGGGTGGCCGTTATTATGCGATGCAAATCTGGGTGGACCCGGCTAAGCTGGCAAACTTCGGATTGACAATCCAGGATTTGCAGTCGGCTTTGAAAGACCAGAACCGTGAGTCTGCAGCCGGTGTTTTGGGACAGCAGCCTGTTACCGGACTTGATATCACTATTCCTATCACAGCTCAGGGACGTCTTTCTACTGCTGCTCAGTTTGAAGAAATCGTACTTCGCGCTAATCCTGACGGTTCTATTATCCGTTTGCGCGATGTAGCCCGTGTATCGCTTGAGGCATCATCCTATACGACTGAAAGTGGTATCAATGGAGGTAATGCTGCCGTATTGGGTATCTACATGCTTCCGGGTGCCAATGCTATGGAAGTAGCCGATAACGTGAAAAAGGCGATGGAGGAAATCAGCCGGAACTTCCCGGAAGGTTTGGAATACAACATTCCTTTCGATATGACGACTTATATTTCCGAGTCTATCCATGAAGTATATAAGACATTGTTCGAAGCACTTGTACTGGTTATCATTGTGGTGTTCCTTTCTTTGCAGAACTGGCGTGCTACACTGATTCCGGTTGTGGCAGTACCTATTTCGTTGATTGGTACATTCGGTTTCATGCTGATATTCGGTTTCTCACTGAATATGCTGACGCTTTTAGGACTTGTACTGGCCATTGGTATCGTTGTGGACGATGCCATTGTGGTGGTCGAGAATGTGGAGCGTATCATGGAAGAAGAAAAACTCAGTCCGTACGAGGCGACCAAGAAAGCCATGGAAGGACTGGTTGGAGCCATCATTGCGACATCTTTGGTATTGGCAGCCGTGTTCGTACCTGTAAGCTTCCTGGCCGGTATCACCGGACAGTTATATCGTCAGTTTACGGTGACTATCGTTGTATCCGTATTGCTTTCAACAGTTGTAGCGCTTACGTTGAGTCCGGTAATGTGTTCACTCATATTGAAACCCGAAGACCCCAATAAACCTAAGAACAGAGTCTTTACGCGCATCAATCATTGGTTGAATGTAGGAAACGGCAAATATGTGCAGTTTATCCGTGGTGTTGTGAAAAACCCCAGACGCGTTATTGCCGGTTTTGGTATGGTGATTGTATTCATCTTTGTGTTCCACCGTGTGGTTCCTACCAGCTTCCTTCCTATTGAAGACCAGGGATACTTTACCGTGGAATTGGAATTGCCCGAAAGTGCTACATTGGAGCGTACACGTGTTGTAACCGACCGTGCCGTAGATTTTCTGGTAAAACATCCAGCTGTAGCTTATGTACAGAATGTAACGGGTAGTAGTCCGCGTGTAGGTAGCAGTCAGGCACGAAGCCAGCTTACCGTAATTCTTAAGGAATGGACGGAACGTGATGATACGACTATTGACCGCATTATGGAAGAAGTACAGAACGAGATGAAAGAATATCCCGAATGTAAAGTATTCCTGTCTACTCCGCCGGTGATTCCGGGATTGGGTACAGCCGGAGGTTTCGAAATGCAGCTTGAAGCCCGTGGTGAAGCCACATTCGACGACCTGGTACGTGCTACCGATACGTTGATGTATTATGCTTCCCAGCGTAAGGAGATGGCCGGATTGTCTTCTTCTTTGCAGGCCGAAATTCCGCAGCTTTATTTCGATGTAGACCGTGATAAGGTAAAACTGGCAGGTGTTCCGATGGCCGATGTATTTTCAACCATGAAAGCTTATACCGGATCTGTTTACGTGAACGACTTCAACATGTTCAACCGTATTTACCGTGTATACATTCAGGCCGAAGCACCCTATCGTGAGCATCGTGACAATATAGGACTGTACTTTGTGAAAGGAAGCGACGGCGATATGATGCCGCTTACCGCACTGGGTACTACCGATTATACCACCGGTCCGGGTAGTATTAAACGCTTCAACATGTTTAATTCGGCCGTTATCCGTGGTACTGCAGCAAACGGTGCCAGCTCCGGTCAGGTAATGGAGATACTGGAACAGATTGCCCGCGAGAAACTGCCCGATAATATCGGTGTAGAATGGAGTGGTCTTTCTTATCAGGAGAAAAAGGCAGGAGGACAGACAGGTATTATTCTTTCGCTGGTATTCCTCTTTGTATTCCTCTTCCTTGCCGCTTTGTACGAAAGCTGGAGTATTCCTATTGCCGTATTGATTTCATTGCCGGTTGCCGTATTGGGTGCGTATGCCGGTGTTGCCATCTGCGGATTGGAGAACGATACTTATTTCCAGATTGGTCTGGTAATGTTGATCGGTCTGGCTGCCAAGAATGCCATCCTTATTGTTGAGTTTGCCAAAGAAGAAGTCGATAAGGGACGCGACATCGTTGAGGCTGCTATCCATGCTTCCCAATTACGTTTCCGCCCTATCCTGATGACCTCACTGGCCTTCATCCTGGGTATGCTTCCTATGGTGATTGCTACCGGTCCGGGTTCAGCCAGCCGTCAGGCTATTGGTACAGGTGTCTTCTTCGGTATGTTGGTAGCTGTGACAATCGGTATTGTTTTGGTACCTTTCTTCTTTGTGTTGATTTACAAGGCTAAAAATAAGTTGAATACTAAACGTGCATAACATTTTATATTATGAAGAAACGTAGCTTCGTATATATCTATTATATACTCACCCTTGTAGGCGCTGCCACATTGCTGGGCAGTTGCCAGTTGGGTAAACATTACACACGTCCCGAATTGCCGCTGCCTGCCCGGCTGGACACGATGGGTACGGACAGTACTTCGCTGGCCGACTACTCCTGGGAGCAGCTCTATACCGACACCACGTTGCAGAGCCTTATCCGCAAAACGTTGAACTATAACAAGGATATGCTCATCGCTGCAGCCCGTGTGAAAGAACTGGCAGCCATGAAGCGTATTGATTACGCCAATATGTTTCCGGCACTGGGTCTGAAAGTATATGGTGAAAAAGAAGGAACCGATGAAAATGGTACGCACTATAAACCCAGTGATGATTTTTATTTGAAACTCGGAATTACCTGGGAGCTCGACCTTTGGGGAAACCTGCGTTGGGCACGCGATAAGAGTCTGGCCGAGTTTATGGGTTCTATCGAAAACCAGCGGGCACTGAAGATGAGTATGATTGCGCAGGTGGCACAGTCGTATTTCGAGCTGGTAGCTTTGGATAACGAACTTTCTATCGTACGCCAGACCGTGAATGCACGTCGGGAAAGCTTGCACTTGGCACGCATCCGTTTCGAAGGCGGTCTGACCAATGAAACTGCTTTCCGTCAGGCGCAAGTGGAGTTGGCACGTACTGTGACGCTGGTCCCGGATTTGGAGAAGAAAATTGCAGTGAAGGAAAACGAGATAGCCTTTATGACAGGTGAGTTTTCTTATCACGTGTCACGTTCAAAACTGCCTGAAGATGTAGTTTTGCCGGATACGTTGCCGGTGGGACTTCCTTCCACTTTGCTTGAGCGCCGTCCGGATGTCCGTCAGGCAGAGCAGAGCCTGATTGCAGCTAATGCGGCTGTGGGAATAGCCTATACCAATATGTTCCCTCGTCTGACACTTACAGCCAACTACGGTCGTGAAAGTACCGATCTTTCCAATATGTTGCAGTCGCCTTATCATTTCTTGAGCGGAACACTGTTGACACCGATATTTGCCATGGGTAAGAACCGTGCTATGCTGAAAGCGAAGAAAGCAGCCTACGAACAAGTCGTGTATTCTTACGAAAAAGTGGTGCTGAATGCCTTCAAGGAAGCCCGTAACGCCATTGTAGAATTCAATAAAACCAAAGAAATCTACAACAGCCGCAAGCTTCTGGAGAAATCTTCAAAGAGTGCCTTGGATTTGGCCGAATTGCAGTATATCAACGGTGTAATCGGTTATATGGACTTGCTCGATGCCCAGCGTAGTTATCTGGATGCCCAGATTGGTCTGAGCAATGCTGTCCGCGACAAGCAGCTCACCATGATAAACCTTTATAAAGCCCTTGGCGGAGGCTGGCAGGAATAATTTTAATTAGAAAAATAAGTCATAAAAAAACGCTTCAGCGGAGAAGTCTCCAGCTGAAGCGTTTTTTTATATGGTTTCTGTTTACGAGTGTTTTTGCAAGTTCCGAAGAAAAATATCAGCCTGTTGCAATGTCTCCGGTTTGCCAATATCAATCAGCTGAATATTTTCGCACAGATACCCTCCAAGCAAAAGTTTGTCGCAGTGTTGCAGATAGAAATCCATGATAGGAAACTTACCATCCCACGGTCCGGTCATTTCCCGGAAAATATCCGGTGACATGACGTGTATGCCACTGAAAGCATATTTGCGGTGAATAGCTTCGTCGACTGTAAATCCGGAAGGCTTGGTCTCACCGGTACTTTCGTTCACCCATCCACACAGTCTGTCCGTATTGTCGAACAGTAAATAGCGCGATGTCTTGCGCTTGCTTGCTACCAGCGTTGCTGTATGGTTGCTGTGGCAGTGATATTCGTACACTTTCCGCAAATCCGTGTCCGAGAGAATATCTACGTTGTGCACCAGAAAAGGTTCGTTTCCTTCCAGCAAAGCCCTGGCATGCTTGATTCCTCCTCCCGTATCCAGCAGCTCTTTCCGTTCGTCACTTATCTGAATGCGAATACCGAAATTCTGTCTGGCCTTTAAAAAATCAATAATCTGTTCGCCAAAGTGATGGATATTCACCACGATATCTGTAAATCCTGCATCTTTCAGCTTCAGGATAACATGCTCCAGCATGGGCGTGCCAATCACCGGTACAAGCGCTTTAGGCATACTGTCGGTAAGCGGTTTCAGCCGTGTTCCCAGTCCGGCTGCAAATAACATTGCTTTCATACGTCTTTAGGGTTATAGTGCATTAAAAACTTCGCTGATATGCTGTTCCCGGTGTTCCAGTTCCACCCGGATACCGTATTTCTTATGCAGATGTTCAGCCACATGCTGTGCCGAATAGACAGAACGATGCTGTCCGCCTGTGCATCCGAAGCAGACCATCAGATGTGTAAAACCACGTTTCAGATAACGTTCTACCGAAGCATCCACCAGCGCATCCACATGTTGCAGGAAAGTCGTAATTTCACCGTCCTCTTCCAGAAAACGGATAACCGCTTCATCCCGTCCCGTCAGTGCCTTGTATGCATCATAGCGGCCGGGATTATGGACAGCCCGACAGTCGAATACAAAACCGCCGCCGTTATCCGTCTTGTCCTGCGGAATCCCTTTGCGATACGAGAAACTCATCACCGTAACCGTCAGCTTTTTCCGGTTCAGGGCGGCGGCAAACTGCGGCAGCCGGCACAAATCCAGCAGAAGCTTGTTCAAGTAGGGATATTCCTCGAACGGCTGCTCCAATAAAGCCGCCAGATTGGCAATGGCAAAAGGTACACTTTCAATGAAATGCTGCTTCCGCTCGAAATATCCCCTGAAACCGTATGCTCCCAACACTTGCAACGTGCGGAACAATACAAAGTGGCGCAAAGTCTGACGGAACTCTTCGCTGCCGATCGCCTGATGAGGCTGTAAGGCATTCAGATATACATCAATCAGCCTTTCGCGTAAATCTTGAGGTAGGTTTGCCTTGGCTTGCCACAAAAACGAAGCCACATCGTAGTAGAACGGACCTTTTCTTCCCCCCTGGAAGTCTATGAAAAAAGGTTTCCCATTGCTGAGCATCACGTTCCGGCTCTGGAAATCGCGATACATAAAACAGTCTGACGGAACCTGCAGCAATTTGTCGGTCATCCGTTCAAAATCATCTTCCAGCTCCTCTTCCTGAAATTCAAGTCCGGTTGCTTTCAGAAAACAATACTTAAAATAGTTCAGGTCCCAGAGCACAGAACGGCGGTTGAAACAACATGTCGGGTAGCATACCCCGTAATCCATTCCGTCATTTCCCTTAAACTGAAAATCCGGCAATAAGGCTATAGTCTGTTCCAGTAAATTGATTTCTTCGTTGCTGAAGTTTCCGCTGGTACGTCCCTGTTCGATAGCCTGGAACAGCGATACATCCCCCAAGTCCTCTTGCAGGTAACACATCCGGTCGTCCGATACCGCAAAAATTTCCGGAACATTCAGCCCCTGACTGCGGAAATGTCCGGCCATGTATAGAAAAGCCTCGTTTTCGGCCTCCGAAGTTCCGGCAACCCCTATCAGCGATTGCTTTCCCGTAAGCCGGAAATACCGGCGGTTAGACCCAGCCTGCGATAGCTGGGTAATTTGTGCAGGCGCTTCGCCTACATAAGTCGTATAGAGTTCTTTCAGTTTTTCTTCCATATCTATTAAAGCTAAATGATCAATACATTAGGTAGCGGGCCCGCCGTTTCAGGTAATTGTCCAGTTCGGCTTTCCAAGTCGCGCGTATCTGTGTCTCTGTTTTCTCTGCCAGTATAGCCTTCCGGACCTGGTCGGTACCCATGAGCAAGTCGAACCACTGCGGACGACTGAAAAAAGCCTTTTCCGGCATCTCCTTTTTCATCAGTTCGTAGAACATGTAGACATAATGCAAGGAGAAACCTTTGGGTGCCTCTACCTTCCTTAAGTCCAGACCGCAGCACTTCTGATTCTGGTGCAACGGATGCTTGTCGAATCCGGGCAGTGAAACAGGCGTAAAGCAATACGGCTGGCCCTTCAGTCCCGGAAGTCCCAGAACCTGAAAAGGCATACGGGTACCTCGTCCCACACTTACCGGAGTAGCCTCGAAAGCACACAGCGAAGGGTAGAGCGCGATACTCTGGTCGTTAGGCAGGTTAGGAGAGGGCTTGACCGGAAGCGAGTAGGGCTGTCCATGCTTCCATCCCTCTACCTTAATGACCGTGAGTTTGCACTGCTTTTTCCCTTTGAGCCATCCCTCGCCATTAATCATGGCAGCCAGTTCGCCCACCGTACAGCCATGCAGCAAAGGGATAGGCAGCATTCCCACGAAACTTTTAAACTTCGGTTGCAGCACCGGTCCGTCTACATAGTCGCAAGGATTGGGGCGGTCCAGTACCAGCAACTCCTTATTATTTTCGGCACAAGCCTCCATTACGTAAAACATCGTACTGATATACGTATAGAACCGTGCTCCCACATCCTGAATATCGAAAATCACTACATCCGTCTGCTGCAACTGCGCAGGAGTCGGTTTCTTGTTCTTTCCATACAGTGAAGTCACCGGTACACCCGTACGTACATCCCTGTGATTCTTCACCGTCTCACCCGCATCGGCATTTCCCCTGAATCCATGTTCGGGAGCAAAAATCTGAGAGATACGGACTCCGCTTTGGTACAATGTATCAAACAGGTGTGTCTGTCCCACGGTCGAAGTCTGGTTTACTACCAGTGCCACATTTTTCCCTTTCAGCATGGGTACCCACTTCTCCATCTGCTCGGCACCTGTACGTATCCGGCTGTTACCGTTGCTGGCTCCGGCTGTAAAAACCGTGATACTCCATAACACGATCCATAATAAGTTTCTGCATTTCATGTCTGTATAGAGTTTTTTTAGTAAATTCGCACAAAAATAAGAAGAATACCTCTTTAAAACCAATTATCTGATGAAAATGAATGTACAGGCTGTAATCGATAAGTTCTATCCCGAGGAAAACGAACTGAAACATATCTTTATGGTACATAGCCGTAACGTAGCCGACAAGGCACTGGAACTGGCACACAAGCATCCCGAACTGAAGCTGGACCTTGATTTTGTAGAAGAAGCTGCCATGCTGCACGACATCGGTATCTTTCTGACCGATGCCCCCGATATTCACTGCCACGGTCCGCATCCCTACATCTGCCACGGCTATCTGGGAGCCGACCTGATGCGTGCCGAGGGGCTGCCGCGTCATGCCCTGGTATGCGAACGGCACACAGGCGCCGGTCTGTCCCTGCAGTCAATCATCGAGCGCGACCTTCCCATTCCGCACCGCGACATGCTTCCGGTATCTATGGAAGAGCAGCTGATATGCTTTGCCGACAAGTTTTTCTCGAAGACCAAGCTCAACCAGGAAAAGTCCATCGAGAAAGCCCTGAAGAGCATTTCCCGTCATGGAACCGAGGGCGTAGAGCGCTTTAACAATTGGTGCCGAATCTTCCTTTAATACTAAAAATGAATTAATTTCTGGAAGCACATCTTTTTTATTGGTGGATAATGCTTACCTTTGTGCACCAATTGTGTATATTTATTTTTAATATTGATGACGTCATTAAGAAAATCTACATATCTCTTTTTCCTGCTGATCGTGATAACGTTAGGTTTTTCCGTCTATGCGGAAGCCCAGCGTCCCAGACGTGCAGCATCCGGTCGGGGAAGAGCAAGGGTTGTCGATTCTTTGCAGCGGGATTCTATTCCTGCAGATTCTGTAGTTACCGACTCAGTAGCCGGTAAAAAACAACCCATTGATGCTCCCATTCAGTACGAAGCCAACGATTCTATTGTCTTTACGCAGGGAGGATATGCGCACCTGTTCGGTCAGGGAAAGGTCAACTATCAGCGTATTGAGCTACAGGCCGATGTCATAACCATGAATATGGACAGCAGTACGGTCTTTGCCCGTGGAGTTACCGATACAGCCGGCGTGGTTTCCGGTACTCCTGTTTTCAAGGACGGTGATACCCCTTATGAATCGCAGGTCATGCGCTACAACTTCAAGACCAAGAAAGGTTTTATCAACAATATTGTCACTCAGCAAGGTGAAGGATACGTGGTAAGTAAGGAGTCGAAGAAGGGAGCCAACGACGAGCTTTATCTTCGTCACGGTCAATATACCACTTGCGACAACCACGAACATCCGCACTTCTACCTGAAACTTTCGATGGCTAAGGTCCGTCCCAAAAAGAACGTTGTGTTCGGTCCTGCCCAGCTGGTAGTCGAGGATGTGCCTTTGCCCATTGCCGTACCTTTCGGTTTCTTTCCTTTCAGCAGCAGTTATTCATCCGGTTTCATCATGCCTACCTATGGTGATGAGTTGAACCGCGGTTTCTATCTGCGCGATGGAGGTTACTATTTTGCCATCAGTGACAAGATGGACCTCAAGGTACTGGGAGAAATCTTTACCAAAGGTTCGTGGGGCGTTTCTGCACAGTCCAACTACAACAAGCGTTATAAGTACAGCGGTTCTTTCAACCTGAGTTACCTGGTGACAAAGACAGGTGAGAAGAACATGCCGGACTACTCTGTTTCGAAGGACTTCAAGATAAACTGGAGCCATCAGAAAGATTCGAAAGCCAATCCGAACAGTACCTTCTCGGCCAACGTAAACTTTGCAACCAGCAGTTACGACCGTTCCAGCTTGAGCAGTTTGTACGACCCTAGCCAGTATGCCAACAATACCAAGGCTTCCAGTGTGAGCTATTCACGTTCTTTCCCGTCTATCGGACTGAACCTGTCGAGTACGTTCAACATTACGCAGAACACACGCGACTCTTCGCTGAACATGACATTGCCCGACCTGAACATTACGCTGAACCGTATTTACCCGTTCAAGCGTAAGAATGCAGCGGGCGACCAGCGCTGGTACGAAAAGATTTCGTTCCAGTATACCGGTCACTTGACCAACAGTGTCGACACCAAGGATAACCTGTTGTTCAAGACTCCGTTCAGTAAATGGAAAAACGGTATGCAGCACACCATCCCGGTGAGTGCTACCTTTACGTTGTTCAAGTTCATCAACGTAGTGCCCAGCTTCAACTACACCGAACGCTGGTACACCCGTAAGGTGATGCAGAGCTACGACCCTACGCTGAACACTTCCGGCCATATACGTCGTGATACCATCAACGGTTTCAACCGCGTGTTCAACTACAATATGTCCTTGCAGATGAATACCAAACTCTATGGTATGTACAAGCCACTTTTTATGAAGAGCAAGGAGATACAGATCCGTCACGTGGCCACCCCGTCGGTAAGCTTTACTTATGCGCCCGACTTTGGAGCATCCCGTTACGGCTATTATGACACCTATACTTATACCGACGAATACGGTGAAGTACGTATGAAGGAATATTCACCTTACGAAGGAGCGACTTTTGGCGTGCCGGGTAAGGGTAAATCGGAAAGTATCAGCTTCTCGCTCGACAACAATGTCGAAATGAAGATGAAATCGGATAAGGACAGTACCGGTTACAAGAAAATCAGTCTGATAGACCAGCTCAGTGCCAACATGTCGTACAACCTGGCAGCCGTAGAAAAGCCGTGGAGTGACCTGAGCATGAACCTGCGTCTGAAACTGACCAAGAACTATACCTTCAATATGAACGCCAGCTTTGCTACCTACGCCTACGAGTTCGACGAACGTGGAAATGTAGTAGTAGGTAACCGCACCGAATGGTCGTACGGACGTTTCGGACGATTCCAGGGATATAGCGGTTCACTTTCTTACTCATTGAACAACGATACCTTCAAGAAACTCTTCGGCAAGAAAGATGACGATGATAAGAAGAAGGGAAAGAAAGGCGAAGAGGGCGGTGAAGAAGGTACCGATGAGCAGACTGAAGAAGAGAAAGAAGAGCAGCAGAATTCAGGTATGCGCAAGACCAAGAGTGCCGATATGGGCAGTGACGGCTATATGGCCTTCAAGATGCCCTGGTCCATCAACCTGAGTTACAGCTACAGCATTCGCGAAGACCGGACCAAGGATATCAATATCAAGCGCATGCGTTACCCATATTCGCTTACCCACTCGCTCAACGTTTCGGGTAACCTGAAGCTGGGAAGCCGCTGGAACATGAACTATTCTTCGGGTTACGACTTTACCACCAAGGAAATGTCAATGACTACGCTGAACATTACGCGTGACCTGCACTGTTTCACCATGTCTTGCGGTCTGGTGTTTGGTCCGTATACCTCTTATAACTTCAGTATCCGTGCTACATCTGCCATGCTGACCGATGCCCTGAAGTGGGATCAGCGAAGCAACACGGGTAGCCAGATTACCTGGTATTGATTTAGCCTGATACATATAAAGCATAAAAAAGCGTTCTGGTATGCCGAGCTCCAGAACGCTTTTTTTATGCTTTGTCGTTTTGTCTGTGATGTATAATGTTAATCTTTACCACTCGATAGGTGTTTCGCCATTGGCCAGCAGATAATCGTTGGTCCGGCTGAAATGATGATTTCCGAAGAAACCGTTGTATGCCGATAAAGGCGAAGGATGCGCCGAGGTCAGTACCAGATGCCGGTTACGGTCGATAAACGCACCCTTTTTCTGCGCATAGCTGCCCCACAGGATAAACACCAGATGTTCTCGGCGTTCTGCCAGCAGACGAATGGCAGCATCCGTAAACTCCTCCCAGCCCTGTCGCTGGTGCGATCCCGCCTGATGCGCACGTACCGTCAGCGTAGCGTTCAGCATCAGTACCCCCTGATTGGCCCATCGGGTAAGGTTTCCTGTTGCCGGAATCGGGGCCCCTAAGTCATCGTGTATCTCCTTGAAGATATTCTGCAGCGAAGGCGGGAATTTCACCCCGTCGTTCACCGAGAAACACAAGCCGTGCGCCTGTCCCGGTCCGTGGTACGGGTCCTGACCGATAATCACCACCTTCACCTTATCAAACGGACAAAGGTTGAACGCATTGAAAATCAGCTTCCCCGGCGGGTAAACCGTTCCCTGACGGTATTCATTCCGCACGAAATCCGTCAGCCGTTTAAAATAATCCTTTTCAAATTCCTCTTGAAGTACTTGCTTCCAACTTTCTTCTATTTGTACATCCATATCTGTTATAAGTCTGTATTAAATTAACTGCATACCCAGTTCGGCACATTCCTTCTTCATGTCCTCCGGCCAGATACTAGCCTGAATTTCGCCGATGTGACCTTTCCGCAGATAAAGCATACACAAGCGCGACTGTCCGATACCGCCACCGATAGTAAGCGGCAGCGAGCCTTCGAGCAAGCGTTTGTGGAAATACAGTTTCATGCGTTCCTCCTGATGCGAGAGCTCCAGCTGTCTGATCAGAGCAGCCTTGTCCACACGGATACCCATAGACGAAAGCTCGATAGAACGGCCCAGCACACTGTTCCAAACCAGCAAGTCACCGTTCAGTCCGGCCAGACCGGTTTCCGGGTCGATGGTAGAGTAATCATCATAGTCCGGTGCACGCATGTCATGCGGCTGACCGTTGCTCAGCTTGCCGCCAATACCGATAATAAACACGGCACCATATTTCTCGGTAATCAGGTTTTCGCGTTCCTTGGCCGTTTTGTCCGGATACATCTGCAGCAACTCTTCTGCATGAATGAACTGAATATCATGCGGCAGGAAAGACTCAATCTGCGGATACATTTCGCAAATCATATATTCCGTACGGCGCATGGCAGCATAAATGCGGGTAACGATTGATTTCAGGAACGCCACAGTGCGCTGTTCCGGTGTAATCACCCGTTCCCAGTCCCACTGGTCCACATACAGTGAGTGCAGATTGCCCAGCTCCTCGTCCGCGCGGATAGCATTCATATCCGTATAGATACCATATCCCGGACCAATCTCATAATCGGCCAGTGTGACACGTTTCCATTTAGCCAGCGAGTGAACTACCTCCGCCTGTGCTTCGCCCAAATCCTTGATAGGGAAGGAAACCGGGCGTTCCGTACCACTCAAGTCATCGTTGATACCCATTCCCTTCAATACGAACAGCGGAGCCGTAACACGGCGCAGGCGCAATTCGGATGACAGGTTCTGCTGGAAAAATTCTTTTATCTGTTTAATACCCAGCTCAGTTTGTTTCATATCGAGCAACGGGCGATAGTTTATAGGTTTAATAAGGTAGCTCATGGTATTTTATGTTTTATCGTTTTACACTGCAAAGGTATATTATATTTGCAAATATGCAACTATATTTTTTAAAATATTATCAAAATGATAAAATTACTTCCTTTTTAGCTTTATAAATGATAATGCCATATGTGTGCTCAAGAGTAGAATTTGATATTTTTTTCCGGGAAAATTAGGATGGAATACTTATAAATTGTATTTTTGTACCCTGAAAATGGACGCACCCATAGTTCAATGGATAGAATAATGGATTCCGGTTCCATCGATTGGGGTTCGACTCCCCATGGGTGTACAATTTGAGAGAGGCTCAGTTCGAGTCTCTCTTTTTTTTATATATATACCTGTGAACCTGCTTTCGCTCAAGTATGCCGTACCTTTTTCATTGCAAAGACGAAGGTTCATCTTAGCAATCATAAACGCTCATCTTTGCAATGCTGAACTTACCGGATAAGGACAAATTTGCAATTCACTACCGGGAATGTCAAAGAAACACGAAATAATTAAAATATTATTTCTTTTATAATTATTTTCTATCGGAAACTTGTATGATTGGAAAATGTTCTATATATTTGCAGTGTAATCAAAAAGAGAAGCAATTATGAAACAGCTGATAAAACAAAATCTGAAGACCCTGATAGCAGTCCTGCTGGGAGCTGTGGCCGGCTATCTGTACTGGGTCTATGTAGGCTGTGCAAGTGGGGCATGTCCTATAACCTCATCTCCCTGGATGAGCACGCTTTGGGGCGGACTGATAGGTTTTTCTTTATTTCCGCTGCGAATACAGAAATGCGGTGCTTCCGGCAAGCAGCAGCTTTATAAAGATGTAATCAAGAAATACGAGAGAAAATAATAACAGGTGTGTATCTAATTTTTTTAAAGAGTAAGAACTATGGCAACTATACATTTGACAGAACAGGACTTTTTGAAACGCGTGGTAGACTATGTAAACAATCCTACCGAGTGGAAATTCTTGGGTGACAAACCCGCTATCGTAGACTTTTATGCTACCTGGTGCGGTCCTTGCAAGATGCTGTCGCCCGTGCTCGAAGAACTTTCGGCAGAATATGCGGGTAAGGTGGACATTTATAAAGTAGATGTGGATGCAGAATCGGGAGTAGCCGGTGTGTTTGGCATCCGTTCGGTTCCGTCGCTGCTGTTCATCCCTATGCAGGGCAATCCGCAGATGGTAGCCGGAGCATTGCCTAAGCATGAGCTGAAGCGTGCCATCGAAGAAGTGCTGCAGGTGAAATAACCACATATTGATGCAGATAGGATATTAGGTTAGGAAAAAGGTTCGTTTTTTGAAGTGGACTCTGAAAGCCGGTAAAAAAGGCTTTCGGGGTTCACTTTTTGTTTGTGTTTTTATAGTTGCTGTAGCTTATTTTTTAATTACGCCGGACATAAAAAATGAGGATTTTTATGTATGTTTGTAGGTACTAATAAAATTGTATCCGAAAAGCTATGCGACATTTAGTGATTAGAAATTTAGGACCGTTAAGAGAAGCTGATGTGTTTCTGAATAAGATTAATATAATTGTAGGTCCTCAGAGTGCAGGAAAAAGTTGCTTGCTTAAAACTGCATGTTTTTGCAACTGGGTAGAAAAACGTATTCAGTTGTCACAGGAACCCTATTTTTTTAAAGAAGATGATATATTTGAAAGAAAGTTTGTAGAGTTCCATAAGCTGGATGGATATATAAAAGAAAACTCTTATATAGCATACGAGAATGACTCGATGGAATTTTCATATTCATGGGAAAGCAGAGAATTTAAATTTTCATGGAAAAATGAAGGAAGATGGAGATATGTTTGTCCAAAGATTTCTTATATTCCTGCTGAAAGAAATTTGGTGGCGGCAATACCTAACTGGTTTGAAGTGAATATGAAAAATGACAATATAAGAAATTTTATGAAGGATTGGCAGGATGCAAGAACTGTTATGACAGATGGACTTGATATTCTTAATTTAGGGGTTAGGTATAAATATGACAGGAGTAATAACAAGGACAAGGTCACTGTGGGAAATGGAGTTGTTCTTGATTTTATAAATACTTCAAGTGGGCTTCAGTCACTCATCCCACTTCTTGTTCATCTGGAATTTCTGTATAGAGTGAGGTTCAGGACTGAACAGTCAAAAAATATCTGGAGAATAGAGGAAGACAAAAAATTGCATAATACGATTTTTGCAAATGTTGAGAATGGCGGCATGGATGAACATCAGGCTAAAAAGATTTATTCTAATTTCACAGGAATGAAAAGAACGGAAATCTTCTTGGAGGAACCTGAACAGAATTTGTTTCCTCCTACTCAGGGAGTTTTAGCTTATAAGTTATTGGATTGGGCAAGAAGTGAGAAAGGGGGATTTCTGTTCATTGCCACTCACAGCCCTTATATGGTTACTGCATTTTTGGAAAAAGACAATAATAATGATTTGTCTCTATTCTTTAATAAAGAATCTGGAGAAGGACAATATATTGTCCGTACTGCCTCGGAAAAAGAGGTGCAGGAATTATATGATTACAGTATTGATGTTTTTTATAATCTGGAAAGTTTAGGATGAATATTTCGCGTGATATATTGCCCGAATGTTTTGTTGATACAAACATTGTTAATACTTTTCTGAAGATGGAAGGTATTTATACAGGTGCCAATCATTGTCACGGATGCAATAAAGTGGGAAATATGATGCAACAAAACCTGAAGGATGAGTTTGCATTGGGAATAATAATTGATAACGATAAAAAACAACATTCATATAACGCTGCTTTTTATTTAATAGGAAAAACAGAGCATTTGGAGTTGTTAAAGCATCGTTCTAATCGTCATTTTCTAATCAGGGTAAGTCCTGCAATGGATGAATTTATTTTGAAAGTTGCAGAAAGAAACCATATAAAAATGTCTGACTATGATTTGCCTGATAATCTGAAAGATTTTACTGTAATTACTAAAGATGCGAAGGCTAAAGATAGTGTGAACTTGAAGAAGCTGTTCCGAAATATGGTAGATGATGAAGAAATGATGCTTTTAAAAAATGTGTTGGGGTACATCTGTAAGAATAAATATGGATGTGATGAAAAAATCCTTTCAAGTTTTTTCAAAATCGTGTAACTTATTTGATATATTCATGATAAACTGCTCTTCGAAGTATTTTCTTTTTGAATAACTCTGATACTAAAGGTGCATATTGGTGAGAAATCCCATTGTGTAAAAACAATATTTTTTGCGTTTCATCCTGATTGTATTATATTTGTATCAGGTTATTGAAAAAGAAATTGTTATGAGTAAGCTATATCCGGTCGGCATACAGAACTTTGAGGACCTTCGCAAGAGAGGGTATATATATGTTGATAAAACTTCATTGATATACCAGTTGGTGAGTTCCGGGAAATATTATTTTCTGAGTCGTCCGCGACGCTTCGGAAAGAGCCTTCTTATCTCTACCCTTGAGGCTTATTTCTCGGGTAAGCGTGAGCTGTTTTCCGGACTTGCGATGGAGACACTGGAAAAAGACTGGATAGCGTATCCTGTTTTGCACATGGATTTGAATACCAGAAATTACGATGACAAGGAGTCATTGCTTGGTATATTAAATCAAAACCTTGAAGAGTGGGAAAAATTATATGGTGGTGAAAAGCAGGACAGAGTACCCGAGGAGCGTTTTATGTATCTTATCAAGCATGCTTATGAGCTTACAGGTAAGAAAGTTGTTATTCTTATAGATGAATACGACAAGCCAATGCTTCAGGTCATAGGAAACCCCGGGCTTCAATCTGAATACAGAAATATCCTGAAAGCTTTTTATGGGGCATTGAAATCCTGCGACGGGTATATCCAGTTTGCCATGCTTACCGGTGTAACTAAGTTTGGCAAGGTAAGCGTATTCAGCGATTTGAATCATCTGATGGATATATCCATGATAAATCGCTTCTCAGACATTTGTGGTATAAGCGAAAAAGAGCTTCACGTATATTTTGATGACGATATCCATGAACTGTCAGTCCGACTTGGAGTGAGCTATGAGGAAGGATGCAGGCTGTTGAAAATGAACTATGACGGTTATCATTTCAGCTACGATTCGCCGGCAATGTACAACCCTTTCAGTCTGCTCAATACCTTTGCAAACATGCAGTTAGGTAATTATTGGTTTGAGACCGGAACACCTACCTATCTTGTAGAGTTGATGAAGCTTCATAACTATAAGGTTGAGGAAATAGAGGACATTGTAACCAACCAGCCTGTTCTTGACTGCATAGACTCTGCTTCTACGGACCCTGTGCCGGTTATCTATCAGAGCGGCTATCTTACCATTAAGGATTATAATGCAGAGTTTGAGAATTATACCTTGGGTTTCCCTAACCGTGAAGTGGAGCAGGGGTTCTTTCGCTTCCTTTTGCCCAATTATGCTTCGGTAAGTCCTACCCGGTCCCCCTACGAGATTCAGCGTTTTGTGGAGGAAGTGCGCAAGGGGGATGTTGACTCTTTCCTTAGCCGCTTGCAGACTTTCTTCGATGTAATCCCTTATGACCTTGCTCCCCGTGACCGGGAAGTGCATTATCAGAATATACTTTTCATTGTCTTCAAACTGATGGGGTTTTATACCGAGGTGGAATATCATACTTCCCGTGGACGTATCGATCTTGTGTTGAAAACTTCAGATTATATCTATGTCATGGAGTTCAAACTTGATGGAACAGCTGAGGAAGCCATGGCACAGATTGAGGCTAAAGGTTATGTTTCTGCTTTTGCCCGGGACGGACGTAAGGTAGTAAAAGTGGGGGTGAATTTCAGTTCTGAGACGCGAACAATTGAACGGTGGGTGGTGGATACTTGTAATTTTTAGAGAATAGTTATGTCTGTTTGAATGAGCTCAAAGAGTCTGTCGGGACTTTTAGGGCTCATTCTTTTTGTTTGTAAAAAAAAGAATTTTATTTAGATTCTTAGAGTTTGCACTTGTTTTAGGTGCAATGCCGGTATACCTTTGCCTCAAAGTTAAATAAATAGAAGTAACGCGATGTAGTAACCTTAATTGGGTTGTAATATTGCAAAGAATAATATTCAAAAAAGAGCGTCATGTTGAACAAAAAATGTATATTTGCATTGCAGCGGCTGGAGAAATGGCTGTTGCAGTGATGTGAAAGCGTTTTTTGCTTTATCCTAAAATCGAAATCGCCAAATTTTAATCGGAGGGTAGAGACAATATGACGCTCATCTGTTTTGTATATGTATGTCTGTACAGCCCATGCTGTATAGGTTTGTTACATACCAGAACGGCGTGAGTATTGTTTCTTATTCATTCCGATGCGGCGTTTGGCGATGCCTGATTTTGATGAGTAAGTTAGACAATAGACTCACGCTTTTTTTGTGCCGGTATAGAATATTTTGTTAATCAATACTGATAAAACATATTTTGAAGTTATTGGAGTAATACTGATTTTTATTATATATGACTACGAAAAAATTAATTGTATATATGGTAATTTAAAATTTCATGGAGGGGTAACTTGTGAAATTTGTAGTTTTCTTCCGGTTGTCATTGGATATCAGTAAAATTATCTATACCTAAAATATGGTTGAAAATTTAAATGATAAAATTAGAGAGGAAACATAATCATGGAGGAGAAAAATAAAAAAATAGGGGAGTTAAAATATGCGATTAATTTTGACTTTACAAAACTGAAGAAATTTGAATTATATAGGCGAAAAGACAACAGATACTTTCGTTTTATAGTTTATGATGGGAAAAACTATGATGAGCTGTATAGTTATCTTCAGGATGGTGATGATGAAATAAAAATTCCACAGGAAAATAAACTTAAAGCTGGATCTGTATATAATATCAATGGCAAGGGATGTTTCACCAAGATAGATATGTATAATATTGATATGATTATAGCTGGAAATCCTTATGTAGTGGTTAACGGAGAAAAGCTATTTCAAGCATTTAGTTTTGAAGTTGCAAAATGGCTTCTTTCTAACTACCCTGGTATAAGAGTCAAGAATTTACCAGAGATGAATAACAATAAAGTGAGTGCTAAAAGTTATGATACTGTTGAAATGTTGGAGCAATTTCCTACAAAATCATGCTTTAGAACGCATAATATATGGATTTTGCCAAACAAATTTAGAAATAATGAAATTCGTATAGATCAAATACCGGATGAGGTAATTAATAGTTGTATAGCTGCCGAAGATTATTATCAAGAATTTGAGGTGTTTTTAGAAGGTGCTCTTAAGGGAATCAGAATGTATGGTATTGAAGATTCTCCTATTGTAGAAGCAAATTATAAAGATATTATTATAGAGAACTATAGGGCATACCTTAAGAATGAAAATAATTTATGGGCAGAGTATAGCCTTACTAATCATAAACTCTATACAGATTTTATTTATACAAATATTGAAGCATATCCTTCTGAGGGGAAAACTCTTGCTTATTTTAATGGCATAAAAATAGTATTGCACCATAAAAGAGAAATAAAGGGTTATAATATTGTTCGTAAAGACGGTTTTTTCGGTATAGAGAACGGAAAAGGGGCATTTATATTGGAGAATATATATGACTGGATTTCGGTATCCGAGAAAGGATATGAGGTATTCAAGGACGGGAAATATGGTTTGGTAAATAAGGAGGGTAAGTTTATTTTGAGTTGTATATATGATCAGATTATAATTAAGAATCCTGCGTCTCCAATATATTATGCCTGCAAGGATAATTTATGGGGAATTGTAGGGGATTATGATTATATATACTCTGACTTTATAGATGAGTTGCCAAACGATGAAAATTTTGAAAAGGCAGTCAATCAATACATAAATCAAAAGTATAGGCAACACAGACTCATAGATACAGTCGTGAAGTTTATTGATAAGGATAAAGGCATTATTTATATGAAGTTGAAAAACTTCGATAAGGAATTTAAGATTAAAAGGTATGAACTTCCTGATAACGTATATAATGAAGTTACTTCAAGCTATGTAAGAGGTGCTTTATACCATTTGTCAAAATCTGCTCTTAAAGTAGATGATAACGGTATACTAAAGTTTAGCTATAATGATAGGGTTAAGTGGATGGATTATCAGAAAAAGTTGAAAAATATTAACGAAGGTGATACGTTTAATGGTACAGTTTATAAACTAATGCCTAAAGAGGCTTTGGTGAAACTTGAAAATGGATTGATTGGGGCGGTTGAAATAAATGATGCCGAAATTGGCATTGAGGATAAAGTGTTTTGTAAAGTTATAAGTAACAGAAATAAACTTGCATTAGAACTTTTAAATGATAAGTGATTTTTTAGGATATAAAATTTTACGGAAGCTTGATTATTTAAGCTGATTTTTATATATTTATTGTGTTTTTAATGTAACTTAATTTGATTTATGGAAGACAAAGAAAAAAAACTAGAGACAAATGTTAAGAAAGTGTACCAAGAGGTGAAGATTGAAGCAAAAAATTCTCCAAAAGGTTCTTATGCTGCAGGATGTCCAATTAATTATGGAGATCCTGATGGTGAAGATTGTTATAAATGTGATTATGGAGGTTGATTTATTAAATCAAAAATTTTAAAGCCGATGTGCTCAAACATCGGCTTTTATTATTGTAAAATCCTAAACAAATAAAATATGTTAGTTAAGCAAAGCAAAAACACATTTATAAGATTCTTCGATAATAAAGGATATATAACAAATCAAATGACCAGAAAAGACCGATTGTATAACGAAACTGGTGCTGATTTCTTAAGAATGATTTCACGTGAAGCTAAAGAAATTGATGATATTATCGAATGTCTTTCTCAAATATATGATGGCAGTGTTACAAAAGAAAAACTTAGAAACGATTTCTTGAAGTTTATATTTGATTTAGAAAAACATTTATTTCTGGTTACAGGTTCTACAGCAGCAGAATGTAACAATAAGGATATTGGGTTTTCGTATGCTCTAGGTAATATGAAAAATAAAGTAAGAGACTTTACTCAAGATACTGAAGATGATGTTCCAGAGACAACACAGGATTATATGCTTGCTGCAGACAAAAAGAAACCACATCTTAAATCCATTCAATTTGAATTAACTAGTAGATGTAACGAAAGATGTATACATTGTTATATTCCTAATGCCAAAAAGAATGAGGGAAGTGATATGACATACAAGCAAGTATGTCATATCATTGACCAATTTGCTGATATGGGTGGGCTACACGTAACATTAAGTGGAGGAGAAGTTTTTTTACATAAAGATATTATAAGAATATTGCAGTATTGTAGAAAAAAGGACCTTCAAATTTGTATATTATCAAATCTTGTGGCATTAAAAGATATACAGATACCTTTTATAAAAGCTGCTAATGTTTCATATATACAAGCATCTTTATATAGTATGAATCCAGAAATTCATGATAAAATTACAACCTTAAAAGGTTCACATAAGAAAACTAAAGAGGCTATTGAGAAGCTTGTAGCTGCAGACATTCCTGTTCAAATATCCTGCCCATTGATGAAAGTGAATAAAGACGGATACAAGGAAGTCTTAAAATATGCTCACTCTCTTCAAATAAAGGCTTTTACTGACTATATCATGATGGCTGAAGCTGATTTTAATACTAAAAATCTTCAAAACAGGCTTTCCATCAAAGAAACAGAGCAAGTTATTAGAGATATCATTGAATTTGATATTGACTACTCAGAATGGGTAAAAAGACAGCGCCCTTATCTTGAAAACTTAGATATAGAAAGATACGCCAAACAACCTTTATGTGGCGTTGGTATAAATAGTTTTTGTATTGCTGAGAATGGAGATATTTATCCTTGTCCTGGATGGCAATCCATGATTATTGGTAATGTAAATCAACAATCTTTAAAACAAATTTGGAATGACTCCGAAGCCTTATCAAAATTGAGGAATATCACACATGGCGATTTTCCACAATGCTTAAAATGTGAAGCAAGAAATTATTGTTCTATGTGTATTCAACGAAATTTCAATGAGAACAATGGTGATATGTTTAAAATAAACAAACACTTTTGTGAAGTTGCATTCCTTACAAAAAAATTACACGAGGAATACAGGGAAAAGTTACAATTATAACTGTAAGATATCGGTAATAGGAAATGTAAATAAAAGAGGATGGAAAGTGGTAGTGTAAAATAAACTGTGTCACGCATTATTTCTCATTAGAAAACTCATCGGTCGGGGAACGGCCAGCGCCAAGGGGCGGGACCATCCGTCCCGACGAGCGTAAAAT
>CAJKDC010000006.1 GCA_905198575.1 uncultured Bacteroides sp. | reverse complement strand
CCAACCTTTGTTAACCTTAAATCTAATACTATGAAAAACACGTTGCAAAGGTACGGATTTTTTGGATATATGCAATAGATTATCCTCGAAAATCATGCTTTATAACATAGATTAATAGTTTTGTAAATATCTCTTTCACATTATTCACGTGACATTGGTTAGATTGCTAAAAAAGAAACTTGTTTTGTACACAAATTCAGGAGAACTCTTGATGTAAAAAGAATGATTTTGTCTGTCTATTAGGCTGTTTTCATAATATTATTTATAACTTTGCAATCTAACTCTTTAGTGGAATTATGGAAAATAGATTAACGATTTACAATACACTTACGCGCAGCAAGGAGCTGTTCAAACCGCTCCATGCGCCACATGTAGGCATGTATGTGTGCGGTCCTACCGTTTACGGTGATGCTCATTTGGGTCATGCACGTCCGGCCATTACGTTCGATATTCTTTACCGTTACCTTACCCATTTGGGTTATAAGGTGCGCTATGTGCGTAACATCACCGATGTGGGCCATCTGGAGCATGATGCCGACGACGGCGAGGACAAGATCGCCAAGAAAGCGCGTTTGGAGCAGCTCGAGCCGATGGAAGTGGTTCAGTTCTACCTGAACCGTTATCACAAGGCGATGGATGCCCTGAATGTATTACCGCCCAGTATCGAGCCGCATGCTTCGGGACATATCATCGAGCAGATTCAGCTGGTAGAGGAAATCCTGAAAAACGGTTATGCATACGAAAGCAAAGGTTCTGTATACTTTGATGTAGCCAAGTATAACAAAGACCACCACTACGGCAAGCTGTCGGGCCGCAATCTGGATGATGTGCTGAACACTACCCGCGAGTTGGACGGACAGGATGAAAAGCATAATCCGGCCGACTTTGCCTTGTGGAAATGTGCGCAGCCGGAACACATCATGCGCTGGCCTTCGCCATGGAGCAACGGTTTCCCGGGATGGCACTGCGAGTGTACAGCTATGGGACGCAAGTATCTGGGCGAGAACTTCGATATTCACGGTGGGGGTATGGACCTTGTCTTCCCGCATCACGAGTGCGAGATTGCGCAGAGCGTAGCTTCACAGGGACATGACATGGTGCGTTACTGGATGCATAACAACATGATTACCATCAACGGACAAAAGATGGGTAAATCATTGGGCAACTTTATTACGCTGGATGAATTCTTTACCGGTTCCAACAAGTTGCTGACCCAGGCTTATACAGCCATGACCATCCGTTTCTTTATTCTTCAAGCGCATTATCGCAGCACAGTAGACTTCAGCAATGAAGCTTTGCAGGCTGCCGAAAAAGGTCTGGAACGTCTGATGGAAGGTGTGAAGAACCTGGAACGTATCACTCCGGGAAAAGCGACTACCGGAATTGATGTAACCGGACTGGCCGAGAAGTGCTACGATGCCATGAACGATGACCTGAATACGCCGATTGTAATCTCTCATCTGTTCGATGCCATCCGCATGATCAATACTGTTCTGGATAAGAAAGCTACTATCAGTGCCGATGATTTGGACGAACTGAAACGTGTGTTCCACTTGTTTGTATTCGACATTTTGGGTCTGAAAGCAGATGCCGAAAACAATGCTGCCCGTGAGGAAGCTTACGGAAAAGTAGTGGATATGTTGCTGGAACAGCGTATGCAGGCCAAGGCAAACAAGGACTGGGCTACCAGTGACAAGATTCGTGACAATCTCGCAGCACTGGGCTTCGAGGTGAAAGACACGAAGGATGGATTTACTTGGAAATTAAATAAATAAGCTCTACGAGCTGTTTTATATAGAGAAAGCGGGTTGCTCATAGATTGAGCAGCCCGTTTTTTTTATACTGAAAAGCCTTTTTTATATCTTTGTAAAAACATCTATTACTTTATTATACTTTATAGACTATGAAAAAGACCATTACTTTTGTACTTGGAGTATTGTTGGGGTATACCACTTTGCAGGCCACCCCTAAAGAAGTTTTGCCTTATAAAAATCCGAATCTTCCGGTCGAGGAGCGTGTTGAAGACTTATTGAAGCGAATGACCGTGGAAGAAAAATTCTGGCAGATTTATATGATGCCGGGTGACTTGGATGCTGGCAAAGAACGTTTTAAAGATGGAATCTTTGGTTTCCAGGTTTCCACCGTGGGTTCGTCCGACCCGCAGATGCGTCAGATGCTGCAGTATAACCCGAAACTGACAGCGGCCGAGACAGTGAAGAAAGTCAATCGCATTCAGCGCTATTTTGTAGAGGAAACACGTTTGGGTATTCCTGTTATTATTTTTGATGAGGCTTTGCACGGACTGGTGCGTGGCGGAGCTACAGCTTTCCCCCAATCCATCGCCTTGGCGGCTACATTCGATACCACGCTGGTGAGCCGTGTGTCTGCTGCCATTGCCCGCGAAACCGCCAGCCGCGGCATCCGTCAGATTCTTTCGCCGGTGGTAAATCTGGCTACGGATGTGCGTTGGGGCCGGGTGGAAGAAACCTATGGCGAAGATCCCTGCCTTTCGGCCGACATGGGGGTCAGCTTTGTGAAAAACTTCGAGCGCATGGGGGTTATTACCACCCCCAAGCATTTTGTGGCCAACAGCGGCGATGGCGGCCGCGACAGTAATCCTATCCATTATACCGGACGCTTCCTCGAGGAAACACATCTGGTTCCTTTCAAGGCCTGTTTCCGGCAAGGGGGGGCGCAGTCGGTGATGACGGCCTACAACATGCTGGACGGCACTCCCTGCACGGCCCATTCGTGGCTCAATATCGAAAAACTGCGCCGCGAGTGGGGTTTCGACGGCTTTACCATTGCCGATGCCGATGCGGTGGGCATCATCCATAAGCTGCATCACACCGTAGGCAACCGGGCGGAAGCGGGTGCTGCGGCGGTGAACAACGGGCTGGATGTGATTTTTCAGACTACTTACGAGGAGCACAAACCCTTTCTGGAGGCTTGCCGCAGCGGACTGATTACGGAGGAAGCGCTGAACCGTGCCGTGCGTCAGGTCTTGAAGGCGAAATTCCGGCTGGGCCTGTTTGATCATCCTTATACGAACGAGCGGGAGGCCGACCGCCGGAATGCCTGTGCCGAACACCGTGCGCTGACACGTGAAGCTGCCTGCCGTTCGATGGTGCTGCTGAAGAATGAGAACGGGCTGTTGCCTTTATCGAAGAATTTGAAACGGATTGCCCTGATAGGGCAGGATGCTGCCGAGGCACGGCTGGGAGGCTACAGCGGTCCGGGCGTGAATAAAGTAAGCATGCTGCAGGGGTTAAAAGACAAACTGAGCGGACGGGCAGAGGTGGTTTACGAGGAAGGCTGCAAGCGCGTCAATCCGCAGTGGCTCACCGTTCCCGCCGATTGTCTGACGCAGGAAGACGGCAGGCCGGGACTTGCGGCTGCTTATTTCAATAATATCCGCTGGGAGGGCGCTCCGGCACTGAGGCGTACGGACAGGGCTGTGCAGTTCTCGTGGACGCTCTTTGCACCCGATTCGTGTCTGGCTGTGGACTGGTTCTCGGTGGAATGGAACGGACGGCTGAAATCGCCTGTTACGGGTGATTATCGCATCGGTCTGGAAGGAAACGACGGCTACCAGCTTTGGATAGACGGCAAGAAAGTGATAGACCGCCCCGAAAAGGCGTCTTTCCGTACGGAGACTGTACCGCTCCGGCTGGAGGAAGGCAAGGAGTATGCTGTGAAGGTGCGTTTCTACGAGAATACGCGCAACGCACGCATCCGTCTGGTATGGAATGTGGGTGCGGTGAGCGAGGATACTTCTATCGAGCGGGCTGTACAGGCGGCTGCATCGGCCGATGTGGCTGTTGTGGTGGCAGGTATCGAGGAAGGCGAGTTCCGCGACCGCGGTTATCTCACGCTGCCGGGCCGTCAGGAGGAGCTGATACAGCGTGTGGCGGCTACGGGCAAGCCGGTGGTGGTGGTGCTGGTGGGCGGCAGTGCCGTGGTGATGTCGGCATGGCTGGATAAGGTTTCGGCTGTTCTGGATGCCTGGTATCCGGGCGAGGAGGGCGGAAATGCGTTGGCCGATATCCTGATGGGCGATGCCAACCCGTCGGGCAAGCTGCCCATCACCTGGCCGGTGGACGAGGCGCAGCTCCCGCTGAACTACAGCCACAAGCCTACGGGCCGCAGTGATGATTATCTGAACCTGACGGGCGAACCGCTTTTCCCCTTCGGCTACGGTCTGAGCTATACCGAATTCGAATACGGCAACTTGCAGGTGCAACCGGCAGATGTCCACACGTTCCAGGTATCGTTTACTGTTCGTAATGCAGGGAAATATGCCGGATACGAAGTTCCGCAGCTCTATCTGCGCGACAAGATTTCGTCGGTTACACAGCCCATTACCCGTCTTATTCATTATACCGCCATCCATCTGAATCCGGGTGAGAGCAAGACGGTGACGTTCCGTGTGGACGAGGACGACCTTTCCATGCTCGACCAGTCCATGCAGCGTGTGGTGGAGCCGGGCGACTTCCGCCTGATGATAGGCCGCTCGTGCAAGGATATCCGGCTGCAGGAGGTGGTGCGGGTCAAATAACTGTGTATTCCGGCTTTTTCATTGCAATGATGAAGATTGGGCTTTTCCGTGCCGCAGGTTTATCATGTAAAAGAGGAAGGCTGGTCTTATTTGAGATATATCCGTGACGTACGGATATTGGGTACTAACCCCACTGGAAGAATCAGATTTGTGTATCGTCCGATTCTGCCGGTGGGGTTCTTTTTATTCGAACTCCAGCACGAAGGTGGTGTTCCATCCGTTGGTTCCCGGCTTGAGCAGGCTGATGGTTCCGCCGGAGAGCTGCATGATCTGCCGGGAGAGCGACAGCCCGATGCCGCTGCCCTGCGCGCGGGTGCTGAAGAAGGGCACGAAGACCTGCCGCGCCACATCGTCGGGGATGGCGGGGCCGTTGTTCGACACGTGGATGTACACGTGCTCGTCCGCCGTGCTGTAGGCGCGCACGTGGATGCGTCCCGGTGCCGTGCCGATGGCCTGCACGGCGTTGCGTATCAGGTTGACCAGTACCTGCCGTATCAGGCCCGTATCGGCGTAGAGCATCAGCTCGCCGGGCTCTATCAGGCGCGTCAGGCGGATGTGGGGCGGGCACAGCCGGAGCTGTTCTATCTGGTGCAGCAGCTCGTGCAGGTAGAAGGGCTCGGGGCGGGGTAGGGGCAGCTGCGAGAAGCGGCGGTACTCGCGGGTGAAATTCAGCAGCCCGTCGGCAGTGTCGTGTATGGCGCGGATGCCGTCGGCAAGCTCGCTGCCCGCTACGCCGGGCTGCTGCAGCAAGGTTTCGCTCAGCGAGGTGATGGGGGCCATGGCGTTCATGATTTCGTGGGTCAGCACGCGGGTGAGCTTCGTCCACGAGTCTACTTCCTGCGTGTCCATCTGGCTGCGGATGTCGTTCAGCGTGAGGATGCGCAGCGTCTGTCCGCCCTGCCCGATGCTGCTGGCATGCGCCAGCAGGCACACTTCCTTGCGACCGGTGGAGTAGCGCACGGGGCAGCAGCCTCCCGGGGACAGGGCGCCCAGACGGTGGGGCAGGCCGGCATCGTAGCGCGCCAGCTGCTGCAGGGTGCCCAGTGCGGGCAGGCCCAGCAGGCGGGCGGCGGCGGGATTGCTCTGCACGATGTGCTGCTGCGCGTCGAGCACCACGATGCCCATGGGGATGGTGTGCAGGATGTGGGCGTAGAACTGTTCGCGCTGCTCCATCAGCAGCTTCTGGGCGGCCATCAGGCGGCCGAACTCGTTGAGCGTGTCCTGCAGGATGCGTTCGCTGCCCGTGGCGCCTCCTGCGGGCAGGCGGAAGGAGTAGTCGCGGTTGCGGATGGCTTCCAGCATCAGGCGGCTGCGCCGGTGCATCAGGCGGTGCAGGCGGAGGTAGGCGTATGCGGTGGCGGCAAGCAGGACAAGGCCTGCCAGTATCAGGGGGCGGCTGCCGTGCGCCGTGCCCAGTGTCAGGGCTGCGGTGGCGGCCATCAGCACGGCGGTGCGCAGCAGTGAAGAGTAGATTCCGTCGGTATTCATATTCGTTTCAGATTCCGTAGCGTTTCATTTTATTGTAGAGGGTCTGTCGCGTGATGCCCAGCTGGGCGGCGGCTTGCGAGAGGTTTCCGCCGCAGCGGCCGATGGCTTCGCGTATCAGGCGGCATTCCATTTCTTCCAGTGTCTGCATGCCGGATTCGTCGGCGGGTGCGGACGCATCAGGGGCGGGCGGCGGAGGTGTGCCGGCGGGCAGGAGCACGTCGGGCTGCAGTTCGTGTCCGTCGGTCAGGATGACGGCCTTCTCCAGTGTGTGCTGCAGCTCGCGGATGTTGCCTTGCCACGGAAGCTCCGTCAGCAGGCGGGCGGCTTCGGGACTGATGCTGTCTACGTGGCGGCCGTAACGGGCGTTGTACTGCTGCAGGAAGCGGCGGGCCAGGGGCAGGATGTCTTCCTTGCGCTGGCGCAGGGCGGGCAGGTGGATGTGGATGGTGTTGATGCGGTAGAGCAGGTCCTCGCGGAACAGTCCCTGGCGCACCAGCTCGTCGGGGTTGCGGTTGGTGGCGCATATCAGGCGGATATCGGTGGCCACGGGGCGGTTGCTGCCTATCCTGACGATGCACTTCTGCTGCAGGGCGGTGAGGAGCTTGGCCTGCAGGTGGTAGGGCACGTTGGCTATCTCGTCCAGAAAGAGGGTGCCGCCGTGGGCTGCCTCGAAGCGTCCGGCGCGGTCGGCACGGGCATCGGTGAAGGCGCCTTTCACGTGGCCGAAGAGCTCGCTCTCGAAAAGGCTCTCGGGGATGGCGCCCAGGTCGACGCTTACCAGCGGACCGCCGCTGCGCCGCGACAGGCGGTGTATCTCGCGCGCCAGCAGGTCCTTGCCCGTGCCGTTCTCGCCGGTGATGAGTATGCCGGCATCGGTGGCGCTCACTTTCTCTACCAGTGTCCGTACGGGGCGCATGGCCTGCGAGGTTCCCCAGTACATCGCCGGTGCGCCGTCGCTGCCGCTGTCGGGTTGCGGGGCAGGGGCATCGGTCTTTCCGGCTTTTGCGGTGTCCCCCCGGCGGGCATAGGCATCGAGCAGCGTGCGCACCAGGCGGGCGTTGTCCCACGGCTTCACGATGAAGTCGGCCGCGCCTTCCTTGATGCCCGTCACGGCCAGGTCAATGTCGGCATAGGCGGTGAAGAGTACCACCTGTACCTGCGGCGCGAGGCGGCGGATCTCGCGCAGCCAGAACAGCCCCTCGTTGCCGCTGTTGATGCCGGCAGAGAAGTTCATGTCCAGCAGCACCACGTCGATGCTTTCGCCGCGCAGCAGGGCGGGCAGGGGGGCGGGACTTTCCAGGGTGATGACCCGCGCGAACACGTCTTTCAGCAGGAAGCGCAGGGAGGTGAGTATGTTGCGGTTGTCGTCGACTACCAGCAGGGTACCTTCTTTTGTCATAATGGTCTGTTTGTTAAAAGTTATTCCGGTTGTTTGGCAGGAGCAAAGTTACGGAAAAAACCGCACTGCCATCGTCCTGCTGCCCGCATAAAAGCACATATCCGGCAAGGTGTCTAAATCTTTTACAGCCGGTGTCTAATTATTGGACAGTCGCCGTCTGTGGGGTGTTACGACAATCGGCTGAGGGACAAGTAGTTGTGCTTTTGGCACGGTGTTTGATAGAGGGAAACCGTGAAAATGACAAGCGAAATGGAAAAACGGAAAATCAGAAAAACGGCAGTCTGCATTGCGGCGTTCTGTGCGGTGACGTTCTCGGCGGCGGCACAGGATGCGCTCTGGAGTGCCGACAGCTGTATGGCGTTCGCCGTGCAGCATAACCACACCGTGCGGCAGCGCCGGCTGGAGGTGGACAATTACCGGATGGACCGGCTCAGGGCCGTGGGCAGCTTCCTGCCCGGGGTGAGTGCCGGCACGGGGGCCGACTATAACTTCGGACGCTCGGTCAATCCGGAAACGAATACGTATAACAATGTCTCTACGTTTCAGAACTCGTATGCGCTTCAGGCCTCGCTTACGCTCTTCCGCGGCGGAAGTCTGGTGAACGAGGTGCGCCGCTCGCGGGCGGCACTGCTGATGGGAAAGGCGGCCTTGCAGCAGTCGCAGGACGACATCGCGCTGGAAACCTTGCAGGCTTACATCGATGTGCTGTATTGCCACGGCACGGTGCGCCTGGCCGAAAGGAAGCTGGCCGACAGCGACAGTCTGCTGTACAAGACTTGCCGGCAGGAGGAGCTGGGACTCAAGGGGATGGCGGATGTGGCGCAGGTCAGGGCGCAGCAGGCAGAGGATGTGTATAATCTGACGTGCCGGCGCAACGACTACCGCTCGGCCTTGCTGGTGCTCAAGCAGAAGATGAATTATCCGCAGTCCGGTCCGCTGCAGCCGGATACGCTGCTGCTGGATGCGGATGTGGCGGAAGACGGGAAGCTGTCGTCTGCCGAATCGGCCGGGGCGGTGTTCTCTCAGGCCGTGCTGGTGAATCCGGGGCTGGCGCAGGCGGCTTTCAACCGCAGGGTGACTGCCCTGCAGCGGAAAATGGCGTGGGCCGATGTGCTGCCGTCTGTCTCGCTTTCGGCAGGGCTGTCTACTTCTTTTTATAAAGAGCTGCACAAGGGCGGGTATCCCGGCTTCAACAGCCAGTTTTCGAACAATCTGGGGCGCTACTTTGGGGTGAATGTCAGCATTCCGCTCTTCGGCAGACTGTCGGGGGTGGCGGGCATCCGTAAGGCGCGTAACAACTACCGCATCGCCTGTGTGCAGTACGAAGCGCAGCGCGAGGAGTTGCGTGTGCTCGTGGAACGGGCGGTGCTCGACCGCGAAAGCTACTCCAGGCAGTGCGTCCAGATGGCACGCAAGGTGGAAGCCGACCGGCTGGCGTATCACACCGTGCGCCGCAAGTTCGAGGAGGGACTGATGACCTCGCTCGACGTGAAGACCAGTGCGGCCACGCTGCTGGAGAGTGAAACGCTGATGCTGCAAAGCCGCCTGACGTATCTGCTGAAATGCCGTCTGGTGGATTATTATAAGGGGGAATCGTTGATTAGAAAATAATTTTTGGATACTATGGACATACAGTTGGAAAAGAAAAAAGGAATACAGAGAAAACACCTGCCGTATCTCGTGGCAGGCGGACTGGCAGTGCTGCTGTTGGGATGGATTCTGTGGCGGAGCAATGCGGCTTCGCAGACGGTGGAAGCCGCCTCGCTGAACATCGCGGAGGTGGACTACGGTGAGTTTAACGATTACATCCGTATCAACGGGAGCGCGGAGCCTTTCTCGGTCGTGCAGCTCAGCCCAGAGGAGGGCGGAATCGTGCGCGAGAAGGTGGTCGAAGAGGGAGCCCACGTGAAGAAGGGGGATGTGATTCTTCGGCTCAGCAACTCCAGCCTGGACCTGCAGATTCTGAATGCCGAGTCGGAGCTGGCCGAGAAGCAGAACCTGCTGCGCAATACGCAGGTGACCATGCAGCAGGACAAGTTGAACAATGAGACCGAAAAGGTGCAGCTGGATATGGATACGCGCCGTAAGCAGCGCACTTACCTGCAGTACGAGCGGCTGTACGAAGAGCGTCTGGTGAGCCGCGAGGAGTACTTGCAGGCCAGGGAGGACTACGAGGTTTCCCAGCGGAAGTACGGACTGGTGACGGAGCGTTTGAAGCAGGATTCCATCTACCGTACCATCCAGATGGACCAGATGGAGGATAACCTGCAGAACATGCGCCGCAATGTGCTGCTCATCCGTGAGCGTAAGGAGAAGCTTGAGGTGCGGGCCACCATCGACGGCGAGCTGGGCTTGCTGGATGCCGAGTTGGGGCAGAACATTGTGGCCGGGCAGATGGTGGGGCAAATCAACGACCTGTCGGACTTCAAGGTGGTGGCGCAGCTGGACGAGCATTATATCGACCGGGTCAGCAACGGGCTTCCGGCTTCGATGGAGCGGCAGGGTACGCGCTTTGCCATGAAAATCCGCAAGGTGTATCCCGAGGTGCGCGAGGGTCGCTTCCGCACGGACCTGGTCTTTGCGGGCAAACGGCCTGAGAATATCCGCAGCGGACAGACGTATTACATCGACCTGCAGCTGGGCGAGCCTACCGAAGGCGTGCTGCTGCCCAGAGGGACGTTCTATCAGGCCACGGGCGGAAAATGGATTTTCGTGGTCGACAAGGACGGCAGGAAGGCTTACCGCCGCTCCATCCGCATCGGGCGGCAGAATCCGCAGTATTACGAGGTGCTCGAAGGACTGGAAAAAGGCGAAAAGGTCATCATTTCCGGCTACGAAGCTTTCAAGGACAACGAGGTCTTAATTCTGAAATAATTATTTTTGTAATGTTTTTCTAATAGTGACAAGCACATGAAAGGACTGAAAACTTATTTTACGTTTCTCAACCGCAACAAGTTGTTTACGTTCGTCAACTTGGTTGGGTTGAGTATTTCGCTGATGTTTGTGCTGCTGATAGCAAACATGGTGACACGGCAGCTGACGGTGGACCGGAACCTGAAGGATGCCGACTGCATATGGGTTTACTCCAATGAGTATTATGCCGGTGGGCATTACCGGCTGGGGACGCTCTTCCAGGAGCGCTATCCCGAGATAGAAGACTGGTGTGCCGTGAATTCATATCAACGGTTTGTGGTAGAAGCAGACAACCGGCAGGTGAACGGAAACATAGCGGTGGTCAGGAAGAACTTTTTTCGATTCTTCACGCTGCCGCTGGTCAGCGGGAACCGCAGGGAGGTGATGCGCGGAAATAACGATGTGGTGCTGAGCCGTTCGTTTGCCCTGAAGCTGTTCGGCACGACGGATTGTCTGGGAAAAGTGCTGCGGTGTTCTTTCAATGAACAGGATTATCGGGTGAGCGGTGTGATGGACGACATCGACAACTCTATCTTCCTTTCGGAGTGGGACATGCTCGTGCCTTTCGAAAACATGAAGTACATCAATGAAACGGCCGATATGGACGACCCGAATATGGGAAATGCTGGAAGCTGCGTCCTGTTTATGCGTACGGTAAAGAATACAGACCTGAATGATAAGGCTGCGGATGTGGCGGCTTATCTGAAAACTGTTTTCTGGCCTTACCGGCACGGCAGTCTGAAAGAGGCGCATTTCATCCCGATTCATGATTTCTATTTCTCGGAGACCAATTCCGTAATGCTGCTGAACCAGTACAGCTTCAAGAAGGTAGTGATTTTCCTGACGGTGGGTATCCTGATTCTGCTGATGGCCGTGTTCAATTATGTGAGCATGAGCGTGGCCCAGACCAGCTACCGTGCCAAGGAAATGGCTACGCGGCGCCTGCTGGGCTCTACACGCCGGGATATTTTCTGGCGGATGATTCTGGAGTCGGTTCTGCTCACGGCCTTTGCCTTTGTGCTGGGATTTCTGTTCGCCAAGGCGGCGGAACCTTACGCTATGAAGCTGCTGGGTATCCGGCTGGATATTGTCGGAAGCCTTTCGGGACTGACCCTGCCGGTTTACATCGTGACCATCCTGCTGCTTTCGTTCCTGTCGGGATTCTTCCCGGCTACCCTGCTTTCGAACTACAACCCCATGGATGTGGTGAAGGGCACTTTCCGGCGAAAGACCAAGGCCCTGTATCTGCGTCTGCTCAATATCTTCCAGAACGGTCTGACCATAGCCATGCTGGGCTGCTCGCTCTATCTGTGCGTACAGCTGTACCGGATACTGCACGAGCCCTTGGGCTACGAGTACGGACAGATTGTGGTCTATCCTCCGCTGGCAGAAAAATCCCGGCTGGATTTGTTCCGGGGAGAAGCCCTGAAACTGCCGTTTGTAAAACGGGTGAGTTTCTGTATGGGCACTCCCAATAACGGCGGGAATAACAATACCACTTATTTCAATGTAGGAGATACGGTAAAGGAGATGAGTTTTCAGACGCTGGTAGTCGATTCGGCCTTTGTCGAGATGTTCCATATCCGCATTACCGAAGACCGCCGTCTGCCGGACCGGAAAGGTGTGTTTGTCAGCGAGAGCGCCATGCGTGAGCTGCAGTCCATCGGGCAGGGAGGCGACTATTATGCCGACCGCTACGGATCGCAGGTCCGTATTGCGGGACAGTTCAAGGACTTCAAGATTCGTTCCGTGCTGGATGAGCAGCACCCGCTGCAGATACAGATACGCCCTTGCGAGAATATCTATCCGTGGACTATCCTGGTAGAAGTGGAAGAGGCGGAGCCCGAACAGTATCGCCGGCAGCTGGACGCACTGTACTCCGATATCCTGAACGGACTTCCTTTCGAGTCCACCTGGTATCACCAGGACATGCAGAAGCAGTACGACGACATCATGCGACTGAACAACACCCTGCTGGTATTCACCTGCACGGCCCTGCTCATCTCGCTGCTCGGGCTGACGGCCATGAGCATCTATTTCATCACCCAGCGCAAGCGCGACATTGCCATCCGCAAGGTCTTCGGCTCCAGTTCGCGCGGCGAGCAGCTGCTGCTGATACGCTTCTCGCTCCGTTCGCTGCTCGTCAGTCTGGTTCCGGCCCTGCCGCTGATGTATGCAGGCATTGTGCAGATAGACAAGCTCGTGCCCTTCGACGGAGCCTTCCCCTGGTGGGTACCGCTGCTGGCGCTGGCATTTGTACTCCTGGTATCGCTGGGATCGGTGTGGCTCATCAGTCTGAAGGCCACGCGCGAAAATCCCGTAAACCATCTGAAAACCGAATAACAACACCCTTTTTAAAAAAATCGCCTTATGATAAAGATAGAAAACCTTACGAAAGTATTCCGTACGACAGAAGTAGAAACCCTGGCACTGAACGACGTCAGTCTGGAAGTAAAGGAAAACGAGTTTGTAGCCATCATGGGCCCCTCCGGCTGCGGAAAATCGACGCTGCTCAACATTATGGGCCTGCTGGACCAGCCTACCGCCGGCAACTATTACCTGGACGGCATGGAGGTAGGCCGCCTCAGAGAGAAAGACCGCACGGAGGTGCGGAAGGGAAAGATAGGCTTCGTGTTCCAGAGCTTTAACCTGATAGACGAGCTGAACGTGTTCGAGAACGTGGAGCTGCCCCTTACGTACCTGAAGATTCCCGCCGCCGAACGCCGCCGCCGCGTGAACGAAATCCTCTCGCGCATGAACATCAGCCACCGTGCCGGCCACTACCCCCAGCAGCTCTCGGGCGGACAGCAGCAGCGTGTGGCCATCGCGCGAGCCGTGGTGTCGGGACCAAAGCTGATTCTGGCCGACGAGCCTACGGGAAACCTGGACTCGAAGAACGGCCAGGAAGTGATGGAGCTGCTTACGGAGCTGAACAAGGAAGGCACCACCATCGTGATGGTGACACACAGCCAGCGCGATGCCGGTTTTGCCGGACGCGTCATCAGCCTGTTCGACGGACAGGTGGTTTCGTCCATCTCGGAGATGTAGCCGCGCCGCCGGTGCACAGCCGTCGGCAGACAAGTTTGAAAAACCGGAAAAACAGAAATAGCCGCCCGGAATCTCCCGGACGGCTATTCTTGTTTATATACAGTCATCCCGCATCAGTCCTTGCGGACGATGGATGTCAGCGGATACTTGTTGCCTTTGATGGAGCGCAGGAAAGCCTTTGCCGAACCGAAGTTGAGGTAAAGGTCCAGCCGCACGGGCAGGTGGTTGCGGTCGTCGGTGACGAAGAACGTGATAACCTCCTTTTCCTTCCTCTTCTTGTACTCCACGAGCGAGAAGACCAGACAGCGGTAGGTCACCCCCTCCTCTGAGGTATATTCCTGCTTGCCTCGGTAAATCAGCGTCTGCTTCTCTACGGCACGGCCCGTAGCCATGGAGAACAGAATCTTCTGTCCCGGCCTGTAGTCCGAAGCATCGTACGAGCGGGCCTGCAGCAGGATGCTCAGCATGTCGTACACGCACACATCCATCGTATCGTGCTTCTCGATGATGGAATTGTCGTGCTTCTTGCGGCGCTGGTCCACGATGCACTTGCCGTCGCGGTACGAAAACCACGCCTCGTCCACCGTGTAGCGGCTGCCCTCCTCGGCACCCTTGCGGAAGTACACCGGCTCCAGCCGCGGCGTGGTAATACACGTCAGCGTGTCGCGCATCTTGAAGAAGAAGTCCACCTTCTTGTTGCTCACCGAGAGCAGCGTCGTGTTCAGGCACGGCTTTCCGCGGAACGTATCCTCCGTCACCCGCATGCGCGCCTGTCCGGCATTCACCCAGATAAACTTCCAGTTAAACTTCAGTTCGTACGTCAGGTCCTCGCCCGGCTTGATGGCATCGTTTTCGGCCCCGCACTGCGCCCTCACGCCCCATGCGCTGCATGCCAGCACGAGCAGTATAATAAATCTTTTCATCATGATCTTCCCAGTTTTTTGGCCCGCTCCTTGTTGCGTTCCTGAATTTTCTTCTGTTCCTCGGGTTTCTGTTTCTTAATCTCGTCCGGCTTCTGGCGGTCGGCAGGCAGCGCGCGCACATCCCAGTTCTCCTCGAACTCGAAGTTCGCTTTCATCTCCCACACCTTGGGGAAATAGAACACCTCCTCAGGCTGGATGCCCTTGTCGTAGCTGCCCGTATCCCAGACGCCGTTTCCGTTCCTGTCGTCCAGCAGACGCAGGTAATACTTCGTGCCCGGCGCCAGGAAGTAGAAGTCGCACGTATTCTTGTCGCTCACCCGCTGCTGGCGGATGATTTTTTCCGAGCCGTCCAGCAACTGCACCACAGACCCCGGCGAAGCCCCGCGGATATTGAGATACAGCGTGCCGTATTCCTCCAGTGCCTTCACCTTGAACTCCTGCTTCAGCTTGTCGGTGTGCAGCCCGTACAGGCCCGTGAAGCCGATGGAGTCGATGGCCAGCTGATACTCGCCCCCCGGCTGCCATTCCGCCAGAATCTCGTACTGGCGCGGCAGCACCGAGTCCGCCCGCAGCATCCAGGGCACGTCGTTCCACAGCGTGTCCGCCTTGATGCGCAGATGGATGGCCGCCGTGTCGATGCGCAGCAGCGGCTCCTCGAATTTCAGGCGCAGGTTCTTGTCCAGATCCAGTCCGCCGCCCCCCTCCAGCGTCATCGCCAGAAACTGCGTTTCGGGTGCAACGGTCTCGCCCCGCTTCTCCTTCTTCTTGCGTTCCTTCTCACGCTCCTTGTCGGCTTCCTCCTTCAGGCGCGCCCTGCGAGCCCGGTCTATCTTGTTCACCAGGAAGAGCGTGTCCGTGCGCGGCACCAGCTGCTCCAGCGAGTCCGTATAGCGGTAGTCCGCCTGCATCATCAGCGTGTCCTGCTCGCACAGCAGCGAGTCCTTTATCCAGTAATGGATGGTATCGTTACGGTCCGTCTTCTCGATGACGAACGCATCTCGCTCGTCGAAGTTCAGCCCTCGCAGCACGGGCAGCGTATCATCCGGCGCCGTGAAGTAGAGCGAGAAATGATTCAGGCGGTCGCGCTCCGTCTTTGCCAGATAGCGGCGCGTGTAGGGCTCCTTGAAAGCCCGCAGCAGGACGTTGTCCGGCAGGAAGTGCGTATAGGCCACCTTCACGATGGTATCGATGTGCAGCGAGTCGCGCCACACGGTATCCATGCGCGTATCCGGCAGGCACGAGGGGATGACCAGCGAGTCGCCGAACGCCACCATCTCCGTAGGCGAGTTGAAGCGGAAATTCTGGTCGCCGTCCTTCAGGGCGAAGATGCGGTACTTGCCCAGCGCCACCCCGTACAGGCGGAAGCGTCCGCGGCTGTCGGTATGCGTCACGCGGTCGAACGGCAGCGTGTGGAAAGCCGAGTCGGCCAGGTTGCGGTGCAGACCCACCAGCATCCCCTTCACCGGCTCCAGATTGTCGGCCTGCAGCACCGTTCCCGCCACCTGCATGGAGTCGATGTCCGGCCCCGTGGAGAACGTGTACGTGAAGTTTCCCAGCGGATTGCCCTCGTTGTTGTCCACGATGGCATCGCCGAAGTCGACGGTGTACGTCGTGTTGGGTTTCAGCGAGTCGGCCAGCGTCACCAGCACGCGCCGTCCGCTGGTCTTCACCTCGGGCGCCTCGAGCTGCGGCGGCGACACGATGACCTTTTCCGAAGCCTTCTCGAGCTTGATAATCTCGTCGAACTCCAGGCTGATGCGCTTGCGCAGGTTGTTTGTAGCCCCCGGCCGCGGCGAGGCACTGACGAAGCGCGGCGGCGTCTCGTCGTACGGACCCCCGTCCGGCGTTCCCGGACTGGCACAGGCCACGAAAGCCGCTATCATGGCCAGCGGCAGCAGCAGCGGCAGGTATCTGTAAAATCGTTTCATCGGATTCTGTCGGGTAATAGCAAAAAAAAAAACAGTATTTATCGGTTCAGTTGCAGCATCTCGTCTATGTAGTCGCGGTTGTTGCTCAGGCGCGGAATCTTGTGCTGTCCGCCCAGCTTGCCCTTACCGCGCAGCCAGTCGTTGAAGAGCCCCTGCCGCGCCACGACGATTTCCAGCGGCTGCAGGGTGATGCTCTTGTAGCGTTTCGCCTCGTAGTCGGAGTTGATGTGCTGCAGCTCCTCGTCCAGGATGCGTGCGAACTCCGGCACCGACGGCGGCATCACGCTGAACTCCACCAGCCACTGGTGGCGGCAGCGCGCATGGGCATCCATAAACACCGGTGCGGCGGAATACTCCAGCACCTGCGCTCCCGTGGCAAGGCACGCCCTGCGCAGCCCCTCCTCGGCATTGTCCACCATCAGCTCCTCGCCGAAGGCATTGATGAAGTGTCTGGTACGTCCGCTGATGACGAACTTGTACGGATCCTTCTGCGTAAACTTCACGGTGTCGCCTATCAGGTAGCGCCACAGCCCGCACGACGTACTGATGAGCATGGCATAGTTTCGCCCCGTTTCCACCCCCCAGAGCGGCACGATGTGCGGGTTGGGGCAGTCCAGCTCGTCCAGCGGCAGGAACTCGTAGAACACGTCGTAGTCCAGCATGAGCAGCATGGCAGGGTCGGCAGGGTCGTCCTGCAGGCCGAAGAAGCCCTCGCTGGCATTATACGTTTCCATGTAGTGCATCCCCTCCGAAGGGATGATGCGGCGGTACTGCTCGCGGTAGGGCGTAAAGCACACGCCTCCGTGGAAGAAGACCTCCAGGTTGGGCCATACGTCCAGCAGGTTGTCCGTGCCGCGCACCTCCATGATGTGCTTCAGCACCGCCAGCATCCACGAGGGCACGCCCGAGAGGTTCGTCACGTTGGCACGCAGCGTGGCACGTGCTATCTGCCTAACCTTCTCCTCGAAGTCGGCCAGCAGTGCAATGCGCTTGTGGGGCACGCGCACCAGGTTCACCAGCGGACTGACGTTCTCTATGAGGATGGCGGAGAGGTCGCCCACCAGGCTGTCCTTCAGGTTATAGTTGGGCGCATGGCTTCCGCCCAGAATCAGACCCTTGCCGCCGAACATGCGGCTGCGGGGATTGTTTCGCAGGTAGAGCGCCACGGCATCACGCCCCCCGGCATAGTGGATGGCATGCAGCGCGCGTGGGCTCACGGGGATGAACTTGCTCTTGTCGGAAGTGGTGCCAGACGACTTGGCATACCATTTCACCGTGCCCGGCCACAGCACGTCTGCCTGCCCGTGACGCATGCGGTCTATGTAGCCCTTCAGGTCGTCGTACCGGCTGACGGGGATACGGGTGCTGAAGGATGAATAGGTTGTAATATCTTTATATCCATATGTATTTCCCCATTCTGTATGGGTTGCCTGTGTGATTAAATACTTCAACACACGCTGTTGTATTTCCTCTGCGTGTGTCGTATAAGATTCTATTTGGTGCTGTCTTTTTTTGAACAGCTGACCTATAATGGTTGTTGAATTCATGTCTGCATGTAATAGTTCATACGTTGTACAAATGTAGCTATTTCTACAGAATATCAGGGTATAAGATTATTTTTTTTCATATTTTGAAACTTTCCTTCTATTTTTATTATCTTTACTCTTAAAATAAATATTAGTTGTATAAGCCATGAGAATTGGAATTTTAACATCGGGAGGAGATTGTCCAGGCATTAATGCTACCATACGTGGGGTATGTAAGACGGCAATCAAACATTATGGTATGGAAGTTTTTGGTATCCATAGCGGGTTCAGAGGATTGGTAGATGATGATATAATTCCTCTTACTGAGGATTCTTTGAGCGGACTGTTGAATATGGGTGGAACCATTTTAGGAACTTCCCGAGAAAAGCCTTTTGGTAAACGCAATGCAAATTCTCTGGATAAGCCGGCTTTAATGCTTAACTCAATCAAGAAACATGAATTGGACTGTATAGTCTGTATTGGGGGAAACGGTACTCAGAAAACTGCAGCTAAGCTGGCTGAAACTGGGGTAAACGTAGTGAGTATTCCGAAGACAATTGACAATGATGTATGGGGAACTGATTTCTCTTTTGGATTTGATACGGCAGTTTCTATTGCTACCGATGCGATAGACAGGTTACATTCTACAGCTACATCTCATCAGCGTGTGATGGTGATTGAAGTAATGGGCCATAAAGCAGGGTGGCTTGCTCTCTATTCGGGAATGGCTGGTGGTGGAGATATAATTTTGCTACCGGAAATACCGTTTAATATTCATAACATTGGGGATACTATTATCGACCGTCTGAAAAAGGGAAAACCTTATTCCATTGTTGTGGTTGCCGAAGGAATTGCCACTCCTGACGGGAAGAAAGCAGCGCAGTATATTGCTGAAGAAATAGAATACGAAACAGGATTTGAAACCCGTGAGACCGTGCTAGGATATATTCAACGAGGAGGTGCTCCTACAGCATTCGACCGTAATTTGGCTACACGGATGGGAGGACATGCTACCGAGCTGATTGCTAACAAACAGTTTGGGCGAATGGTTTCCTTAAGGGGTACATCTATTACTTCTATTCCCTTGACGGAAGTTGCAGGAAAATTAAAATTGGTAGGCGAGAACAATGATCTGCTGCTACAAGGTCGGCGAATGGGAGTTTGTTTTGGTTGATATAAACAAATGTTCCTGAAAAGTAATCATCAACTTTTCAGGAACATTCTTTTTCAATACATTATATATGTTTGTGAGTGTTTATGAAACTAGAGTCTGTCTCTTTTTGCTGTAAGCAGAAAAGGTAATATCATACGAAGTATCTGATTCCGGCGCTCTAAATAATAATCAGAAGCATCAGAATGTAATATTTTTAAAAGTAAATCGTACAGTGATTTTTTATTATTTTCGTCTATAGGCAAGCGTCTGATTTTGCGATGTAACAATCCGTGCCGTAAACGTTTTTTATACTGAGACAGAAGAGGTAAATTGCTTTCCATAAAGTTAACGACTTGGATATCCTCTGCGATACCTTTCCCGGACCGATATGAATTAACCGTCACTTTCTTATCGTGCTGGCGGAAATAGTTTAAATTTTTATAAACCTCTATAACCTTTCCCTGCAGTGCCATCTGAAACCAAAATAGCCAGTCACCACAATAACGCATCTGCAGAAAATCAGAATGAACGAGCTTTGCAGCATATTCTCGACGGAATAGCACACCACTGGCATTTATGATATAATTTTTCCAATATAAATTATGTTCTGCGAATGATTTACCGTCGAAACAACCATAATGCTTGTTTTTTCTTTTTCCCCAGTGATTTATATCGCGTTTTTTATGTCTCCTTTTTCATTAATTAATTGGGAACCAACATAGCAGATTGCTGTATTCTCATTTTTCTCTGCTAAGTTGATGCAAGTTTCTAGAAATTGTAAGTCGGCTATGTCGTCAGCTTCTGCGATCCAGATATATTCACCACGAGCCAATAAAATACCTTTCATCCATTGCTGAAAAGGGCTGCCTGTATTTACATTATTTACAACAAGCTGTGATACATTGGGATGATTGCGGTAGTTTTCTAAGATTTGTATACTGTTATCTGTTGAGGCATCGTCCAATAAAATCAATTCAAAATCTTTGAATGTCTGATTCAGAATAGATTCAAGTCGAATCGGTAAGTAACGGGCATAATTATAATTGGGAACAATCACACTGACTTTTACCTCTTTCATTTTCTATGTAAATTGATTTATATACAACTTTTAGAATGGCTTCATATGGAAATTTGATGGGGAGAATAGAATATTTCCATATGAAGCCATTTAAAATTTTTGTGCTGTTGATAAATATATTATTGCAATAGTGAGCCTATTGCTTCTTTATGGCAGACTCTTCCATGAATGCAGCTTCTTCAGCTTCGGTGATAATTCGTTCGTTATCATCATATTTTTCTACAGCTATTTCTTCTGTAATGCTGAATTCCTGTTGCGTTTCCTGTTGTTGGATAGGATTTTCCTGTTCCAATTCTTTTTCTCGCTCAGCCTTAGCTGCAAAGATACTATCTATGAATTGAGGATCAGATTTTATTTTTTTCATGGTTTCGTGAGCTGCTTCTTGCTGAGATTCTTTTTTAGAGTATCCAGAACCTTTTCCTGCAGGAATGTGCTCTACGACCACTTGTGTGACGAAAACTGGATTTTGCGCATTGTCGAGTGATTGTTCCAGTAATTCAAATGTCACATCAAATTTGTTTTTTTGTCCCCATTCTATAAGCTTGGATTTGAAGTTAACCTCTTTTCGTGAGATTTTATCCAGATTGAGATAGCGGTTAATAATCCGTTCTTCCATGAAGTACATACAAGCACGGTATCCTCGGTCAAGATAAATTGCTCCCACCAATGCCTCGAAAGCATTACCACACATGTAGCTGTTGTGAGATGACTGACGTGTTGTGTATTTTATCAGTTTATCCAGTCCTATCTCAACTGCCAGGCGGTTTAATGTTTCACGCTGTACGATTTTTGAACGGGTATTTGTGAGAAAACCTTCTCTTTTTCCTTCAAATTTTTTGTATACAATATCTGCAACGACAGCATCTAGAATAGCATCACCCAGGAATTCGAGTCGTTCATTATTTACCAAACGGCCTTTCTCTGATTTTACCGATGATGATTTATGTAATAAAGCTTGCTCATACAAGCTAATATTATGAGGGTAAAATCCCAGTATTCTATAAAAACAAAGATAAGGCTCCTTATCCTTGCGGAAAAAGAGTCTTATCCTATCTGTAAAATTGCTAAACACAGTTTATTCAGTGTATTTTTTTACGATTACACATGCGTTATGTCCACCAAAACCAAATGTATTGCTCAATGCGGCACGTACAGTACGCTGCTGAGCCTTATTGAACGTAAAGTTCAAATTGTAATCGATTTCAGGATCATTATCACCTTCTTCGTGGTTAATGGTTGGAGGTATAACATCGTTCTTTACAGCTAATACGCTGGCAATTGCTTCTACAGCACCTGCAGCACCAAGCAAGTGTCCGGTCATAGACTTAGTAGAGCTGATATTAAGCTTGTATGCATGTTCTCCGAACAAAGCCTGAATGGCCTTAACTTCAGAAACATCGCCTACAGGTGTAGAAGTACCGTGAACATTGATGTAGTCAATATCTTCCGGTTTCATGCCTGCATCTTCCAAAGCATTCATCATAACCAGTCTGGCTCCCAAACCTTCCGGATGAGAAGCAGTGATATGATGTGCGTCAGCAGAAGCTCCCACGCCAGCCAATTCTGCATAGATTTTAGCACCGCGGGCTTTTGCATGTTCCAGTTCTTCCAAAATCAAACATCCGGCTCCTTCACCCATGATGAAACCGTCACGGCTTGCACTGAATGGACGTGAAGCATGTTCTGGGTCATCGTTTCTGGTAGAGAGAGCGTGCATAGCGTTGAAACCGCCTACACCAGCCGGGAAAATAGCAGCTTCTGCGCCTCCGGCTACAATGACGTTTGCTTTTCCTAATCGGATATAATTGAATGCATCTGCAATTGCGTTCGATGAAGATGCACAAGCCGAAGTTGTTGTAAAGTTCGGTCCACGGAATCCATACATAATAGAGATATGTCCCGAAGCAATATCAGCAATCATCTTAGGAATAAAGAACGGACTGAACTTAGGTCCTATTGTATCTTTTGTCTGAGCATAGCTCAATACTTCTTCTTCGAATGTGTGGATACCACCGATACCTACTCCAAAGATTACACCAATCTTATTGCAGTCTTCTTTTTCTGGGTCAAGATTTGCATCACTTACAGCTTCTTTAGCAGCTGCAATGGCGTATTGTGTATAGAGGTCCATTTTACGAGCTTCTTTGCGGTCGATGAAATCGGTTGCATTGAAGTTCTTAACCTCACACGCAAATTGTGTTTTAAATTTAGATGCATCAAAATGAGTAATAGGCCCTGCTCCACTTACTCCATTCAGCAAATTGTTCCAGAATTCTGGAGCAGTGTTGCCTACAGGGGTGAGTGCACCAAGACCTGTTACTACTACTCTTTTTAATTCCATACTCAAACGAATAGGATTACTTATTTCGCGTTAGCTTCAATGTAAGAAACAGCGTCACCTACAGTAGCAATTTTTTCAGCCTGATCGTCTGGAATAGAGATACCGAATTCTTTTTCGAATTCCATGATCAATTCTACAGTATCCAAAGAGTCAGCACCCAGATCGTTAGTGAAGCTTGCTTCATTTTTAACTTCTGATTCTTCAACACCTAATTTATCAACGATAATAGCTTTTACTTTTGATGCGATTTCAGACATAACTTTAAATTTTAAGTTTATAAATTTGTTTGTATTATAATTTTGCTGCAAAGGAATAAATATTTCTCGTAGTAAGCAAATATTCAGGCAAATAAATGCAATTTTTTGCACATTTTTTAGGCTGGTGTGCACGATTACCTTACTATATTAAGAGGTCAGCTCCTAAAAAGTCAAATACTCCCCATTTTCTTTTGTTTTTAAATTATCGCTAAAAAGCTTGTTTTGATAATAAATTCGATTATTTGGATGCTTATTTAAAAATAAAATATTAATGAAATATTATTTATGCAATTTTAATTTATTAGAGTGTATTATTTAAAGAATAATGCATATATTTGAGCTGTTAACGTTAAATCTTCACGTATTTAAGCACGTGTGTGCAATGAATTTGTGTTAGACAGAAACTATTGTTTTATTTTTAAATTTAGTACTATGCAGAAGCGATTTTTTCTTTCTGTAGTAACATTTCTGGTAGGAATGTTTCTAACCTCTCTGTATGCGCAGACGCATATAGTTACAGGTTCTGTAACCGACAAGGAGATGGGTGAACCATTGATTGGTGTAAACGTACTTGTGAAAGGTACTACGACGGGTACGGTTACTGATTTATCGGGTAATTATTCAATTCAAGCTTCTTCCGATGATGTTTTGGTCTTTTCTTATGTAAGTATGAAAACTGTGGAAGAGAAAGTAGGAAACCGGAAGGTAATAAATGTAGTGATGGCATCTGATGCTGAAAGCTTGGGTGAAGTTGTAGTTACAGCCATGGGTATTAAGCGTCAGTCGGAAACACTTACATATTCGGCACAGACTGTAGGAGGTAAAGATGTAAATGATGTAAAGAGTGTCAATATGATTAACTCTTTGCAAGGTAAGAGTGCCGGACTTCAGATTACTCCGAACTCTACTGGTGCAGGTGGCTCCTCAAAGATTTTGTTCCGTGGTAACAAATCTATCAGTGGTAGCAACCAGCCGTTGGTTGTTGTAGATGGTGTACCTTTGATGATGAACATTACTTCCGCACAGGTGGATAATAATTATGGTGGTCAGCGAGATGGTGGTGATGCTATGTCTACTATTAACCCTGATGATATTGCTTCAATTACCTTATTGAAAGGAGCTTCTGCTGCAGCTCTTTATGGTGCAGTAGCTGCCAATGGTGCTATTATGATTACTACCAAATCAGCTCAGTCGGGTAAAGTGTCAGTCAATGTTTCCAGCAATACTACAATGGAAACTCCGATGCTACTTCCTGAATTCCAGAATCGTTATGGTATGAGTGATAATGGTACTTATAGCTGGGGAGATAAGTTGTCAAAAGAAGCTCCTAACTATGCAAAGGAATTCTATCGTGTAGGATTTACTACCAATAACTCAATATCTTTGGCTGGTGGTAATGATAAAATGCAGGCTTATTTCTCATACGGTAATGTTTATTCGGAAGGTGTAACTCCATCTAATAATTATCGCAGCCATAACTTAAACTCTAAAGTAGGATTTGATCCATTTAAGGGTGTACATGTTGACTTTACTGCAAAATTCACCAATCAGCATATTAAAAATCAGGCTGCAGCAGGTTTCTTGTTCAATCCATTGACAGGTGTATATTTGTTCCCGAGAGGTGAAGACTGGGATTACTATAAAAACAATTATGAAGTATATGATCCTGCCCGTGGTTGCAACATCCAAAACTGGACCAACACAGGTTTGCAGCAGTATAGTAATCCATATTGGACTTTGAATCGTCAGACTCCTATCACCGATCGTAACCGTTATGAATTTGGTGGTAGCGTGAAATGGGATATTACCAGTGATTTGAATATTCAGGGCCGTATGCGTTATGAACGTGGTGAAGAGCACTATGTACATAATTTATATGCATCAAGTATTGCCAACTTGTATCCGATGGGCCGTATGCGCGATAACCGTTACTTCAGTGATCAGTTGTACGGTGATGTATTGGTAAGTTATAGCCATACATTTAATGATTTCTTTGTATCAGCTACAGCAGGTTCCAGCTTTACTAAGAGTAAAACTTCTCATGTAGATTTATGGGCTGAAGGAACTCAGTTTGTTTCTCCGGGAATCGGAAATGTTTATTATCCAAATATTTTCACTCCCAATAACTACTACGGTAATATGTCTACAGTAGGAAAAAATGATCATTGGAATACAGAAAAACGTTTGAATGCAGTCTTTGCAACCGCACAATTGGGATATAAGGATGGTTTGTTCATCGACCTTTCTGCACGTAACGACTGGTCTTCTGCATTGGCATTTACAGAAAGCTGTTCTTTCTTCTATCCTTCTGTAGGTGGTAGCTTATTGTTGGACAAATTTATAGATATGGGTAAAAATATCGATTTGTTCAAATTCCGTGCCAGCTATTCTATTGTAGGTAATGATGTACCGTTGTATATGAGTAACTTGCTGTATTCATTGCAGTCACAAGGTTCAGTAACTCCTCCCGACAAAGCTCCGTTCCGTACATTGAAGCCTGAAAAGACTCATTCTATTGAAGTTGGTTTTGATGGTACTTTCTTCCAGAATCGTCTTACTTTAGGTTTAACTTACTATAAGACAAATACTAAGAACCAGTTCTTCTCTGTTGCAGCTCCATACGAATCAGGTTTGCGTAACCGTTATGTTAATGCAGGTAATGTACAGAACCAAGGTTTCGAATTATCAGCAGGCTGGTATCAGCAGTTTAATGATAACTTTAGCTGGAGTACCAACTTCAATATTTCATATAATGAAAATAAGATTGTAGAATTGGTGGATGACCTTCCAAATGGATTGACACTTACAGACTTTGGTGGTGCTAAGATTATTTTGAAGGAAGGTGGTTCATATGGTGATTTGTATGTACGTCATATCATGCGTGACGAAAGCGGTAAACCGTTGAAGAATGATTACGGACAGCCAATTGTCAGTGGTGATGCAACCGAAGACTTAATTTATGCTGGAAATATGAATGCGAAGGTAAATGCCGGATGGACTAATACATTCCATTATAAAGATTTTACACTTTCATTCTTGATTGACGCTAAGTTTGGTGGTAAGGTAATGGCAATGACTGAAGCTACTCTTGATGGATGGGGCGTATCAGAACGTTCGGGTGCAGCTCGTGATGCAGGTGAAGTAGTGGTTGATGGTGTAAGCTTCGACCCAAAAGCATGGTACACAACTACTGGTGCCAGCAACTTTAATAGCCCGTATGCGAACGAATATTATGTATACGATGCAACTAATGTACGCTTGCGTGAATTAAGTATAGGTTATACATTCCGTAATCTGTTTGGAGTAGGCAAGAACTTAACTGCAGCCCTTATCGGTCGTAACCTGTTCTTCTTCTATAAAGATGCCCCGATGGATCCGGATGTATCAGCAGGTACCGGTAATGGTATACAAGGTGTAGACATGTTCGGACTTCCGACATCACGCAGCTTTGGTTTGAATTTGAAACTTAACTTTTAAATGCATGTAACTATGAAAAAGAATAAAATATTAAAATATGCGTTGTGGATGGCTCTTCCGGTACTGGGTAGCGGAGTTATGACATCATGTACAGACAGCTTTGAAGACTTGAATACCAGTGGTGTTCAGGTAGATCCGAATGAACTTCCATTCTCTGCACAATGTACAGAGCCTATGAATTATTGTTATCCGCCTCAGCAAAATATGTTCCAGTTCTGGACTAACCTGACTATTGACTTGTACGGAGGTTACTTCATGACTCCAAATGGTAACTTTACGAATGGTGATATGGGTGAAAACCGCGGACACAGTGGTGGTATGTATGAAAACTATTATCTGCATATATTTAACAATACCCGTCGTATTATAGCCGATTGTGATGCTTCCAATCAGTTGGGACTGGCTGGTGTAATGCGTATCGTACAGGCTTACGGAACTTTGATGACAACAGATGCCCACGGCCCACTGGCATACAGTTCTATTCTTTCAGGAGAATATGAGTCTTATTTCCCGTTTGACAGTCAGCAGGATATCTATATTGCCATGCTGAAAGATTTGGATAAGGCCATTACTGATATTCAGAATATGACCGAAGCCGAAAAGCTTACATTGGCAACCTTTGATTCCTGGTGTCAGGCTGATACTGAATTGTGGGTGAAAATTGCTAATACCATGAAATTGCGTATGGCATTGCGCTTATCAAAACGTGAAGCAGAGATGAGTGCAGCTGGTATTGACTTGAAAGCCGTAGCGGCAGCAGTAGCTCCGAATACACTGGCAACAGTTAATAAAGACATTGTGATAGACAAGAGTCTGGAAAATGAAATGTGGCTGATGTTTAACTGGGGTGACTGTGGATTCAACGCGAATTTGGTAACTTTGATGTCGGGAATGAAAGATCCGCGCCAGCCTTTATATATGACTAAAAATGGTAATGATGTAACCGTGAAGGTGGGTGAAGAAGTTAAAGTTGTGGTTCCGAAGAATACTGAATATCTGGGAATACGTTTTGCTTCTGGTTTGCCGGGTAAGCCTAATAGCTGGAGTAATTTCTCTGGTTGGATTGACACTCCGAATGCATTGGGTGTATACTCTATGCCACTTCCGATATTCAAAGCTGCCGAATCTTATTTCTTGTTGGCTGAAGCAAAACTTCGCTGGAATATTGGTAGTGAAAGTATCCAGTCTCTGTATGAAAATGGTATTCGTGTATCAATGGAAAACGAATTGGCTTACCGTGGTAAATATGCTCAAATAAGTGCATATCCTGCTAATGCAGTTGAAGATTATATCAACGGAACTACAGGTCAGATTGATTTTGTTGACCCTGCTAATGCAGCCTTGAGTACACCGGCATTGAATAAATTAGGTGTAAAATGGGACGAAGGAGCCAGTAATGAGCAAAAGCTGGAAAGAATTATGATTCAGAAATATTTGGCATTGTTCCCATTGTCTACCGAAGCATGGGCTGAACAACGTCGTACTGGTTATCCACGTCTGTTCCCTGCATACGTGAATGAAAGTAACGGAGCTGTAGATACAGAAGAAGGTGTTCGTCGTGTAATTTATAGCAGTAATGCATACGATACCAATGCTAAAGGTTTGGAAGAAGGCTTGAAGTTGCTTGACAAAGAAAATTCAAGCAAGAAAGGCATCAGCGGTGACAAAGGTGGTACACACGTTTGGTGGGATAACGCAGATAAAGGAAACTTCTGATTTTAGGCTAATGCCCTGCTTATAGAAATATTAGGTAAATGAAAAAATCCCGGCTTGTTCGTAAAGAATAGGTCGGGATTTTTACTACATTTCTTATGTAACAGTAAGTTTTTATCTTTACACATAAAAGAGAAACATTCCTCATTTACATGATAAACATTTATCATTTTTATACCATAAGTTTCTCTCTTTAATGATACGGAAATAAGATACGAAGACAATTTTATTTAATACTCTCTGCGTAGCGGATAATCTCCCCGTAGCTGTTCGAACAGTTCGGGATGGTTACGTAGCTCAGCGCAATCCCGTCGGGGATCGTAAATCTGCAGCCGGCGTATATCTTCGTTGCTGTCGAAAGGAGGATGCGGCATATCCGGCGGTAAGATAGTAAATTTCATTTCCTTGTCGAAAAATTTACAAAAAGCTTCCAGTGTCATACGGGTTGCATTGGCTTTTCCGTCGGCCGAATAACCGGCTATATGAGGCGTTCCGATAAAAATACGGTTCAGTAAATCCAGAGCAATATTAGGCTCATGTTCCCACACATCGATTACGGCATCTTTAATCAATCCCTTGTTCAAAGCCCCGCGTAAGGCATTCTCATCGATAACTTCGCCACGTGATGTGTTGATGATATAGGGCTGTCGTTGTAGGGAAGCAAAAAAACTCTCGTCTGCCAGATGGAAAGTCGGAAAATCTCCCTGTTTTACCAGTGGAGTATGGAATGTAATCACATCGCAGCATTGTGCCAGTGTCTGCAAGTCGGTAAATCCACTTTCTCCCTGTGCTTCGCGAGGAGGGTCGTTCAGCAAGACTTTCATACCTAATCTTTCTGCCAGCTGCTTGACACGGCTGCCTACGTGTCCTACTCCTACGATGCCGATGCAGGCATTCTTTAATTTCAGTCCTTTTTCCTGCTGTAACAGAAGCAGCACCGAATGTATGTATTGCTCTACCGCTCCGGCATTGCAACCCGGGCAGTTGGACCAGATAATGCCAGCTTTCTTACAGTAAGCCGTGTCTATATGGTCGAATCCGATAGTAGCTGTACCGATAAACTGTACTTTACTTCCAGCCAGTAAGTCACGATTGCACAGAGTACGTGTACGTGTAATCAGTGCGTCGGCATCCCGTACGATGTCGGGTGTAAAAGCCTTTCCCGGAAGATATACCACCTCATCGGCTAGTTCGGCCAGTGCTTCTCGGATATAAGGTATTTTGTTATCTACAATTACTTTCATTTTAAATTAATCCGTGATAATTGGGGAGCAAAGTTACGAAAGTTCGGTTATAAAGAGGATAAGAAGGGACTGATTTTTGTAATATCGAAAAGAATGGCTAGTTTTGCATGTAAACTTAAAAAACATTCTAAAAGTCCCAAAACCAATGAAATGTCTGCATATTATCACACCGGTAAAGGATTCAATCGATTCTACGCTTGAAACCGTAAAGGCCATTATGAATTCTGTCATTACGGTACCGTTCCAATATACGATTTACAACGACTTTAGTACAGAAGAGAATACACGCCGTCTGGAAGCAGCTTCGCGTGAGTTAGGTTTCCGGCTGGTAAATCTGGCTGATATAACAGACCATCCATCGCCCAATTACTTGCTGGTGTTGCAGCAGGCCCAAGAGGAAGCAATTGCAGCCGAGGCCGGCTTGTTGATTGTGGAATCGGATGTAGTGGTACGTCCGGATACCTTGCAAGCTTTATTTGATGGAGCACTGGCACGTCCCGATTGCGGAATAGCAGCTTCGGTAACGGTAGACGATAATGGAGATATTAATTATCCTTATCTGTTTGCCAAAGGCAAGGAAAACCGCATTTATCCGGAAAAGAAGCACCTTAGTTTTTGCTGTTCGCTGCTCTCATTGGCATTCTTACGGAAATTTGATTTTCACAACCTCAATCCGGAGAAAAACTGGCACGATGTAACCATCTCTCACCAGTCGTTGAAAGAGGGATTTACCAATTATCTGTTTACTTCATTGCCGGTGATTCACCGGCCGCATAGCAGTCGTCCTTGGAAACAACTGAAGTACAAGAATCCTCTGAAATACTATTGGTTGAAGTTTACGAAAGGATTGGATAAAATTTAAATGTAGTAACCCCTAACCGGATAAAAATCATGCTAGATACAATTTTTCGTCATCGTACGCTGGTCGTCCATCCACAGTTTAAAGATGTGGAGGAATTCTTGGCATCCTTGCCCGAACGTTTTTTGCGGCAGGAAGGAACGGTTATTCATAAGGGCCGCAACGAGTTGCGCCGGATGTCGTACGGGGGAAAGGAATTTGTGGTCAAATCTTTTCATCGCCCCAATATCATTAACCGTTTTGTATATGGAATCTTTCGTCCGTCAAAGGCCAAACGCTCTTATAATAACGCATTGCTGTACCAGCAGATTGGGGTAGGTACTCCTTGTCCGGTAGGTTATCTCAATGTCCGTTCGGGTGGACTGTTTGACAGAAGCTATTACGTTACACTGGCTTCGGATTGTCCTTATACTTATGAGGCCTTGTTCAAGCAAAAATTTGCTTATGAAGACGATGTACTGCGTGCTGTGGCACGTACTACAGCCATTCTGCACGAGCACGGACTGGCTCATAAGGATTACGGACGGGGCAATATTCTGTTCCGCAAAGAAGAGAACGGCATCAAGATAGAAGTGGTGGATTTGAATCGTATGTACGTAGGAAAACTGGATATCAAGAAAGGCTGTAAGAATTTTGAGCGTTTGCCGGCTACTCCACACATGCATCAGATTCTGGCTGAGGAATATGCCCGCTTGCGTGGATTTGATGCTGCAGAATGTCTGCGTCTTATTACGGCTTACCGGAGTGTACAGCCTGGTAAGATAGATAATTTATATTGATGTATAAACAGATAGAAAGTATGAAAATCATAGCTGTAGTTGTTACGTATAATCGGTTGGAACTGCTGAAGCGGAATATAGACTGTCTTCGGCAGAATACTCCACTGACATCAATTGTAGTCGTGAATAACGGGAGTACTGATGGAACAACGCAATGGCTTGCTGCGCAGCCGGACCTGCAAGTAATCAATCAGGAGAATGTCGGTGGTTCCGGTGGTTTCTATACCGGTATAGAATATGCGTATAAAGCTGGTGCGGACTGGATATGGTGCATGGACGATGATGTTTTTCCGAGAGCTGACTGTCTGCAACAACTGTTGCCTTATACGGAGCAAAAAGAAGTGGGCATATTAGCTCCCCGACGCTTGCAGGAAGGTCGGATTTTCACACATGATTTTCAAGAATACAATCTTACCAATCCTTTTACTTCGATGTATCAGAAACGGTTGTCGAAACAAGAGGTTACAGGTCCGACGGAGATTAAAGGAACCGCTTTCGAGGGACCGTTGATAAGTCGCGAGGTTGTTAAGGCTATTGGTTTGCCCAACAGGGAACTGTTTATTTTCTGTGATGATACCGATTACTGTCTGCGTGCTGTATTGTCCGGATTCAAGATTCTGTATATTCCTCAAGCCTTAATGGATAAGCAGTTGTTTTTTTCGGAAGACAGTTGGAGTGAGCGAAGTCGGAAAAAGCGCTGGAAACGTTTCTATCAAGTGCGTAATTCGGCTTATCTGAATCATCATTATGGCGAAAACTGGGGAGTGCGGTATTTGCGCGGACTGATTGGAGTATCCGGTTATTTAGTTGTAGCCTTTTTTACCTGTCCGTTTAGCCAGGCTTACGAATGGCGTGACTTGTCCAAGCTTTGGAAAGCCTATAAAGATGGGGTAAAGGAACGTTTGGGAAAAATGTAATAGAAACTATTGGATATTTATATAAACAGCGAAACGGCTGCAAGAATGATTCTCAACATATTCTTGCAGCCGTTTCGCTGTTATTTCAGAGGCTTGGAATTAAAGAGCCTGCATGTCATTCAGACGTTTGTAATAGCCACCTTTTTGGAGCAGTTCCTCGTGCTTGCCGTGTTCTACAATTTTGCCTTCGTACAACACGTAAATTTCGTTGGCATTCTTGATGGTGGACAAACGGTGGGCAATCGCAATGGTAGTACGTGTTTTCATCAGTCGTTCCAAAGCTTCTTGTACCAGTCGTTCGCTTTCCGTATCGAGAGCTGAAGTGGCTTCGTCCAGAATCAGGATAGCCGGGTTTTTAAGGATGGCCCGTGCAATGGAAATACGCTGGCGCTGTCCGCCCGACAAGCGGCAACCACGGTCACCGATATTTGTATCGTATCCATTTTCTGATTCCATGATAAAATCGTGTGCATTAGCTATTTTCGCAGCTTCGATAACCTGTTCGCGGGTTGCATTCTCTACCCCAAAAGCAATGTTGTTATAAAAACTGTCGTTGAAAAGGATGGCTTCCTGATTTACATAGCCTATCATGGAACGAAGGTCCTTGAGGGACAAGTCCTTGATGTTTACCCCGTCAATCAGAATTTCTCCAGAAGTTACATCGTGAAAACGTGGAACCAAGTCTACCAATGTAGATTTTCCGGAACCACTCTGACCTACCAGTGCAATGGTTTCTCCCTGTTTTACGTGCAGGTTAATATGGTCGAGTACCTGTGTTTGGCCATTGTAACTGAATGTGATGTCGTTGAAGTCTATACCTTTTTCCAGCTTATTGATAGGAGTAGGATGTTCTTTTTCCTGGATAGGATTGTCTGCCTTCAGAATCTTATCCACACGTTCCATTGAAGCCAATCCCTTGGGAATATTGTAGCTGGCTTTGGAAAATTCTTTCAGCGGATTAATCAGGCTGTAAAGGATAACCATATAGAAAATAAACGTAGAGGCATCGATAGACGAATTGTTTCCCAAAATGAGCGAGCCACCGAACCACAATACAATGACAATCAGTACTGTTCCCAGGAATTCACTCATAGGGTGTGCCATAGCCTGACGGGTAGCGACCCGGCTTGTCGCGTCGCGGTATTCATTGCTGCATTTTACAAAGCGGCCAATCATCTTGTCTTCTGCTGTAAAAGCCTTGATAACACGCAGACCACCTAGCGTTTCTTCCAATTGTGACATTGTTTCACTCCATTTGTTCTGGGCATCGAGTGACTGCCGTTTCAGTTTACGGCCAATCTTTCCCATAGCCCAACCCATTGACGGTAATACTAAAATGGTAAACAGTGTCAACTGCCAGCTGGTGACAATCAATGTGGCAAAATAGGATAAAATAAGAATCGGATTTTTCAGCAGCATATCCAGAGAGCTGGTAACAGAGTTCTCTATCTCTGTAACGTCGCCACTCATGCGGGCAATGATGTCGCCTTTCCGTTCTTCAGAGAAGAATCCCAACGGCAAGTGCATCACTTTAGAGTATACCATGGTACGGATATCGCGTACAACACCCGTACGTAGCGGAATCATTACAGCAGACGAGCCGAAGTAGCAAGCTGTTTTCAATAATGTCATACCGGCCAGGAAAAGTCCGAGCCAGAGCAAAGTTGTTGCCGGTCCGAATATCTCAATTAGTCGGGATACGTAATAATAGAAATTGTTGACAGCTGCATCCTTGAAGCTGGTGCTTCCCCATTCTATGAAGGTATATACTTTGTCTGAGTCTCCCGTTTTAAACAGGATGTTAAGTATCGGGATAAGTAGCGAGAACGAAAATACATTGAAAACAGCCGAGAGGACATTCAGAACAATAGCCCATCCCAGATATTTTTTGTAGGGCGACACAAAGCGCCGCATCAGTTGGAAGAATTCTTTCATGGATAATAAATGGATGAATAAATAATGTCAGAGACAAATATAGCGTAAAATCTGCGCACGGGCGTTATGAATTAAAGGTTTTTTTGTAGTTTTGTCGTAATGAGCTTTTATAAATGTATCATCTTATGAATATTGTCTATTATATTGTCTTTTTCTTCTGGTATCTGCTGTCACTGTTGCCGTTACGAGTATTGTATGTCTTGTCTGATTTACTCTTTTATCCCTGCTTTTATCTCATTCGGTACCGGCGCAAAGTAGTACATCAGAATCTGAAGGAGGTTTTTTACGGAGAAACGGATGAAGAGTTATTGTATACGGAGAAGGAATTTTATCATTTTTTTTGTGACTATGTTGTGGAAACCATTAAATTATTTTCCATTTCCAAAAAAGAAATGATGCGACGGATGACCTTTGGTGGTGTAGAAGAGATGCGTCAGGCCATGCAGCGGGAAAATAAGAAGATGTGTTTCATTTATTTGGGACATTATTGTAACTGGGAGTATGTAGCTTCACTGAGTTATTGGCTGGAAGATATGCATTGTGGGCAGATTTACCATCCTATTTACAACAAGTCTTTCAATAAGTTGTTTTTGCGACTGCGGGGACAGTTTGGCGGTGAATCCATTGCTATGAAGGAAACATTGCGACGGCTGATACAACTTCGAAAGGGAGATAAGCCCGTGGCTGTGGGTTTTATAGCCGACCAGTCGCCCAAATGGGAAAGTATGCATCACTGGACCTGGTTTCTTAACCATGATACTTCGTTCTTTATCGGGACGGAACGCATCGGCAAGCAGTTGGATGCAGCAATTTATTATCTGGAATTGAAGCGGGTGAAGCGTGGATATTATCACGGTGAGCTGAAATGCTTGAGCTTGCACCCCAATGAAATACCTGATTATGAACTGACGGACCGTTATGCTGCCTGTTTGGAAGAGCAGATACGTGAGGAACCGGCCTACTGGCTGTGGTCGCATAAGCGTTGGAAACGCACCAAGGAAGAGTGGTTGAGGAGACAGCAGGAAGAAGGTAATTCGGCTTGCTAAATACATACTGACTAAAAAATATCGACTTATGAATAAATACGATTATCTGATAGTAGGCGCAGGACTGTTTGGTGCGGTTTTTGCGCATGAAGCTTGTAAGGCAGGCAAGAAATGTCTGGTTATAGACCGTAGAAACCATATTGGAGGCAATATTTATTGTTCGAAGATAGAAGATATAAACGTACATCAGTATGGAGCGCATATTTTTCATACTAGCAACAGGCAAGTTTGGGACTATGTGAACGCACAGGTAGAATTCAACCGTTTTACTAATTCACCGTTGGCTTATTACAAAGGACAGCTTTATTCGCTTCCGTTCAATATGCATACTTTTTATCAGCTTTGGGGAGTAAGGACACCCGATGAGGCCCGGCAAAAAATAGAAGAACAGCGGGCTGAATATAGAGATATAGAAGAGCCTGCAAATTTGGAGGAACAGGCTTTGAAGCTTTGTGGTAAGGATATATATTTAAAACTGATAAAAGGATATACTGAAAAGCAATGGAATCGTTCGGCTTGTGAGTTACCTGCTTTTATCATACGTCGGGTTCCTTTCCGCTTTGTGTATGATAATAATTATTTTAATGACTCTTATCAGGGTATCCCAAAGGGAGGGTACAATGTTTTGATTGAAAGATTATTGGAAGGTGTGGAAATACGTTTGAATACTAATTTCTTTGAATGTCGCAGCGAATTGGAAGCGATGGCTGACAAGGTACTTTTCACTGGTTGTATTGATGAATACTTCGATTATAAATACGGCCGGTTGGAATACCGTAGTTTGCGTTTCGAACATCGGATACTTGATACACCGGACTTTCAGGGAAATGCTGTGATAAACTATACAGAACGTGAAATTCCTTATACTCGTGTGATAGAGCACAAACATTTTGAGTTTGGAACACAACCTAAAACCGTGGTGACATATGAGTATCCGGATAATTACGAATTAGGGAAAGAACCTTACTATCCGGTGAATGACGAGCGAAATATGGAGCTGCTAAAAAAATATATGGATGAAGCCCGTCTGTTGCATAATGTGTACTTTGGCGGCAGACTAGGGTCGTATCGCTATGCTGACATGGATGATACGGTAGAGGCAGCTTTGTCGTTATGGAGGAGTATTGAATAAAAAACTGTTTGTAGATAAAAAAGTAGAAGCTTCTGGCTTCTACTTTTTTTGTTCTATGTATTCTATTTGAGGATTAAACGTGAGTCCGTCCTTACATCCTCTTTTAACGGCATCTAAGAAGGCTTTTTTGTCGCCATCGGTGCGTTTGTTCAGTTTATGTTTATAGACCCTGTATTTATTGAGGATAGCCAGATAGAAGAAAATCCGGTTGGAAGTTGATTTTCGTTTAAGATATGAGGTGTTTCGTGCTTGATAATAAAACCGGGTTGCCATGGAAGCTGGTGCCTTGTCGATGGACGGAAAATAATTGACTGCTGTTTTATGTAGGGCAATACTATGATCTGTATAGTAGCAAGGGTAGCCGCTCTTTGAAATACGTTCGGTATATTCGATATCATCACACCAAATGAAAAATTCTTTTATAGGTAATCCTAGTCGGTAGACGGCTGTAGAGTTGATGAGTACAGAAACAAAAGAGCAGGTACGGCAAGGATGTACAGCAGGTATACGCTGTTTATTCTTTAGTATCTCATTATTGAACAGATTGGGGCGGTTCATGATATGCTCTTCACCATTGGTCCAGTTTACCCGGCTACATACAAAACCTGTATTTGGATGCTCGGCAGCGACTTTTATCAGTTCTTCTAAGGCGGTAGGAGTAGGGATAGTATCGTCATCCATCAACCAGGTAAAGTCGCATCCTTCCATTACGGCTGATTTTAATCCTAATGAAAAGCCTCCAGCGCCGCCAATGTTTTTTTCTGTCCGGATTACTTGGATGTTTTCTTCGTTTTCGAACTGTTTCAGAAAATCACCGGTTTCGTCAGTCGAACAATTGTCTACGATGATAGTCTGATTTATCGGAAATGTTTGTTGTTTCACAGCTTCCAAACATTCTTTTAGAAGGCTCAAGCGATTGTAAGTCACTATTACGCAGTTAACTTTCATGATGCAGGCAAAATCTTTTTTAATTTCTGAAAATATTCTATGTTGACAGCAAAGATAATGTATTTCTTTGGTGAAAGAGCTAATGCTATCTTTCTTTTTTACGTTTGGTCAAGTCGTAAACAAAGCGTAACTTTGCTCGAAAATAAAAAAAGAAAATGCAAATGAAGTCCTTCAATACCTGTACGTTGTCCAATGGCCTGCGTATTATCCATGCCGGCAGTCCTACCCCTGTAGCCTATTGCGGCTTTGCCATTGATGCCGGTACGCGGGATGAATTCCCGGACGAGCAAGGTATGGCACACTGTGTGGAACACCTTATTTTTAAGGGGACCGTCCGCAGGAAGGCATGGCATATACTCAACCGTATGGAAAATGTGGGAGGAGACTTGAATGCATACACCAATAAAGAAGAAACCGTCATCTACAGTGCTTTTCTGAAAGAACACTTTGCGCGTGCTGTAGACTTGCTGGCCGACATTGTGTTTCACAGCAACTTTCCTGCGCGTGAGATGGAAAAGGAGGTGGAAGTCATTATCGACGAGATACAGAGTTATGAAGATTCTCCTTCTGAATTGATATTTGATGATTTTGAAGAAATGATTTTCCCAAATCATCCGTTGGGAAGGAATATTCTGGGTAATCCCGAACAGCTGCGAGGTTTCCGACAGGAAGATGTGTTACGCTTTGTGAGTCGTTATTATCATCCTACCAATATGGTTTTCTTTGTACAGGGAGATATTGATTTTAAGCGGGTAGTGAAGACTGTAGAAAAAGCTGTAGCCGATATTCCTTATTCGTTGGCTGAACATATACGTCGCCAACCGTTACCATATATTCCCACTAGCCGTACTGTAAAAAAAGATACACACCAGGCACATGTTATGTTGGGAGGTAGAGGTTATCTGGCAGATGATGAAAAAAGGACCGGTCTTTATCTGTTGAACAATATATTGGGTGGTCCGGGTATGAACAGTCGTCTGAATGTGTCATTGCGTGAACGTAGAGGGTTGGTGTATACGGTAGAATCGAACTTGACTTCGTATACTGATACCGGTACTTTCTGTATTTATTTGGGATGTGACACAGATGATGCTGATCATTGTATGGAACTAGTACATAAGGAACTGAATCTGCTGTGTCGGAAAGAGCTTACAACTGCACAACTTACAGCTGCCAAGAAACAAATTATCGGTCAAATAGGAGTGGTAAGTGATAATTTCGAAAATAATGCTTTAGATATGGGTAAATGTTTCTTGCATTATAACCGCTATGAAGAAAAGGAGGAAATTTTTAAGCGAATAGAAGCACTTACCGGCAAAGAACTGCTAGAAATAGCCAATGAGAAATTCTGTGAAAATCAGCTTTCAAAATTGGTGTATTTATAAATCGCAAATGTAATCTCTTGAGCTTTTAATGAGAAATTTTACGTATCTTTGTACTCATAAAATTGATTAAACAAATAATTACCAATATTCATGAAGATTGAAGATAAACTGACTGCAGCCGTAATGAACGGCATTAAGGAACTGTACGGCCAGGAAGTACCTGCCAAGATGATACAGTTGCAGAAAACCAAGAAGGAGTTTGAAGGCCATCTTACACTGGTGGTATTTCCGTTCCTGAAAATGTCGAAGAAGGGACCGGAACAGACTGCACAGGAAATTGGTGAATACCTGAAACAGCATGAACCGGCTGTGGCTGGATTCAATGTAATAAAGGGATTCCTGAACTTGACAGTGGCATCGGATGAATGGATTGGCTTGCTGAATGCAATTCATGCGGATGCGGAATGGGGAATCTGTCGTGCTGACGAGAATGCACCACTGGTAATGATTGAATATTCTTCGCCTAATACAAACAAACCGTTGCACTTGGGACATGTGCGCAATAACCTGCTGGGTAATGCACTGGCTAATGTGATGGCTGCAAATGGAAACAAGGTTGTGAAAACAAATATTGTGAACGACCGTGGTATCCATATTTGTAAATCTATGCTGGCTTGGCTGAAGTATGGTAACGGGGAAACTCCGGAATCATCTGGCAAAAAGGGTGACCATCTGATTGGTGATTATTATGTAGCTTTCGATAAGCACTATAAGGCTGAAATGAAAGAACTGATGGCTAAATTCCAGGCTGAAGGCATGGGTGAAGAAGAAGCTAAAGCAAAAGCAGAAGCAGAATCACCGTTGATGCTGGAAGCTCGTGAAATGTTGCGTAAATGGGAAGCTAATGACCCTGAAGTGCGTAAGTTGTGGAAGACAATGAATGACTGGGTATATGCTGGATTTGACGAAACTTACAAGATGATGGGAGTAAGTTTCGATAAGATATACTATGAATCGGATACCTATCTGGAAGGTAAGGAAAAGGTGATGGAAGGTCTGGAAAAAGGTTTCTTCTATCGTAAGGAAGATGGTTCTGTATGGGCTGATCTGACAGCTGAAGGCCTTGACCATAAACTGTTGTTGCGTGGTGATGGTACTTCGGTGTATATGACACAGGATATTGGTACAGCTAAATTGCGTTTCCAGGACTATCCAATCAATAAGATGATTTATGTGGTAGGAAACGAACAAAATTATCACTTCCAGGTACTTTCTATCTTGCTTGATAAACTGGGCTTTGAGTGGGGCAAGGATTTGGTACACTTCTCATATGGTATGGTGGAATTGCCGGAAGGTAAGATGAAGAGTCGTGAAGGTACAGTAGTAGATGCTGACGACTTGATGGAAGCTATGATTGAAACAGCTAAGGAAACCAGTAACGAACTGGGTAAACTGGATGGCCTGACACAGGAAGAAGCTGATAATATCGCTCGTATTGTAGGTCTTGGTGCATTGAAATATTTTATCTTGAAAGTAGATGCCAGAAAGAATATGACTTTCAATCCGAAAGAATCAATCGACTTCAACGGTAATACAGGTCCGTTTATCCAATATACATATGCTCGTATCCAGTCTATTTTGCGTAAGGCTGCTGAGGCAGGTATTTCTGTACCACAGGTTATTCCTACAGGTATTGAATTGAGCACTAAGGAAGAAGGTCTGATACAGATGTTGGCCGACTTTACCAATGTAGTTAAACAAGCTGGTTCGGATTATAACCCGTCTATTTTGGCAAACTATGCTTACGATTTAGTGAAAGAATATAATCAGTTCTATCATGATTTCAGCATTTTGCGTGAAGAAAACGAAGCTATCAAGGTCTTCCGTCTTGCATTGAGTCAAAATGTAGGTAAGGTAGTAAAACTTGCCATGGGACTGTTGGGTATCGAAGTTCCTGAACGTATGTAATAAAATAGCATATTTGTACTATTGATTTTCTTTACACAGATTCATTCGGATACTATTGTGAGTTATTTTGAGTGAATCTGTGTAATTTTATATCGGTATATGGCAAAACAACAAAAATATTATGTGGTATGGAAGGGAGTAATTCCTGGAATCTACGATTCGTGGACAGAATGCCAGTTGCAAATAAAGAATTATAAAGGAGCGGTGTATAAATCGTTTCCTACACGTGAGGAAGCTGAGGTAGCTTTTAATAGTCCGGCTCATGCTTGCCTGACGCGAGGCAATAGTTTGAAAGTAAGACCGGAAGAACAGAAAATTCCTGAAAACTTTGATTTGAATTGCTTGGCTGTGGATGCGGCGTGTAGTGGTAATCCGGGACCTATGGAATACCGGGGTGTTTATTTATTGACCGGACAAGAAGTATTTCATTTTGGCCCAGTGTATGGCACGAACAATATCGGTGAATTTCTTGCTATCGTGCATGGATTGGCTCTGATGAAGCAGAAAGGAATTGATATGCCGATTTATTCGGACAGCCGGAATGCTTTAAACTGGGTGCAACAGAAGAAATGTAAGACAAAACTGGAGCGTACAGCTAAAACAGAAGAACTTTTTCAACTGATAGAACGAGCTGAGAAATGGTTGCGAGAGAATTCGTATACAACACCTTTACGGAAGTGGGAAACTCAGCTGTGGGGAGAAGTTCCTGCCGATTTTGGCAGGAAGTAACTTCTCAAACCGGCGGATTACTGTTTTTTATAACATGAAAACTTTTTTGGAGATGCATCCTTACGAGTGCCAGCAGTTTCCGCCATAATTTTTGTCCCACTAGAACAACCAGAAAGGCTGTTCCTATTATACAAACTACTCCGAATAATTCCTTAAGGCTGGTAAGCAGAGTCTGGGTAGTAACCTGAGCGTATAATTCCTGAATAGAAACATTAGGCATCCATTCTTTTACCATTATCTGCGGATTATGCGGGCAATCGAATTGTTGACCGATGGCGGAAGAACGATTCAGGAAATTGCCTATGAAACAGGTTTCAGCAGCCCAAACAGTTTCAACAGAGTGTTTAAGCAAGTGCTGGGAGAGTCACCGAAACTATTCTTGCTGAAAACAAATCAGGCCAAGAAACTTTGAAATTAAAAATATATATCTTTGTGCTTAAAGTATATTCCAATGAAAAAAAGAATTGTATCTCTGCTGATGATTTTTGCAGCATTTCTCTTGTATTTTGTGCTGCAAAAACCTGTATTTATGATTTATAATGATGCTCTGTCCAAGAGTATTTCTTTGTCCGAATATGGACAAGTTATCTGGCATGGATTAAGTCTGGATGCAGCTACTGCCGGTTACTTGACCGCTGTGCCATGGTTAGTTCTATTGGTTAGTATCTGGTTTAAGAAATTTCCTTTACGGAAGCTATTAGTGGGCTATTACATTTTGGTTAGCTTGCTGGTCGCTTTAATTTTTGTGGGCGATATGTGTCTGTATCCATTTTGGAACTTCAAATTAGATGCATCCATCTTTTTGTATTTAGACTCTCCGCAGAATGCGATGGCAAGTGTTTCTGTTGGCTTTGTTGTGTTGCGGATTTTCTTTATTCTTTTGTTGAGCATAGTAGCCTCTTGGGGACTTTATCGGATTACTCCACAATATTTGCCTGGTGTGCAACGCAAGGCTGTCGGAACACTGGTAAGTATACTTTTAGGAGGAGTTCTGTTTGTGGTTATTCGTGGTGGAGTGACAGAGTCTACCAGCAATGTTGGTCAGGCATATTTTTGTAATGATCCGTTTTTAAATCACTCAGCTGTGAATCCGGCATTTAGTTTACTTTCCTCTATGGGGAAGAGCGAAGATTTTGCACAGCAGTTTAATTTCTTTGAGGAAGAAAAACGGGCTCAGCTTTTCGAGGGTTTGTATCATACGTCGGATGGAGATTCCGTTTTACAGGTTCTGAATATAAAACGGCCCAATATCCTGATTATTCTGATGGAAGGATTTGGTGCTCAGTTTGTGGAACCGTTAGGAGGTCTGCCGGATGTTGCTCCTAACTTGAACCGTTTATCGAAAGAAGGTGTGTTTTTTACCAACTGCTATGCCAATAGTTTCCGGACGGACAGAGGTACAGTTTGTACATTTAGTGGTTATTTGGGATTGCCTACAGCATCAGTTATGAAAATACCCAATAAAAGCCGTACGTTACCAGGGATTGCTGCAAAGCTTCGTTCAGAAGGATATGCCACAGATTTCCTGTATGGAGGAGATATCAACTTTACCAATATGAAAAGCTATTTGCTCAGCACAGGATATGAACATTTGACCGCAGACAAGGACTTTTCATTAAGCGAACAGACCAGCAATGCATGGGGAGTAAATGACGATATAACTTTTGAGTATTTGTATGAAGTGTTGAAAAAGCGTCAGGATGATACACCCTGGCATACCGCTTTTCTTACATTGAGTAGCCATGAACCTTTTAAAGTTCCTTATCACCGGCTTGCCGATGATATACCGAACGCTTTTGCCTATACAGACGACTGTTTGGGTAAATTTATCGAGAAGATGAAACAGCTGCCTCAGTGGAAAGACCTGTTGATTATTTGTTTGCCCGATCACGGTTTCTATTATCCGCGTGAAGGATTGAATACACAGCCCAAGTTCTATCACATTCCGATGCTGTGGCTGGGCGGGGCGGTCAAGAAACCGATGCAGATAGATAGACTGATGAATCAGACGGATATGGCTGCGACTTTACTTGGCCAGTTGGGTATTTCGCATGATGAATTTACATTCAGCCGGAATGTCCTGGGAAGTGATTATACCTATCCTTTTGCTTTCTATAGTTATAATAATGGTTTTGCGTTTTGCGACAGTACGGGTGCAACTGTTATAGATAACACATCCGGACAAACCATCTATGCTTATCCGGATGAGAATATAAGTCGGATGGAAAAAGGACAGGTAATCCTGCAAAGTCTGTATGATGATTTAGGAGCAAGATAAATATAATGTTTAAAGATTGGCCTCTTTCTCTATGAAGTAACGAGGCCTTCTTTTTATCTCTTTATAGATTTTACCTACATATTCGCCAATGATTCCTACGGCTGTAAGAATTGCTCCTCCAATAAACCAAACCGAAACCAATAAGGAAGTCCATCCCGGAATGGCATTCCCGTCATAATAGGACAGAAGTCCGTATACTATCGCCAGTACGGAGATGAGAATGAACAGCAGGCCCAGCATGACGATGTAGCGCAAAGGCTTGACAGAAAAAGAGGTAATTCCGTCCAGTGCGAAACTTAGCATCTTACTGAAGGGATATTTGGAAACTCCGGCAAAACGTTCTGTACGGTCGTAGTATACCATAGCCGAAGGGAACCCCATTGAACTAACCATTCCCCGGAGAAAAAGATTTCTTTCCGGAAATTGCATCAAAGCCTGTAATGTCCTGCGGCTCATGAGCCGGAAGTCTGCATGGTTGTAAACGATGTCACCTCCCAGATTACGTATCAGCCGGTAGAACATCAAAGCTGTATTCTTCTTGAAGAAGGTATCGGTCTTGCGTTCTTTTCGGACTCCATAGACAATATCAATCCCTTTATGATAATAGTCTACCATTGAAATAATGCAGCGGACGTCATCCTGCAAGTCTGCATCGATGGATACAGCTGCATCGGCGTGAGTCGATGCCCATTCCAGACCGGCCCACAAAGCTTGCTGATGCCCTACATTGTGTGCCAGTTTTAAACCGGAAACCCGTGAATCTGCTTCCGCATATTTTTCTATCAGTTTCCAGGTCTGGTCTTTACTGTCATCGTCCACATATAATATCTGCCCCTCTGCTATTTGCTTTTTTGCTGTCAGCTCTTCTAATATATTACAAAGACGTGAGGTCGTTTCTTGCAATACCTCTTCTTCGTTATAACAGGGAACTACAATCACCAATTTCATATTTTTATTTTTTACGGTATTTGAATACAAAACGCACCAGCATAAAATTTATAGGGATAGCCAATGCAAACACAGGGAAAGGTGCCCATTCTTGCGGAACCTTTAACCATAAGAACAGATTCAGCAGGACAATCTGTAAGCTATAGTTGATAGCATGAGCTCCCCCCATGCCAATCAGTTTTTTCCAGGATGGGGCTGTACCGAACGTAAAGTAGGAGGTAAGGTAGAAGTTTCCGATAAAACTCAAACCGTATCCCAAGGTATATGCAATGTTTACATTGATATATTTCTGAAGAAGGAAGTAAATTCCATAATGTAAACCGGTGGCAATGACTCCTACAATACCAAAACGGATAAACTCTTTGATGACATTTTTTTTATCGCTAGCCATGCTATTATAATTGTCCGCTTGTTTCGAAATAACGTTCCAGCACCATCAGCTGTAAAATTTCCTCACGCTCCTTGTCGAAGAATTGCGATACGTATGCGTGGGCGTGTTTTATGATTTCTTCTGCCTTGTCAGGATGCTGTGCGTAGTAGGTCAACTTGTCGGGTAAATCTGAAAAATCTTCCTTTACTTCGATATAATGATAATCCGGAATAAGCGTTCCTTCCATAAACCAGGTTTCGCAGGTAGGACGCGTCATTACAGCAATGGAATTGGAAGACATAACCCATTTAAGATTCGAAGCCACATCGTTTCCTTCCAGCGTCATGATAAACTTGTAGTCCAGGTGTTCGCGGATGGTCTTTTTGGGTTGCATCCATTGCTCGGGACAGCCTTCATTTTTACCGACAACGCCACAGTCAAATAGCGGATGGTTGAAATAAAGTTGAAGAAATTTTTCACGGACCCGGCTTTGTCGAATCTTTCCGCGGAAAATAGCCATGTCTTTTTTCTGCCGGAATGATTTTTCATCGTTTATGAATAAGAAATGGCGTAATTTATCCAGTTTGAGGATAACCGAATTCTGATTATCTGCAGTAAGAAGCCTGCTTTTTACAACTGTGGGAACATCAGGGGTAAAGTATACGTCACCCGGACAGAAGTTCCATCGGAGGGATTTGGGGAACCAGCGTGTAACATCATGCTGGTCGAAATAATAGGCTGTGTGAAACATCTTTCGGGTATATCCTCCTAGTGTTCCTGTATAGAAGAAGATACTTTTTCCTTTTTCAGTTTTATTGGTCGAAGCGATTTTCCATGTGTCCTTGATACGGATATAGTAATCTACCCGTTTTTTCATGTATTCATAATCCGGTCTTTTGCGTGCTGCTTCGAGCTTTGTCTTTAGGTGGCTGCGGTAGTAGTTGTCAGGAATCAATAAACCCATATAGTTTTTTAGAAAATCAAAAAACTTTACCGGTTTGCCACTTCGGACTTTATATAGTAAACTGTCTCCCATAAGTTGAAAATGTTTAGCTGGTATTTTTGTTCAGTTTTGAACAAAGATAACGCTTTTATAAAATATGATGTGAAAAAGAAGTTATAAAAAAAGGTTCATGACTTAATAAAAACTATATTTGCAAGAAGTTCTTATTAATGGATAGCTACTTATGATTCATATAGCCTGTAATATAGACCATAATTATGTACAGCATTGTGCTGTTACATTAGTTTCGTTATTTATAAACAACCCCGAAGAAACATTTACTGTACACATTGTTGCCGGTGAATTGAGTGATGCTGATAAGGCACTGTTGTCCGGTCTGGCCGATACTTATGGCAGCATTGTTTGCTATTACGCTCCCAATCCAGCATTGCTGGAAGGCTTTACAATACGAAAGTTCAGCAAGCGTATATCAATGGCAACCTATTACCGTTGTATCTTGTCCGAGTTGCTGCCCGACACTATAGATCGCTTGCTTTATCTGGATTGTGATATTGTAATTTTGGGGAATATCCGTCCGTTCTGGGACACTCCTCTTGAGGGAAAGGGTGTTGCTGCTGTAGAAGATATAGGATGTAACGAAGCAGGCCGGTATGAAATCTTGAAGTATCCTCAGCAATATTCTTATTTTAATGCAGGGGTATTGTTGATAAATATGAAGTATTGGCGGGAACACAGCATGGGTAAAGCTTGTTTTGAGTATTTTCATAAATATCCGGAACGTATCTTGTTTAATGATCAGGACCTCTTGAATAGTATTTTGTACAAGGACAAGGTGTTGGTAGATTTAAAGTGGAACGTTCAAGACGGATTTTACCGTAATCCCGGCAATATGACAGAAGCTTGGAAGAAGAAGTTTGCCTATGTATTGTGCAATCCGGTTATCTTGCATTATACCAATCGTAAACCTTGGGATTACGATAGCCAGCATCCGCTTAGAGAGGCTTATTTCCGTTATTTGGACTATACTCCTTGGAAAGGATGGAGACCACAGCAGGCATTTGCCAATCGGCTGAAACGCTTTTTCCGTTTGTTGCCTTTCTATGTTGGATTGAGAAAGCCTAAATATGTCGAGTTGGCCAGACTGGCTTGCAAATAAGGTAATATGAATTCTACTTTTACAAATTCTAGACTAGAATAATTTGAGTATGGATAAAATAGCAGTATTTTGCTCGGCATCAGAGCAGATAGACCATGTTTATAGTGAAAAAGCCGAAGAATTGGGACGCTGGTTGGGCAGTCAGGGCAAATGGCTGATATATGGAGGTTCTGATATGGGACTAATGGATGTCGTGGCTCGTGCAGCGAAACAGTGTGGCGGAATGGTTATGGGTGTAGTTCCTACCCGATTGGAGGAACGTGGCCGCGTCAGTGATGTGCTGGATGTAACTTTCCGTACAGATAACCTCAGCGACCGCAAAGATACAATGTTGCTGCAGGCAGATGTGATGGTCGCATTACCGGGAGGAGTGGGCACACTGGATGAGATTTTCCATGTGATGGCTGCTGCTACCATTGGCTATCACAAGAAAAAAGTCATTTTATACAATGTAAATGGCTTTTGGGATGAAATCATTGCTTTTCTCCGTAAACTGGAGACTACGGGATTTGCCCATCAGCCGCTGGACAGATTCTTTTCTGTTGCTAATAATTTTGATGAATTAATAAAATTACTCGAATAAAACCAAAGAACGTATGAAATCATCTATTCAAGAGTTATTAAAGCGTGAAGCACAGGCAGTGTTGAATATTCCGGTAACAGATGCCTATGAAGCAGCTGTTAAGTTGATTGTAGAGCAGGTGCACGTAAAGCGGGGAAAACTGGTGACCAGTGGCATGGGTAAGGCTGGTCAGATTGCTATGAATATAGCTACTACATTTTGTTCGACAGGGATTCCTGCTGTTTTTCTGCATCCCAGCGAGGCTCAGCATGGTGATTTAGGAATTTTGCAGGAGAATGATGTATTACTGTTGATTTCCAATTCGGGTAAGACACGTGAGATTGTGGAACTGACTACTTTGGCTGCACGCCTGAATCCTTCTTTAAAAAAGATTGTGATAACAGGCAATGCCGAGAGTCCATTGGCTCAGGCTGCGGATATTTGTCTGTTTACCGGTCATCCGGATGAAGTTTGTGTTTTGGGTATGACTCCGACTACTTCTACCACTGTTATGACTGTGATGGGAGACATTTTGGTGGTTGAGACCATGAAGCAGACTCAGTTTACCATTGAAGAATACAGCAAGCGTCACCATGGAGGCTATTTGGGTGAGCGTTCTCGCGAATTGAGTAAATAATAAACTGTATGAGAAAGGTTATAGGAATCGGTGAAACAATTCTGGATATCTTGTTTCGCGACGGACAGCCTCAGGCTGCCGTACCAGGAGGCTCGGTATACAATGCCGTGATTTCATTGGGACGCATGGGGGTAAATGTAATCTTCATCAGCGAGACCGGAAACGATAAAGTCGGCGACCTTATTTTGGACAATATGCGTCGTAACGGTGTGAATACGGATTATGTAAATGTATTTTCTGACGGAAAATCGCCTGTTTCATTGGCTTTTCTGAATGAGCGTAACGATGCGGAATATGTTTTCTATAAAAACTATCCGGCAATGCGCCTGGAAGTAGAAATGCCGGAGGTAGGTCGTGATGATATTGTGATGATAGGTTCGTATTTTGCCTTGATGCCGGAGTTGCGTTCTAAAGTTAAGGATTTGCTGGATAAGGCAAAGCAGGCAGGAGCTATTATTTATTACGATGTCAATTTCAGAAGTACCCATCGTAATGATGCTATCAAGCTATTGCCTGTTATTTTGGAAAACTTTGAATATGCAGATATTTTGCGCGGCTCTACCGAGGATTTCGACAATATGTTCTCGCTGACTGATGCTGCAAGGGTTTACCGTGAGAAGGTAGCTTTTTATTGCAAAAACTTTATATGTACCGATGCTGATAAAGATATACGTTTGTTTACTCCGACGTGTACCAAGTCGTATGCAGTAACGCCGATACCTACGGTCAGTACCATTGGTGCAGGCGATAACTTTAATGCAGGAGTTGTTTTTGGCTTGCTGAAATACCGAGTTCGTCGGGACGATCTGGCAGAATTATCTGAGGCCGACTGGGACGCAATCATTCAGTGTGGGCAAGATTTTAGCGCAGATGTTTGTCAGAGCGTGAATAATTCTGTTTCAGAAGATTTTGTAAATCGTTATAAATAAGTACTATACAATACGGTAATACTACAAGCAAATACCGGTCGTAACATTATCTGAAGCGGTCGGTATTTTTTTGTTGTATCATAGCAAAGACCAACTTACGTGACAAAAATGATGCACCTTTGTCTTAAAAATGCCCAATGTATTTCTTTATAGTGATGAAGTTGGTATTTACCGTCTTTTGGCTATGTATGTTTGATTGTATAAAAAAGGAGCAACCCGTATAAAATCGTGGCTGCTCCCTTGTGCTTGTTTTTCAGGTATGTAAATATTCCTTTGTCAAGGTTTGTTTAGATTGAGAATTTATCTTGATTTTCTTCGGCTATTTTTCGGATAGCTTGTTGAGAGGCAATGAATCCACCTCCCAGAACACGGTTGCCGTCGTAGAATACAGCCGACTGTCCAGGAGTTATGGCTGAGGCTTTCTCCAAGAAACGGACTAACAGGCGTCCATCGTCTAGCAAGGCTGTCTGGCAAGGAATAGAACGGCTTCTGTAGCGGATACGTACCGATAAATTGGGTACGCTTTTCAATTCCTCGATGTTGACAAAATTGAGGTCTTCAACTAGCATATATTCTGTTTCCAGCTGTTCTACATCTCCTAGCATGACGGTATTCTTGGCCGGATTAATTTTTAATACATAAGCAGGCTTACCCAGTGCAATGTCCAGTCCGCGCCGTTGTCCGATTGTGTAGTAAGCAAAACCTTTGTGCTGTCCCAGTTTTACACCTTTACTGTCGACAAACCATCCCGGCCCGATTTTTTCATCAATATCCGGGCAGTGCTCTTTCAAGAAATCACGATAGTCCTTGTCGATAAAGCAGATTTCCATACTTTCTCCGCCCCGGGCTTTCGCTTCAAATCCTTTTGAGGCCAGATATTCACGTACTTTCAGTTTCGTCATTCCACCCAGTGGGAACATCATTCGTTTCAGGATACTCTGAGGAAGTTTCCAGAGGAAATACGACTGGTCTTTGGTACAATCATCTCCGGTAAGAATATACCGGTTTTCACCTCTATCTTCCAGCTGGCAGTAATGACCGGTTGCTACCCATGCACAGTCACACTGGTCGGCCCATTCACATAAAATTCGTTCTTTAAATAATGGGTTGCACATCACGCAAGGATTGGGCGTACGTCCATTCATGTATTCATCAATAAAGTATTTGACGATAACATCCTTGAATTCTTTTCTTACATCAGCTACATGATGTTCAATGCCTAAGTTTGCTGCCAATTGTTTGGCTTCTTCTATATAGCGGGGATTTTCTTCTTTATCCCAGGTGCGCATGGTTACTCCAACTACTTCATATCCCTGTTCCTGCAGCATAATGCAGGTGGCCGAGCTGTCTATACCTCCGCTCATGCCTACTAATACTCGCTTGTTTCTTTCTTTCATGTTTTTTTGTTACAGTTTTCTTAGACAAAAACAAAGATAACAAAATCCGCCATACCGCTCTGCTATCTGCATAATCTTTTGTATTTTTGTCAGCTAAATTAAGTTTTTATGGAAGAACATTTTGATATTCATGATTATAAGCCGACAGGGCGTGAACGTGATTTCGAAAATGCGCTTCGTCCGTTGCGGTTTGAAGACTTCAGCGGGCAGGACAAGGTTGTAGACAACTTGCGTATTTTTGTAAAGGCAGCCCGTTTGCGTGCCGAGGCACTGGACCACGTCCTGCTGCATGGTCCTCCCGGATTGGGAAAAACCACATTGAGCAATATTATAGCCAACGAACTTGGGGTTGGTTTTAAAGTAACTTCAGGGCCGGTGCTCGACAAGCCTGGTGATTTGGCAGGTGTACTGACCAGTCTGGAGCCTAACGATGTGCTGTTTATCGATGAAATACATCGTTTAAGTCCGGTTGTAGAAGAATACTTGTATTCTGCTATGGAGGACTATCGTATAGACATTATGATTGATAAAGGACCGTCGGCACGTAGTATCCAGATAGACCTGAATCCGTTTACGCTGGTAGGAGCTACCACACGTAGCGGTTTGCTGACCGCACCTTTGCGTGCCCGCTTCGGCATTAACTTGCATTTGGAATATTACGATGACGATATACTTTCGCGTATCATTCGCCGTTCGGCTTCTATTCTTGATGTCCCTTGTGATGCAGAGGCGGCTGGAGAGATTGCTTCGCGCAGTCGTGGAACTCCGCGTATCGCCAATGCCTTGTTGCGTAGGGTCCGCGATTTTGCACAGGTAAAAGGTTCTGGCCGGATTGATGTAGAGATTGCCAAGTATGCGTTGGAAGCCTTGAATATAGACCGTTACGGTTTGGATGAAATAGATAATAAAATACTTTGTACGATTATTGATAAGTTTAAAGGAGGTCCGGTCGGACTGACTACGATTGCTACCGCTTTGGGGGAAGACCCGGGTACGATTGAAGAAGTCTATGAACCTTTCCTGATAAAGGAAGGATTTATCAAGCGTACACCACGCGGACGTGAAGTTACCGAACTGGCCTATCGCCATTTGGGAAAGATTGGCTATGGAGGAGAGCGGACGCTTTTTGACTGATAAATATTTTTAGAACTATGGCTGGATTAAAATCTTTAGCTAAGGATACGGCTCTGTATGGCGTCAGCAGTATAGTAGGCCGTTTCTTGAATTATTTGCTGGTTCCACTTTATACGGTGGTATTGTCTGCTGCATCGGGAGGATACGGTGTCGTATCCAATGTGTATGCCTATACAGCATTGATACTGGTGTTCCTGACTTTTGGTATGGAAACCGGTTTTTTCCGTTTTGCAAACAAAGAAGGGGAGGATGGAGAAAAGGTCTTTGCCAACACACTGCTGTTTGTAGGAGGTCTTTCCCTGTTGTTTGTATTGGGTGGACTGGTTTTTCTGCATCCTATTTCTGCTCTGCTAGGCTATCCCAATCATACCGATTATGTGGCAATGATGCTGCTCGTAGTCGCACTCGACTCGTTTCAGTGTGTGCCCTTTGCCTATCTGCGTTATAAAAAACGACCGCTCAAGTTTGTCGGTATAAAGTTGCTGAACATCATCGGTAATATAGCTTTGAACCTGTTTTTCCTTTTGTTGTGTCCTTGGCTGTATCAGCATCATCCTGATGCTGTCAGCTGGTTCTACAATCCTGATTATCTGGTCGGCTATATTTTTGTGTCGAATCTTATCACATCTTCTGTACAGATACTGGCTTTCTGGCCCGAACTGAAAGGTGTGTCTTACCGGATGGACCCGGACTTGCTGAAACGCATGATAACTTATTCTTTTCCTATCATGATTTTTGGTCTGGTAGGAATCCTGAACCAGACGGTGGATAAGATGATTTATCCCTTCCTGTTTGAAGACAGACACGAAGGTCTGGTGCAATTAGGTATATATAGTGCATCCAGCAAGATTGCCATGGTGATGGCCATGTTTACCCAGGCATTCCGGTATGCATACGAGCCTTTTGTTTTCGGTAAGAATAAAGATAAGAACAGTAAGCAGATGTATGCCGATGCCATGAAATATTTCTTTATTTTTTCTATGCTGGCATTCCTCTCTGTTATGTTTTATATGGATTTTCTGAAATACCTTGTAGCTCCCGATTATTGGGAAGGCTTGGTTGTAGTTGCGATTGTAATGGGAGCGGAAATCTTTAAGGGAATTTATTTTAATTTGTCTATATGGTACAAACTGACAGATGAGACCCGATGGGGAGCTTATTTTTCATTGATTGGATGTGGTGTCATTCTTGCTTTGAATATCTGGCTGGTTCCACTGTATGGTTATATTGCTTCTGCCTGGGCATCGGTAGCCGGTTATGGAGTGATAACACTGTTGTCTTACTGGATGGGACAAAAGAAATATCCGGTCGCTTATCCGTTAAAGAGCATGACTGTTTATTTCTTGTTGGCTGCTGTTCTTTTTATAGCGGGATATTATATTCCAATTAGTTCATTGGTGTTGCGTTTGCTTTGGCGGACACTATTGCTGTGTGTGTTTATAGCTTTTGTATTGAAAAAAGACTTACCTTTGAAACAGTTGCCTTTTATAAACCGTTTTGTCAGAAAATAAACAATCGCAGGTATGGAAAAAAAACAAAAGTATTTGATCAAAGGTTTTATAGAAAAGTATCTTGACCTCAATAAAAATAAGGAAGACGAACAGCTTACAGTAGAAACCATCCGTAACGGTGTGGAGTTTAAGGGAGCCAATTTGTGGATTTTGATTTTTGCTACTTTCATTGCTTCCTTGGGCTTGAATGTCAACTCTACCGCAGTCATTATCGGAGCCATGCTTATTTCTCCGCTGATGGGGCCTATCATGGGAGTCGGGTTGGCTATCGGGCAGAACGACTTTGAGCTGTTGAAGCGTTCTTTGAAAAATTATTTAGTTGCTACTTTATTTAGTGTCATTACAGCGACACTGTACTTTTCGTTTACTCCGTTAAACGAGGTACAATCTGAGTTGCTGGCCCGCACATCTCCTACTATTTATGATGTTTTCATAGCATTGTTTGGTGGAATGGCAGGTATTGTAGCATTGTCTACCAAAGAAAAAGGAAATGTAATTCCGGGAGTTGCCATTGCTACTGCTTTGATGCCCCCTCTTTGTACGGCCGGTTTTGGTTTGGCTACAGGCAATTTATTGTATTTTTTGGGAGCGTTCTATTTATATTTCATCAACTCTGTTTTTATCAGTCTGGCAACCGTAATCGGAGTAAGGGTTATGCACTTCCAGCTGAAAGCTTTTGTTGATAAGGAACGTGAAAAAATGGTGAAGCGCTATATTGTCTTGATAGCATTGGGCACTATGATACCTGCTGTTTACCTGACATACGGTATTGTAAAAGAAACATTCTATCAGTCGGCTGCCAATCATTTTATCAGTAAGGAAATGGATTTCCCTGAAACACAAGTTCTCGATCGGAAAATTTCGTATGATACAAAAGAAATTCGGGTAGTTTTAATTGGTAAGGAAGTTCCGGAGGACCGTATTGTTGAAGCTCGTTCTAAGCTGAAAGATTATAAACTGAATAATACGAAGTTAGTCGTTTTTCAGGGAGTTAATAACAGTACGGCAGATATCAGCAATATTCGTTCTATGGTAATGGAAGACTTCTATAGGAACAGTGAAAAAGAATTGGCCAGCCAAAAGCAGAAAATAGACTCTTTGGAAAAAATTGTACAACTGCATAAGGAAACTGGCATGGCAGACATGAAAATAGCTTCTGAGATGAAAGTCTTGTTTCCGGCTGTTAATACACTTGCCATAACCCAGACTTTAAAATTGAATATTGAGGCTGTGCAAACTGATACTGTTACATATGTGATACTGGGCTGTGAAAAGTCTCCTTCTGCTACCGAGAAAAAGAAAATGTCAGAATGGTTGAAAACACGGACTGGTGCCAAGAAATTGAAGTTAATAGTAGAAGAATAGTATTAAGAACAGAAAAGGGATTACGGAAGCCGTAATCCCTTTTCTGTTCTTATTTTTTCTTTCTACGTGCCCATCCTTCTTCCGAGAAGTCTGGTTCGTCACCTTTCAGCTTCGAGTCGTTCTGAATGAAGAACTGTTTCCAGTCGTCTTTTTTCTTGGGACCTCTGGGGGCTGTATAGCCTCTTTCTTCGCGCGAAGGTTTATTCTTCTTGCTCTTCTCTTTTTTATCTTCCTTGGCTGCTTTGGCAGGAGTAGCCTCTTTACGCTTTTCACTGCGTTTTTTGCCACTCTTATCACTCTTTCCGGTATTTTCACCAGCTACTTCCACTACCACTTTCCGGTTATTCAAGTTCACTTTATTCAGCGCCTTTATAACCATCTGCGCCTGAGATTCGATAACTTCAAAGAAAGAGAAATTCTGCATCAGGTCGATTCGTCCAATCTGGATACGCTCTTTCTTTAAATTACGGTTCACCAGTTCGATAATTTGGTTGGTATAGAATCCGTCCGATTTTCCCAGATTAAGGAACAGACGTGTATAACCTTTTTCGGCCTTGCGGGCAGTTTTCTGTTTGTCAGTACCGTGGTCTTTTCTTTCCTTCAGTTCAGCCTTCTTGTCATTGCCTTTAGGCTGTTCTATTTCCGGAGCATTTTTGTAGTAATCAAGGAAACGGTTGAATTCCATCGAAACCACGCGCTTAATCAAGTCTTCTTTACTCAGCCATTCCAGTTTTCTGTAGATATTAGGCAGGAATGCTTCTATTTCCTCCTCATCTACCTTAACCTTTTCTATATCATCAATCACTTTAATAAGCTGCTGCTCGCAGATTGCATGTCCGCTAGGCAAGGTTCCTGCTTCAAATTTTTTATTGATGATACGCTCAATTTCGCGCATTTTCCCTTTTTCGCGCAGGTTGATAATGGCAATGGAAATACCTGTTTTTCCGGCACGTCCGGTACGTCCGCTTCGGTGGGTATAACTTTCAGTATCATCCGGCAAACCGTAATTGATGACGTGTGTAAGGTCGTTTACATCCAGTCCTCTGGCAGCCACATCAGTTGCAACCAGCAGCTGCAGATGGCGCTGGCGGAACTTCTGCATCACCAGGTCACGCTGAGCCTGACTCAATTCACCATGCAATGAGTCGGCATTGTATCCGTCCTGAATCAGCTTGTCGGCTATTTCCTGCGTTTCCTTGCGGGTACGGCAGAAAATAATGCCATAAATCTGCGGGTAGAAATCCACCACACGTTTTAATGCCAGATACTTGTCTTTGGCATGTACCGTGTATGCAATATGGTGAACATTCTTGCTGCCTTCGTTTTTAGTTCCGATCGTTATTTCTTTGGCATTGTGCAAGTATGTTTTAGCGATGCGTGCTATTTCCGGACTCATGGTAGCCGAGAACATCAAGGTATTCCGGTCTTCCGGAACCTGTTCTAAAATGGCATTGATGCTGTCTGTAAATCCCATGTTCAGCATCTCGTCGGCTTCGTCCATTACCACATCGGCAATAGTTCCCAAGTTTGCCACCTTTCGTTCCATCAGGTCGAGAAGTCTTCCCGGAGTGGCCACAATGATATGCACGCCTTTTTTGAGGCTACGAATCTGGCTCTCGATAGAAGAACCACCATATACCGGCAGAATCTTCAAATCGGTGATATACTTGGAGTAGTCTGTAAGGTCGCCGGCAATTTGCAGGCAGAGCTCACGGGTAGGGCAGAGGATAAGGGCTTGCGGAATGCAGCGGCTTACATCAATTTTTTGGATAAGCGGGAGACCGAATGCTGCGGTTTTTCCGGTTCCTGTTTGAGCCAAGGCCACTACATCGTTGCGGTTCCCCAATAAATACGGTATTACTTCTTCTTGTACAGGCATGGGATTCTCATATCCCATTTCTTCGATTGCCATGCGTATTTCGGGAGAAACGCCTAGTTCTTCAAATGTCTTCATCTATTTCTATCTATAATTCGGTTGCAAAGATACGGACAATAAATGGATTATTGATGATTTGTATGACAAATAGTTTTAAACGGAGACGTATATGCAGATTTATTGATATAGTAAACGCAGTATAAGGCAATTACGGCACCAGCTATTGCTGACAAAGGAGCACCTGTTTCTCCAAAGAGGTCTGTCATACTTTCTGCACTTTCGGGCAGCAGAATCATCAGTGCTACCGAGATGCTGTTGTTGATAAAATGCAGGAGTATGCAGGGAAGTATATTACCTGTCCGGTAATAAAGCCATCCTAAAAGAATGCCCAGTATGAATGCAAACGGGATTTGTGCTGGATTGCCATGTATTACTCCAAAAACAAAAGCCGACAGCAGGATGCCATACCAGGGATTTTTCCATTTGTGAAACAAGTGTCCTGCAATGGCTCCCCGAAATACAAGTTCTTCGATCACGGGAGCAACTACAGCAATGGAGAGAATCCCTGTCAGATGATTTTTCATTTGCAGAAACAGCTCTTCATTGATATTGGGCAGCTGCAGCAATTCTGTAATGTAGTTTATACAAAGCATCATGCCGAGGGTAAGTGGGATAATGGCAGCATAGGAACTTTTACTTACAGCATTGCAGGTAATCTGCTTAAGGTCGATATATTTGAAATGTACAAGGTGCCATCCCATAATCAGATTGCTTAATACCAAAGCAACAAGCGTCAGCAAGAAAGGAGGAGTATATCCATTTTCCGGGTATACCAGATTTTGGGTTTCAAGATAAGTAGAGCACAGCTGTATGGCTGTATAGATAAAAGTAAAGAACGAAAGTGTTCCCAGTTGATAAAGGAAATAGTATAAAGTGAGTTTCAGCGTCTGTTTCATGGGAATAAAGTTTTTATTTTGTCAACAGCTGGAGTATAGTCGTTTTATCTGTCTCAAGCTGTTGGGTTAGTTCTTGCAGATTGTTGAATTTCTTTTCCGGACGGATGTAATGATGAAAAAAAATGCGCATCTTTTCCTGATAAATGTCTTCGGAAAAGTTCAGAATATGTACTTCAATACTTGTATTATTGCCATTTTGCAGCGTGGGCCGATTGCCAATGTTGAGCATTCCGGCATAGTTTTTCTCTTTGACAGAAACCGTTACGGCATATACGCCGTGTGCGGGAATCAGTTTTTCTGAACACGAAGGCTGGATATTGGCAGTCGGGAATCCAATAGTCCGTCCCACACGAAATCCTCCTGTGACGGTTCCGTCTATATAGTAAGCATATCCCAAACACTGTGCTGCAGTTGAGACATTACCTTCCAGCAGCAGTTTGCGGATAGAAGAAGAGCTGACAGACAGTCCGTTCTCAGTATAGGCGCTGGCCGGCAGAACTTCCATCCCTAACTCTTTGCCGTAACGGCAATAGTCTTCGAATCCCTCACTGCGATTGTACCCGAAGCGGTGGTCATATCCAATTAGCAGTGTTTTCACGTGAAACGTTTCGTGTAACAACTGCATGAAACGATATGCTGAATATTCTGATAGTTCATGGGTAAAGGGAAGCAATGCGCAATAGTCTACACCCGTTCCAGACAGCAGTTCAAGCTTTTGTGCCGGACAAGAAAGTAGCTGTGGACAATAGTTGCTCTGCATTACCTGACGGGGATGTACGGGAAATGTAATCAGCATGGAAGCCAGATTTTGAACCGCAGCAATGTCCTGAACCTGCCGGATTAAAAAACGGTGCCCTTTATGTACTCCATCGAAAAAACCGATAGTGGCCACACAAGATGGCAGATGACATGCAGTATGTTGGTCTATGATTTTCATGATGCAGGTTTATAGGGTTGTTAAAAAGCTGCTGACAACTGCTGGTAGTGAACTTCCGGGTGTAAGGTGTATAGTCTGGATACCAAGTGCAGCTGCAGCCTGACAGTTTTCTTCTAGATCGTCTATAAACAAAGTCTCTTCCGGTTTCATGTCTCCTGTCTTTAAAGCCTTTTGGTAAATGGCAGGACTTGGTTTTTTCTCTTCCATTTTGTAAGAAAGGAAAATATGATCAAAACATGCTTCGGGCTTTATGCCTTGTTGTTCGAAAAAGTGGGTTACTATGTAATCCCAATGTATTTCATTGGTGTTGCTAAGCAAGCACACCTGATAGCTCTTGCGCAATTCGATGAGGAACTGCAGTTTTTCCTTGGGAATGGTGACCAGCATGGAATTCCATATAGCATCTATTTCGTCGTCAGAGCAGGCGGTTGTACACATGTTACGTACGGCATTCCGAAATTCGGCAGAGGTAATGTTTCCGCATTCGTATGCACCAAAAAACTGGTTACGTTCGTTTTGTTCCAGCAGTTTGCCGACAGTAGTAAAGCCAACTTTACTGAAAGCATCCAGGCATCTTTTTTTATCAAGGTCGAGGAGCACTTGCCCTAAATCGAATATAATATTTTTGATTATTGCACTCATGAATTGTCTTTTGCATGCAAAGGTACTATATTATTTATATAAAAGATTATCTCTTCTTTTTATTTTTTTTGCGGAAAGCTTGCATGTTAAAATAAAAATATATACTTTTGCAGCGGTTTCAAGATAGGAAATCAACGGACTTGTAGCTCAGTTGGTTAGAGCAACAGACTCATAATCTGGAGGTCC
>CAJKDC010000005.1 GCA_905198575.1 uncultured Bacteroides sp. | reverse complement strand
AGTATTAGATTTAAGGTTAACAAAGGTTGGAGTACAGCGGTACTCCTTTTTTTATTTTATGCCGTTTGTTCTTCGTTTTGCAGATATTCACACAGTGCAGCTACAGCACGGGCACGGTGGCTGATTTTATTTTTTTCCGTATTTCCCATTTCAGCAAATGTTTCATTGTATCCTTCGGGAATAAATACAGGATCGTATCCAAAACCGGAATTACCACGTTTGGCTTCAATAATCTGGCCTTTTACGATTCCTTCGAACAAATGTTTGTTTCCTTTTTCAATTAAGCAAATAGCAGTTCTAAACTGTGCATTACGATTTGTTTTTCCAGCCATTTCAGTCAGCAACTTCTTCATATTCGCTTCCGAATCATGGCCTTCACCACCCGCATATCGGGCCGAATAAATACCTGGTGCGCCATTTAGTGCTTCAACCTCCAAGCCTGTATCGTCAGCAAAGCAGTCCAAACCATAATTTGTATAGATATAAGCTGCTTTTAATTCCGCATTGCCTTCCAGCGTATCGGCTGTTTCAGGAATATCTGCATGACAGTTAATATCATTCAGACTCAGGATTTCCACTTTATCACCCAATATAGCTCTAATTTCCTCCAATTTATGAGCGTTATTGGTTGCAAAAACTAATTTTTTCATAATGTATTCTTTAATTTTCAGATATACAAAAATAAAGAATTAATCTCGAAGGCCAAACTGTAAAATAAAAAAGAGATTACAAAGAACTTTATACAAAATCCTTTGCAATCTCTTTTCAGAATCTGCTCTTTCAGTTATTTAACTTTCAGTTTATCAAATCCTTCTCCGTAGACACCAACAACGTTACTTTGCGAAATAAATGCATTAGGGTCGATATCTTTCACCAGACGGAAAATATCCAGCATTTCGCTCTTTTTGGCCAGCACCACTACTACTTTGATTTCCTGTTTGCTATACCAGCCTTGTCCGTCCAGAAGAGTCACACCACGGTTTACCTGTGTGGCAATTCCTTCGGCTATTTCATTATACTTTTTCGAAAAGATAAGGAATTGAACCGATTGTCGGGTACTGTTGATAACATAGTCGATAACGATACTCATAATAAACAGTACGCAGAAACCGAACAAGACACGACGCCAGTCGTGAAAAATAAAATAGCAGGATGAAATAATGATAATATCGCAATACATCATCATCCGTCCCAGCGTAATATCTTTGTATTTATTGATTATCCAGGCTATGATGTCTGTACCGCCAGTACTTCCATTGTTACAGAATACGATACCGATTCCAAATCCCAATAAACCGGCACCTATCACGCAGGCCATAAAGTCTTGTCCGGGACCCAACAGTTGAGGAAGGTTGCCTTCGCAGTCTTTGAGAATCATCTGGAATAACCAGAGCAGGAACGTAAGCATGAATATGGCATAAATGGTCTTTATGCTGAATTTCGGACCCAGTATTTTCAGGGCAAATCCCATAAATATGGCATTAATGATGAAATACGAAACCTGTATTTCCAGTCCTGTTGCATAATAAATAATAGCTGCAATACCTGTTACTCCTCCCGTTGTAATTTGGTAAGGCAGCAAAAAAGCAGCCCAGCCAATTGCATAACAGATGAGTCCGAAAGTAATGGCCAGGTAGTCTCTCGACTCCCGGCCTAACTTTTTCTTTAAAAGTGCTTCCATTCAGCAGACATTTAAAGTACGATGTTCACAATCTTCTTCGGAACGATAATTACTTTCTTCGGAGTTTTACCTTCTATCCATTTCTGTGCCTGCTCGTCGTTCATAACAGTGTTCTGAATGGTTTCATTGTCAGCGTCAGCAGGGAATTCCAAAGTAAAACGTGCTTTTCCGTTGAATGAAATGGTATATTTTACACTGTCTTCCACCAGATAAGCTTCGTTGCAAACCGGCCATTGTGCATCGCAAACCGAACCGTTGTTTCCTAAAGCTTCCCACAGTTCTTCGGCCAAGTGAGGTGCGAAAGGAGCAATCAGTACAATCAGCTCATTCAGAATGGCTTTTTTATTGCATTTCAGGCTGGTCAGTTCGTTCACACAAATCATGAATGCACTGATAGAAGTGTTATAAGAGAATGTTTCAATATCTCCTGTTACTTTCTTAATCAGTTTGTGCAGTGCCTTGAGTTCTTCTTTTGATGGCTCAGCATCTACAGGAAGGAATTCATCTGTACGGCTGTAGAACAATGACCACAGTTTCTTCAGGAAGCGGTGTACACCGTCTATACCGTTGGTATCCCATGGCTTAGACTGTTCAACCGGACCCAGGAACATTTCGTACATACGGAGTGTATCAGCACCGTAACGGTCTACAATCATGTCGGGGTTCACTACGTTATACATGGATTTACTCATCTTTTCAACAGCCCATCCACAGATGTATTTACCGTCTTCCAGGATAAATTCGGCATTGTTGTATTCCGGTCTCCAGTTCTTGAATGCTTCCACATCCAGAATATCGTTCGATACGATATTTACGTCTACGTGGAGCGGAGTTACTTCATACTGGTCTTTCAGTCCCAGTGATACGAATGTATTGGTATCTTTGATACGGTAAACAAAGTTACTTCTACCTTGAATCATACCTTGGTTTACCAGTTTCTGGAACGGTTCTTCTTTTACACTTACACCCAAGTCGAACAAGAATTTATTCCAGAAACGCGAATAAATCAGGTGACCTGTAGCATGTTCTGTACCTCCCACATACAAGTCTACATTCTGCCAGTACTGGTCAGCTTTTTCAGAAACCAGCGCGTTGTGGTTGCGTGGGTCCATATAGCGCAAGTAGTAAGCACTAGAGCCGGCGAAACCAGGCATTGTATTCAGTTCGAGCGGGAAGATTGTAGTATTGTTGATAAGAGAGTTTTCTACAACTTCACCTTTTTCTACGTCCCAAGCCCATTTAGTAGCATGTCCCAATGGTGGCTCACCTGTTTCGGTAGGCAAGAATTTAGCTACTTCAGGCAACTCCAGAGGAAGCTTGCTTTCATCAATCATGTAAGGCATACCGTCTTTGTAATATACTGGGAACGGTTCTCCCCAATAACGCTGACGGCTGAAAATAGCATCACGCAGACGGTAGTTCACTTTCACACGTCCCATGTTGTGCTCTTTCACATATTTCTTGGTTGCGGCAATTGCTTCCTTGATAGTCAGTCCGTTAAGAGTCAGGTCGCAATAAGGTGTTACACCAGCCTTTGGAGAGTTGCATACGATACCTTCTTTAGCATCGAAGCTTTCTTCGCTCACGTCGCAACCTTCTACCAGCGGTACGATAGGCAGGTTAAAGTGTTTGGCAAAAGCGTAGTCGCGGCTATCGTGAGCAGGAACAGCCATGATGGCACCTGTACCATAACCAGCCAGTACATAGTCGCTAATCCAAACCGGAACAGCTTCGCCTGTGAAAGGATTGATAGCATACGAGCCACTGAATACACCTGTTACGCGGCGGTCTGAGATACGTTCGCGCTCAGTACGTTTCTTGGTTCGGTCCAGATAAGCTTCTACTTCAGCTTTCTGAGCTTCTGTTGTCAGTGCCGGAACCAGTTCGCTTTCCGGAGCCAGTACCATGAAGGTTACACCAAACATTGTATCGGCACGGGTAGTGAAGATGGTGAATTCCAAATCGCTGTCTTTTACCTTGAAGCGCACTTCAGTACCTTCCGAACGGCCAATCCAGTTGCGCTGAGTTTCTTTCAGTGAATCGGTCCAGTCGATGTTGTCCAGCCCGTCCAGCAAGCGCTGTGCATAAGCCGAAACACGCAAGCACCACTGACGCATTTTTTTCTGTACTACAGGATAACCGCCACGTTCGGAAACACCGTCTACAACTTCATCGTTAGCCAGAACAGTACCCAAAGCCGGACACCAGTTTACCATTGTTTCACCCAAATAGGCAATACGGTAGTTCATCAGGATTTCCTGCTGTTCTTTTTCCGATTTGCTGTTCCACTCTTCAGCTGTGAACGAAAGTTCCTCACCGCAGGCTACATCCAAACCTTCTGTACCTTTGGTTTCAAAGGCTTTTATCAGTTCCGAAATAGGCTTTGCTTTTGCACAAGTGTTGCAATAGAAGCTGTTGAACATTTTCTGGAATGCCCACTGTGTCCAGTGATAATATTCCGGGTCGCAAGTACGGATTTCGCGGCTCCAGTCAAAGCAGAAGCCAATTTTATCTAGCTGTTCACGATAACGGTTGATATTGTTTACCGTTGTAATAGCCGGATGTTGTCCTGTCTGGATAGCATACTGTTCTGCCGGCAGTCCGTATGCATCGTATCCCATCGGATTCAATACATTATAGCCGTTCAAGCGTTTGTAGCGTGCATAAATGTCGCTTGCTATATATCCTAGCGGATGTCCTACATGTAGTCCGGCTCCCGAAGGGTAAGGGAACATGTTAAGTACATAGAATTTCTTTTTCGATTCATCTTCGGTCACCTGATAGGTTTTGTTTTCTACCCATCTTTGTTGCCATTTCTTTTCGATCTCCCTGAAATTATACTCCATAGCGATGCTAAATTGTTAATATATTGTTTATAAGTTTATACTATTATATATAGGCCTACAAAGATAGTGAAAGTTAATAGGATACCGCTTTTTTTTACAACGAAAAGTTAATATAAAGGGATATTATTGATAAAGTTATCACCAATGTTAATAACAAAAGCGGAAAACTTGTTTATAACTTCAGTCGTTGAAACAAGTCTTCCGCTTTCTTATTTTGTGTTAGTATGTACGTCACTTATCGGGTAAAGTCACCCCAGTTAGTGAGTCGCATATCTCCGTCTTTCAGGAACACCTGATGCATGCCCAGCGCAGCCGACAGGCAGTGGCTGGTCTGTCCCTTATTGGATATTTTGAGGTAATCCCATAACAGATTTTTATAATCCGGATGAGCACAGTTTTCAATAATAGCTTGTGCACGTTCCATCGGACTCTTGCCTCTCAGGTCGGCAATACCTTGTTCGGTAATGATTACATTCACCGAGTGTTCGCTGTGGTCCAGATGAGAAACCATCGGTACGATAGAGCTGATGCAACCTCCCTTAGCGGTCGACGGACACGAGAATATCGAAATGTATGCACTGCGGGTAAAGTCGCCTGAACCTCCGATACCGTTCATCATCTTCGTACCGCAAATGTGAGTAGAGTTTACATTGCCGTAGATATCAGCTTCGATAGCAGTATTCATGGTAATGACACCGATGCGGCGCACAACTTCCGGACAGTTTGATATTTCGGAGGGTCTCAATACCAGCTTGTGGCGGAAAAAGTCCATATTTTCGTAAATGTCGTCCAGGCAGTCGTTGGTTACGCTCAGCGAACAAGTACTTCCAAATTTGACGCGTCCTTCTTTAATCAGCTTGATAACTGAATTCTGGATAACTTCCGTATACATTTCGAAAGGCGGAATGCTTGCATCTTTTCCCAAGGCGCTTAATACGGCGTTGGCGATGTTTCCTACACCAGACTGAAGAGGAAGGAAGGTAGAGGGGATGACACCGCTTTTTAAGTTGGCAGCCAGGAAGTCGGCTACGTTCTGACCGATTTTGTCGGTAATCGGGTCTGGGTCATGGAAACCTCGGGCTTCATCTTTCATATTTGTTTTAACGATACCTACAATTTTTGCCGGGTCTACTTGGATGTAAGGCAAGCCGATACGGTCGCTGGGATGCACAATCGGGACAGGACGGCGGAAAGGAGGTCTTTCCATTTCGTATAAATCGTGAATACCGATAAGTGATTTGCTGTGAGCTTCGTTCAGTTCGATGATAATTTTGTCTGCCAGACGTGCTACAGTTGGTGTAATACCTACGCCGGCTGTCAGATAAATCCGTCCGTCTTCTGTTATTTCGCAAGCTTCGATAATCGCGGTATTGATATGTCCCAGGAATCCGGAACGGATACGTTGTGCTACTTGTGAAAGATGAATATCTGTATAGTTGATTTCCCCTGCATTTACAGCTTTTCTAAAATCACTGTTTGTTGTATAAGGAGCGCGGAAATGGATGGCTTTGGCTCTAGTAAGCTCACCGTCGCAAGAATCGCCAGTCGAAGCACCTGTAATAAGTCCTATTTGGAAAGGGCGGCCTTCGGCATGTTCTTTTTCTGCAATGCGTGCCAGTGCGACTGTGACAGCTTTCGGGCTACCTGCCGGTGTAAATCCGCTCAAGCCAATAATTTCCCCGTTTTTGATTAATGAAGCAGCTTCTTCTGCTGTGATGTAACAATAGCTCATAGTATTAAAAATGTGTTTATCAAGTTAGTATTTCAATATTTTCTTTGGAATATTTCCGAATAGATAAAAGCTCTGCGGGCATCACTTTTACCTTTTATGCGTATAGATTTTTTTTCTTTTTGAGGTTGGGGTGTGTTTTTCTCTTCAGTTTCCTGAATGCTTGTTTTACATAAGTTATCTTTTAGGTCCGTAGGTATCCATTCTTCTTGAGAATCATCAGCCGATGCTTGTTCGTCCGGTTCTATAGAATCAGAAACTTCATTTTTTCGGGCCTGTTTCTTCATTTCTATTGTGATAGCAAATGCTATAGCAACGATGAATATGATAATTTGTACTATTTCCATATAGATATATTGAATGAGAGATTTCCAAAGATAAAAATTATTTTATAAATTGTTGAAAAGCTTTCGTTTAAAATATCAAATGGCTTTTGGAAAATAAATTTACGGTATTTGTTCTGTACATCATTCGTTAGATAAACATGCGGCACAAAAAAGAAAAATCTTTGTCAGAGATGTGGCTAGGCTTTGTCTCATTTAAGACACAGTCGGTATTTACGGTTAGATTTGAATAAATGTCAGCATAAGAGCTAAGCAAGGAAGAAGAAGGATGGTAGAATAAACAAAAAACAATGAGGATTGTTATGGATACTAAAAAGGGAGAGAGCTTCTCAGCTGTCTCCCCCCTTATCTTTTTTAACCTAAACCTTAACTATGAAAAAATCTATGTTTTTCGTAACAAAAATAAGTAAAAAGAGATAATATATTTCATTCTAGTCGTTATTTTGTTTTATTTATTAGTATATATTAACTATTATGCGTATTTTCTCTTTTTCTCCTGTTTTTTTTATTGATAGAGAAAGCTCTATCTTTGCAGAGTATTAAATAATTAAGAAGAATTTATGGTAAAAGAAATGGAGGGAGCAGACTTTAAATCTGCGACCGATTGCGTGAGCAAAAAACTTTTTATTGAAACGTATGGTTGCCAGATGAATGTGGCAGACAGTGAAGTAATTGCCTCGATTATGAAAATGGCAGGCTATAATGTTTGCGAGTCCTTGGATGATGCGGATGCTGTATTTATGAATACGTGTTCTATACGTGATAATGCAGAGCAGAAAATTCTGAATCGTCTGGAGTTTTTCCATTCACTGCGTAAAAAACGTAAACACCTGATTGTCGGTGTATTGGGCTGTATGGCAGAACGTGTAAAGAACGACCTTATTGAAAACCATCATGTAGATTTGGTAGCAGGTCCTGATGCTTATCTTACGTTGCCTGAGCTGATTGCAGCGGTAGAAGCCGGTGAGAAAGCAATTAATGTTGAACTTTCTACAACTGAAACGTATCGTGATGTAATTCCATCGCGTATTTGCGGAAATCACATTTCAGGTTTTGTTTCGATTATGCGCGGATGTAACAACTTCTGCCATTATTGTATTGTGCCTTATACACGCGGACGCGAGCGCAGCCGGGATGTGGAAAGTATCTTGAATGAAGTGCGCGATTTGCAGCAGAAGGGCTACAAGGAGGTTACTTTGCTGGGACAGAATGTCAATTCGTACAGATTCGAGAAAGAGGGCGAAGTAATTACTTTCCCGATGTTGTTGCGTACGGTAGCCGAAGCTGTTCCGGGTATGCGTGTACGCTTTACTACTTCACATCCTAAGGATATGAGCGATGAAACGCTTCACGTTATTGCCGAAGTGCCGAATGTATGCAAGCATATTCATTTGCCGGTTCAAAGCGGAAGCTCGCGTATATTGAAACTGATGAACCGTAAGTATACCCGCGAATGGTATCTTGAAAGGGTAGAGGCTATCCGCCGTATTATTCCCGACTGTGGACTGAGTACAGATATTTTCTCCGGATTCCACTCTGAAACAGAAGAAGACCATCAGATGTCGCTGTCGCTGATGCGTGCATGCGGTTATGATTCGGCTTTCATGTTCAAGTATTCAGAACGTCCCGGAACTTATGCATCCAAGCATTTGCCGGATGATGTTCCTGAAGAAATAAAAATCCGTCGTCTGAATGAAATGATAGAATTTCAGAATCAGCTGTCGGCCGAAAGTAATGCCAAAGATGTAGGTAAGGTATTCGAAGTGCTGGTAGAAGGTGTGTCGAAACGTTCGAAAGAACAATTATTCGGTCGCACGGAGCAAAACAAGGTGGTTGTGTTCAACCGTGGAACGCATCGTATAGGTGATTTTGTAAACGTGCGTATCACTTCTTCAAGCTCGGCTACACTGAAAGGTGAGGAAGTTTTATAAATCTTTTATAAAGATATTATCTGATGTCCTGGATGGTTTCTGCCATTCAGGACTTTTTTTGTCCGATGGCAAGACAGAGGTGTTTTATACTCTTAAAAGATTTTAAAGGAGTGGTGCTGATATACATTTTATTTGTTAATTTGCAGGAAATTAGGGATAAAAGTGAATATACTCAAAATCGATATATGTCCGCTTTGCGGAAAAAAACATTTCCAGAAGTTGATGACGTGTACAGATCATTATGCTACAGGCGAAAATTTTGATGTGTACATGTGCGACTCTTGTGGCTTTATCTTTACGCAAAATGCACCTTGCGAGGCTGAAATAGGGCGTTACTATGATTCTCCCGACTATATTTCGCACAGCAATACGCATAAAGGACTGATGAATAAGGTCTACCATTGGGTAAGACAATATATGCTTATCAGTAAGGCGCACCTCATTAAGCATCATTCGGGGCTTAGCCGGGGAATATTGTTGGATATTGGTACAGGTACAGGCTATTTTGCTCATGCCATGCAGTCGAAAGGATGGCGGGTGAGAGCTATTGAGAAAAATGATGCTGCGCGGAAATTTGCTGCCGATAACTTTGGAATTCAGGTTGATGCTCCGGGAGCATTGGAAAGCTATGAAGATAACTCGTTTGATGTAGTGACTTTGTGGCATGTGATGGAACATTTGGAGCAACTGAATGACACATGGATGCAATTGTCACGTATACTGAAAGATAGAGGTATCTTGGTAGTGGCTGTTCCGAATCCACGCTCGTATGATGCGGCAAAGTATAAAGAACAATGGGCTGCATACGATGTTCCACGTCATTTATGGCATTTTACACCGGCTGTCATGCAGCAGTTTGGAGCTAAATACGGTTTTATTCTGGCCGACCAGCGTCCGATGCCATTTGATGCTTTTTATGTTTCCATGTTGTCTGAAAAGTATCAGAAACATAAATTCCCGTTTTTACGTGGAGTGCTTGTTGGAATAAAAGCCTGGTTCAGTACTTTGATTAATAAAGAACGGAGTAGTTCAATGATTTATGTATTCAGAAAGAAACAATGAGTAAAAACAAAAAATCATATTTTGATATGCAGTTCATTACATCCAGCATTAGTACTATGCTGGTATTGCTGCTGTTGGGAATGGTTGTATTTTTTATGCTTACAGCCAACAACCTTTCTGTATATGTACGCGAGAATATCGGTATAACTTTGGTGCTTAGCGATGATATGAAGGAATCTTCGATAATTGCTTTCCAAAAACAATTGGAGAAGAAGAATTATATTAAAAAAACGACTTATATATCCAAAGCAGAAGCGTTGAAAGAGCAAACGCAGGCTATGGGAACCGACCCTGTAGAATTTTTGGGACATAATCCATTTTCGGCTTCTTTGGAGTTGAAGTTGGCTGCCGATTATGCTACGACCGACAGTATTGCCTGGATAGAGCAAGAGCTCAGAAGGAGTAACAAGTATATAATGGAGGTGAACTATCCTCAGGAATTGCTCGACTCTGTGAACCGTAACATCCGGAAGCTGAGTCTGTTTCTTTTGGGGTTGGCGGGTTTGCTGACTCTTATTTCGTTTGCATTGATAAACAATACCATACGCCTTACTATCTATTCAAAGCGTTTTCTTATTCATACCATGAAGCTGGTGGGTGCCAGCTGGTCGTTTATACGCCGACCTTTCATGGCCCGTAGTTTCTGGATAGGTATAGTGGCTTCTGTTTTTGCTGATGCTGTGCTGATGGGGCTTTCTTATCTGACAATTCAATATGAACCGGATTTGATAGCAGTAGTTACTCCGTATGTAATGCTCATTGTGATGGCATCGGTATTCGTTTTCGGAATTCTTATAACTGCTTTCTGCACACTTATTTCTATCAATAAGTTCCTTAGAATGAAAGCAAGCAATCTTTATTATATTTAATAAATTCAAAATAAGTTATCGGTATGGATAGACGGAAATTAGCTTTTGACAAAAAGAATTTTATACTCCTTGCTATCGGCATGGTAGTAATTATTATAGGTTTTCTGCTGATGTCGGGACCGGGATCTACAGAAACCACTTTCGAACCTGATATATTTAGTACTCGCCGAATAGTTGTAGCACCGGTTGTTTGCTTTTTGGGGTTCATTTTTATGATTTATGGGATTTTGTGTAAACCTTCTGATAAATAATAATTCAAACTTAAAATATTAGTAAAAAGAGATGAGTTGGTTCGAAGCCTTGATTTTAGGTCTGTTACAGGGATTGACAGAATATCTTCCTGTAAGTAGTAGCGGACATTTGGCCATTGGTTCCGCTTTGTTTGGCATTGAAGGAGAAGAAAACCTTACGTTTACCATTGTTGTACATGTGGCTACAGTTCTCAGTACCTTGGTCATTCTTTGGAAAGAAATAGATTGGATTTTCCGTGGACTGTTTAAATTCCAGATGAACGAGGAAACTAAATACGTGTTCAGTATTATTGTTTCGATGATTCCGGTAGGTATCGTTGGCTTATTCTTTAAGGATTATGTTGAAGAAATATTTGGCTCTGGTTTGCTTATTGTAGGAATCATGTTGCTCGTAACAGCAGGATTGTTAGTCTTTTCATATTATGCAAAACCACGTCAGAAAGAGAAAATCAGCTTGCGCGATGCATTTATTATCGGTCTGGCACAGGCTTGTGCCGTAATGCCAGGTTTGTCTCGTTCGGGCTCGACCATTGCTACAGGTTTGTTATTGGGAAACAAAAAGGAAACATTGGCTCAGTTCTCGTTTTTGATGGTAATTCCTCCTATTTTAGGTGAGGCACTGCTTAGCGGTATGGAAATAGTGAAAGGGGCTGCTAATCCGGGAGCCGAGGTTTCATTGGCTGCTTTGATTGTAGGTTTTCTGGCTGCTTTTATTTCAGGTTGTGCTGCTTGCAAGTGGATGATTAATATCGTGAAAAAAGGAAAATTGGTTTATTTTGGCATATACTGTGCTTTAGCTGGAGTAGTAACTATTGTATGTAGCATGCTGTCATAATTATATATGAATTTTAAGGAAGGAGAAGTAATATATATTGATAAGCCGTTGCGGTGGACTTCTTTTGCGGTAGTAAACAAGATTCGCTACCACATCAGTCGCAAGCTCGGTGTTAAGAAAATAAAGGTTGGCCATGCCGGAACACTCGATCCGTTGGCCACCGGTGTTATGATTATTTGTACCGGAAAGGCTACAAAGCGTATCGAAGAATTTCAGTATCATACTAAGGAATATATCGCGACATTGCAGTTGGGAGCAACTACTCCTTCGTATGATTTGGAAAAAGAAATTGATGCCGTATATCCTACAGAGCATATTACCGAAGAAATGGTACGGGAAGTTCTGACTCGTTTTGTAGGAACCATAGAGCAGGTGCCTCCTGCCTTTTCGGCTTGCAAGGTAGATGGCAAGCGTGCTTATGATTTGGCAAGAAAGGGTGATGAAGTGGAACTGAAGCCCAAAATTCTGGTTATTGATGAAATAGAATTGCTGGAATGCAATTTGCCCGAGATAAAAATCAGGGTAGTTTGCAGTAAAGGTACTTATATCAGAGCTTTGGCACGCGATATTGGCGAGGCTTTACAAAGTGGAGCACATCTCACCGGACTTATACGTACACGTGTGGGAGATGTCAGACTGGCTGATTGCATGCAAGTAGAAGATTTTGAGAGTTGGTTGGACCAACAGGAGATAGAAGTTATAAACGATTAAGGAAAGAAAGGAAGAAGATGAAACTGTCACAATTTAAATTTAAGTTACCGGAAGAGAAGATTGCACTTTACCCGGCAAAGTACAGAGATGAGTCTCGCCTGATGGTTGTACATAAGTCAACAGGTCAGATTGAACACAAGGTATTCAAGGATGTGCTGAATTACTTTGATGACAAGGATGTATTTATCTTTAATGATACCAAAGTATTTCCTGCACGTTTATATGGAAACAAGGAAAAAACCGGTGCCCGTATCGAAGTATTCTTACTGAGAGAACTTAACGAGGAGCTGCGTTTGTGGGATGTGTTGGTAGACCCTGCCCGTAAAATCCGTATCGGAAACAAATTGTATTTTGGTGATGACGATTCGATGGTAGCCGAAGTTATCGACAATACTACATCGCGTGGCCGTACGCTTCGTTTCTTGTACGACGGTCCTCACGATGAGTTTAAAAAGGCACTTTATGCTTTGGGTGAAGCACCGCTGCCGTTCTTTATCAACCGTAAGGTGGAACCCGAAGATGCAGAACGTTTCCAGACTATCTTTGCAAAAAATGAAGGAGCTGTAACAGTACCTGCCGCAGGTTTGCACTTTAGCCGTGAGCTGATGAAGCGTATGGAGATTAAAGGTATCGATTTTGCATTTATCACGATGCATGCCGGACTGGGTAATTTCCGTGAAATAGATGTAGAGGACCTTACTAAGCATAAGATGGATTCGGAGCAGATGTTCGTCAATGCGGATGCTTGCCGTATCGTGAACGAAGCCAAAGACCGTGGAAACAAGGTTTGTGCTGTAGGCACTACTGTAATGCGTGCTATTGAAACTGCTGTGGGAACAGACGGACACTTGAAAGAATTTGAAGGATGGACCAATAAGTTTATTTTCCCTCCTTATGATTTCTCTGTAGCCGACAGCATGATTAGTAACTTCCATCTTCCACTCTCTACTATGCTGATGCTGGTATGCTCATACGGAGGTTATGAATTGGTTATGGAAGCTTATAATACAGCTCTTAAGGAAGATTACAGATTCGGTACTTATGGCGATGCCATGCTGATTATTGATAAATGATGACAGCGGTTTATTTAGGACTTGGAACTAATTTGGGTGACAAGCAAGCTAACTTGAAGGCTACTGTAGAAAAGATAAACGAAAGGATAGGGGAGGTTACTTCTCTATCCTCTTTTTATGAAACCGCTCCCTGGGGATTTGAATCTCAAAATAGTTTCTTGAATGCGGCTCTTTGTGTACAAACTTCTATGGAAGCTTTACAGATATTGCAGGTTACACAAGAGATAGAAAAAGAACTTGGCCGGATGAAGAAATCATCAGGTGGATGTTACACAGACCGTCTGATAGATATTGATATTCTTCTTTATGGCGACGTTGTGCTGAATACCTCACAACTTGTTATACCACATCCTCTAATGGAAAAGCGTGCCTTTGTTATGCAGCCATTGGCTGAGATAGCTCCGCATGTAGTTCATCCGTTATTGAACAAGACGATGCAAGAGCTGGCTCTTCAGCTTTGAAGACTATCGTCAAGCAATGTTAAAGCAAAAATTATATTGTAATTATTCCAATTTTATTCCTATCTTTGCAGCCGAAAATAAAAGTGGAAAGATTTGAGTAGCTTGCAACCACGGAAAAAAATGCTAAAACACATTGTTATTTCCCCGAAGATTACTTCTCTACTCTGTCCGTACACGGATAAAAACAAACCATTAACAATTTTAATTTACCACAACAATGGGATACTTATTCACATCCGAATCGGTGTCTGAAGGACACCCCGACAAAGTGGCCGATCAAATTTCGGACGCTGTGCTTGACAAACTGCTGGCTTATGACCCCAGTTCAAAAGTAGCTTGCGAAACACTGGTAACTACCGGACAGGTGGTACTGGCAGGAGAAGTGAAAACAAAAGCTTATATTGATTTGCAACGTGTAGCGCGTGAGGTTATCAATAAAATTGGTTATACCAAGAGCGAATATATGTTTGAAGGTAACTCTTGTGGAGTTTTTTCTGCTATTCACGAACAGAGTCCTGACATCAACCGTGGTGTTGAACGCGAAGACCCGATGAATCAGGGTGCAGGCGACCAGGGTATGATGTTTGGTTATGCTACCAATGAGACAGAAAACTACATGCCGTTGTCACTTGACCTTTCTCACAAACTGCTGATGGTACTTGCAGACATCCGTCGTGAAGGAAAGGTTATGACCTATTTGCGTCCTGACTCAAAGAGCCAGGTTACTATAGAGTATGATGACAACCGTCGTCCTGTACGTATCGATACCATTGTGGTTTCTACACAGCATGACGAGTTTATTCTGCCTGAAGACAACACTCCGGAAGCTCAGTTGAAAGCAGACGAACAGATGTTGGCTCAAATCCGTAAGGATGTGATTGAAATCTTGATGCCGCGTGTAATTGCTGAAATTCATAACCCGCAGGTATTGGCTCTTTTCAATGACCAGATTAAGTATCATGTTAATCCGACCGGAAAGTTTGTAATCGGTGGTCCTCATGGCGATACAGGTCTTACCGGACGTAAGATTATTGTAGATACTTACGGAGGAGCCGGTGCACATGGTGGTGGTGCTTTCTCAGGAAAAGACCCTAGTAAAGTAGACCGTAGTGCAGCTTATGCAGCTCGTCATATTGCAAAAAACTTGGTTGCAGCTGGTGTTGCCGATGAAATTCTGGTTCAGGTTTCATATGCAATCGGTGTTGCTCGTCCTATCAATATTTATGTTAATACATACGGTCGCAGTAATGTTGCTATGACTGACGGTGAAATTGCACGCAAGGTTGACGAATTGTTTGATATGCGCCCGAGAGCTATTGAAGAGCGCCTGAAATTGCGTAATCCTATCTATAGCGAAACAGCTGCATACGGCCACATGGGACGTGAACCGAAGATTGTGACTAAAAAATTCGAATCAGCTTACGAGGGAGATAAAGAAGTTCAGGTTGAGCTCTTTACATGGGAAAAGCTGGATTATGTGGATAAAGTAAAAGAAGCTTTTGGCTTGTAATATCTAAATTATCGTCGGATGTCATCCTTTGCTTGCTGGCAGAGGGTGACATCTGTCTTTTTTTCTGCTCATGAATACAATAAAGAATGTTTGTGTATACAGTGCTTCCAGCACAAAAATAGATGCTACTTATTTTGAAGCAGCCCGCCAGTTAGGAAGTTTATTGGCTGCTCATAAGATAAATTTAGTAAATGGAGCCGGCTGTATCGGGCTGATGGCTGCTGTATCCGATGCTGTATTATCGGAAGGCGGTACCGTTACCGGTGTTATACCCCGTTTTATGGTGGAGCAAGGCTGGCATCATAAAGGACTTACACACCTGATTGAAACAGATACCATGCACGAGCGTAAGCAGCTGATGGCTGACCTTTCGGATGGAATTATTGCTTTACCCGGTGGATGTGGTACTTTGGAAGAACTGTTGGAAATCATCACTTGGAAACAGTTGGGGCTTTATTTGAATCCTATCGTTATACTTAATATCAATCATTTTTTTGATCCTTTGATTTCAATGCTTGAGCAGGCCATTGACCAGAATTTTATGCGAAAGGAACATGGGGGTATTTGGCGCGTAGCCGAAACACCTTCCGAGGCCATTGCTTTTTTATACGAAACTCCTTGCTGGAATCCTGAAATTCGTAAATTTGCAGCGATATGAACGAAGTATGCCGCATAGGATGGATGGATATGGTGCGTTTACAGCAGGAAAGCCAAGTAAAAAAAGATTCCTTGCTTATTGCCCAGATTCAGCAGACAGACAGCAGAGGGAAAGAAGGCGATGCCTTGCCCTACCTGTTGAGTATGGATGCGCCCATTACTGTCATTATGTATTGTTGCTTTTTTCTGTTGGCTTATGTGCTTGGCAACGGAAAGCGACACTTGCTTCAGCGTTTCAAGAACTTTTTTCATACGAAAGAGCGTTCCAGTCTGTTTGATGACCGTTCTGGGTCGGATATGCGCTATACTGCGGCATTATTGCTGGTTAGCTGTATTCTTTCCGGCTTTTGTGTGTACGATTATTATTCCGACTGTTCACCACAGCTTTTCCAGACAGTTCCACATTCCATATTGTTATCTGTCTATATTTTGTCGGTTATCCTGTTTTTAATGGTCAAGCGTTTGCTGTATCAATTTATTAACTGGATATTTTTTTACAGACAAAAATCGACCTTATGGTTAGAAGCCTATTCTGACGTAATTATTTGGACCGGATTACTCCTTTTTCCTATCGTTCTACTGATTGTTTATTTTGATTTAATGCCACATTGGGCTATCATTTTTGTAGGATGTGTATTCCTGATAATGAAAAGTTTACTCCTATATAAGTGTATTAAGAACTTTTTCAGCCATTTATATGGTTTATTGCATTTAATTGTGTACTTTTGTGCCCTCGAAATAGTCCCTGACTTATTAGTGTGGAAGGGATTGAGTTATATGAATGATGTTTTGATTTTAAATTTTTAGTACATTGAAAATAAAGAAAGTTCTTGTATCTCAGCCCAGACCGACTTCAGAGAAGTCGCCCTATTTTGATATAGCTGAGAAGTACGGCGTGGAAATAGTTTTCCGTCCGTTTATAAAAGTGGAAAGCCTTTCGGCAAAGGAGTTCCGTCAGCAGAAAGTTTCCATCTTAGACCATACAGCTATTGTGTTCACATCACGTCATGCAATCGACCACTTCTTTACTTTGTGTGCTGAATTGCGTGTAACGATTCCTGAAACGATGAAATATTTTTGTACCTCTGAAGCTATTGCACTTTATATTCAGAAGTACGTACAATATCGTAAACGCAAAGTATTTTTCGGTGCTACCGGTAAGTTTGCCGACTTGATGCCTACTATCATCAAGCACAATACTGAGAAATATTTTATTCCGATGTCTGATGTGCATAACGATGAAGTAAGAGATGCTTTGGATAAGGCGAGGATTCAGCATACCGAAGCTATTATGTATCGTACAGTCAGCAACGATTTTGGTCCAGACGAAGCATTTAATTATGATATGTTGATCTTCTTCAGTCCGGCAGGTATCCAGTCATTGCTGAAGAACTTCCCGAAGTTCGAGCAAGGAGATATTGCTATCGCTTCATTTGGTCCTTCAACTGCTAAAGCTGTAAAAGATGCAGGTTTGCGTCTGGATTTGGAAGCACCATCACCAGCTGCTCCTTCTATGCCGGCAGCTTTGGAACAATTTATTCGTGAAAACAATAAATAACAAGACTAATTCATAGTTTTCAAATATGCCGGAGGTTTTGTATTGATAAAGTTTGTAACTTTGCAATACGAAATCTCCGGTTTTCTTTTTTTAAATAGACAGCTTATGACAGAATGGAAAAATACATTGTCGAAAAATGAACGCTTGTGCAGCCATCTCCTGATAGAAAAACTTTTTTCCGGAGGAAGCAAGTCGTTTGTTTCTTTTCCCATCCGTGTTGTTTACCAGCAGGTAGATGAAACGGCTCCTGCCCGTGCATCCATTCTGATTAGCGTTCCCAAAAAACGTTTTAAACATGCTGTAAAGCGTAATCGTGTGAAACGCCAGATAAGAGAAGCTTACCGGAAAAATAAAGGTATACTGCTTGATATGCTTGAAGCACAGAACAAGCAACTGATACTTTCGTTTATATGGCTCGATAATAAGCTGTATTCCTCTGATGAAGTAGAGTTGAAAGTAAAAAAACTGCTGCAACTGGTGGCCGAACATTTGGAAAAATGAAAAAACTGCTTACCATTCTGTTGCTTTTGCCCATTTATTTTTACCGCAACTGCATTTCTCCCTTTACACCGCCCTCCTGTCGTTTTGTGCCTACATGTTCTCAATACGCCATCGAGGCCCTCAAGAAGCATGGACCTTTTAAAGGATTGTATCTGACAATTCGGAGGCTGTTGCGCTGCCATCCGTGGGGAGGAAGCGGTTACGATCCTGTTCCTTAGCCTATGGTATATTACAATTTACATACACACTCTTTGGAGCATGCCTGCGCAGGGAATGCTTTTTACAATTACAGTTATCCTGAAGAATTACCTTGTGATTTACCTTTCCATTTTTCTCTTTCCCTGCATCCATGGGATTTGATGCAGGAAAAGCTGGATAGTCAGTTAGAATGGTTGTACAGCCATTTATCTGATTCCCGCTTAGTAGCTATTGGTGAAACAGGTTTTGATAAGCTAAAAGGACCTCAGTTTCAGGTACAGCTGTTTGTATTTAAAACGCTTGCCCGCATCAGTCAAGAGCAGAACCTACCTCTGATTATCCATAACGTGCGTTCTTCTTCCGAACTGATAGCACTAAAACACCAGCTCAAGGCCGATAATCCTTGGATTATTCATGGATTCCGGGGAAAAAAAGAGTTGGCAAAGGACCTTATCCGGCATGGATTTTACCTATCTTTTGGCATTCACTATCAGGCAGCAGCCTTAGAGGCTGTTCCGTTGGATCGTCTGTTTCTGGAAACCGACACGAGCGATACTCCGATAGCTACACTATATGAACAAATAGCAGCCGATTATCAGATTCCGGTAAATCAGTTAGATGAAATTATCAGTCAAAACATCAACTCCCTCTTTTTTAAGCGCTAAGAGTTGTTTATTCAGATAAAGAGTCGTACTTTTGTCCATGTAATAACAACAAATAGAAACAATAAAACGTTTAACTAAGAATTTCATTCGATGAATTTTGTAGAAGAATTAAGATGGCGTGGAATGGTACATACCATGATGCCGGGTACTGAAGAACTGCTGGAAAAAGAAATGGTAACAGCTTATTTGGGTATTGACCCTACAGCCGATTCATTGCACATCGGTCACTTGTGTGGAGTCATGATGTTACGTCATTTCCAGCGTTGCGGCCACAAGCCATTGGCTTTGGTAGGCGGTGCTACCGGTATGATTGGTGACCCATCAGGTAAATCTCAGGAGCGTAACCTGCTCGACGAGGAAACCCTGCGCCATAATCAGGAGTGTATCAAGAAGCAGTTGGGCAAATTCCTCGACTTCGAGTCGGATGCCCCAAACAAAGCAGAACTGGTAAACAACTACGACTGGATGAAAGACTTCTCATTCCTTGACTTTGCCCGTACCATCGGTAAGCACATTACCGTGAACTACATGATGGCCAAGGAATCAGTTCAGAAACGTCTGAACGGTGAAGCCCGTGATGGTCTTTCATTCACCGAATTTACTTATCAGCTGTTGCAAGGATACGATTTTCTGCATCTGTATGAAACAAAGGGTTGCAAGCTTCAGTTGGGTGGTTCCGATCAGTGGGGTAACATTACTACAGGAGCCGAGCTGATTCGCCGTACCAATGGCGGTGAAGTATTTGCACTGACTTGTCCTTTGATTACCAAAGCCGACGGTGGTAAGTTCGGTAAGACAGAATCAGGAAATATCTGGCTGGATCCTCGCTATACTTCTCCTTATAAATTCTATCAGTTCTGGTTGAATGTAAGCGATGAAGATGCACAGCGCTATATCAAGATATTTACTTCACTTCCGAAGGAAGAAATCGATGCGCTTATTGAAGAACATGCAGCCGCTCCACACCTGCGCGTATTGCAGAAACGTCTGGCTAAGGAAGTTACTATCATGGTACACTCTGAAGCTGATTATAATGTAGCAGTAGAAGCATCAGGTATTCTGTTTGGTAATGCAACTTCAGAAGCATTGAGAAAGCTGGACGAAGACACACTGCTTTCTGTATTCGAAGGTGTTCCGCAGTTTGAAGTTTCCAGAGCCGATATCGAAGCTGGTATCAAGGCTGTAGACCTTTTCACTGAAAAGGCAGCTGTATTCGCTTCAAAAGGTGAAATGCGTAAGCTGGTTCAGGGTGGTGGTGTATCACTGAACAAAGAGAAACTGGCTGCATTCGACCAGGAAATTACTGTAGCTGACTTGCTGGATGAGAAATACCTGCTGGTACAGCGTGGTAAGAAAAACTACTACCTGCTTATCGTGAAATAAGTAAAGATACCAAACCCTATAAAAAAAATGACGGCCCGTATGAGCCGTCATTTTTTTATATTTCCTTCTTTCCAAATCAATTAAAATCTGGCAATGTCACCGGGAACAAATCGTTCGGACGGTGTTCCTTATGGATACATTCTTTCATTTTAGCTACGATGTCCGGATGCTGTGCGGCCACGTCATGGTCCTCGTGTACATCTTCGGCCAAGTTGTACAGTGAAGGCTTTCCGCTGCGTACAACCAATTTCCAGTCGCCCATACGTACTCCAATCTGGTCTGTTTCGTGAAATTCCCAATACAGAAAAACATGCTGTATCTGCTTACTGTCATCTCCCAGCAGAGTAGGAGCAAACGATATACCGTCGAAGCAATCCCCTTCCAGTTCTTTGTTCAGGTATTTTTTAGGGAAATTCTTATCACCAACCAATTCGCAGAACGTAGGCATCACATCGTAGAAAGCCAGCTGGTGGTCATTTTTTACACCGGCAGGAATTTTTCCCGGCCATCTGGCAATGAAAGGCACACGGATACCACCTTCCAGACACTGGCGTTTCAGGCCCCTAAGTTTACCGTCACGTCCGAAAAATTCTGGGTCTGCACCTCCTTCTTCATGAGGGCCGTTGTCACTACTGAAAATTACCAGTGTATTTTCGTCCAGTCCTTTTTCTTTCAGCTTGGCCAGAATCTCGCCTATGTAACAGTCCAGACGGGTAATCATGGTTGCAAATTCGGCATGTGTATGCACCGCCGGATTGTAACGCGAACCCTCACTTCCTCCCCAAGTCTTATCCTCAAAGAACTGCTTTTTGTAATGCTTCAGGATAGAGTCATTAGGTTGAGCCAGTTCCGCATGCGGCAGCGTATATGTAAAGAAACCATAGAAAGGTTGCTTGCCATCCTGGCTGTCCAGCCATTTTAAAGCTTCCTGGTGAATCAAGTCTGCCGAGTACTGCGGACGTTTCTTATAGTCGTCACCATACATCGGATACTTGATATTTTCATCCATAATCACACGTATCGTAGCGGTATCCCCTTTCGAACGGCTGTAACGGTTCAGGAAGTTAGGATAGTACAGATGTGCCTGAAACTGGCAGATAAAGCCATAATACTCGTCTATACCCCGTTTATCAGGAGTAGAAACCGAGCCTTCGTATCCTCCTGCCCACTTACCGAACATACCGGTGGTATATCCGTTCCGTTTCATGATTTCCGGCAGGATAATATGTTCCGGGTCGTAGGGCTCTTGTCCTACCACTGTATACTCCGTATTGTTGCCATACTTCATAGTAGGAACATCTTTCCAATACTCCCGGTTACCTCTTACATGTCCGTGTCCTGTATGCTGGCCGGTCATGAGCGATGCACGCGACGGAGCACTTACCGGACTGCCTGCATATGCCTGCATAAACTGCATGCCTTCGGCTGCCATACGGTCCAGGTTCGGAGTCTGTATATACTTCTGGCCGTAGCATCCTAAATCGCCGTATCCCATGTCATCACACAAGATGAAGATGATGTTCGGCTGCTGTTCCTTTGCTTTTTTTGCCTCCGCAGAAGTTGCTCCCAATGAGAGCAACCCTGCAGAAAACAATACTATATTTTCTTTTTTCATATCCTTCCGTTTTATTATTTCAGTTCCTTCAGCAACTCTTCTACCGCAGTACGTAACTGAGTATCTTCACCCTGAACAACAGTTTCGGGTGCATTCAGCACAGCGATATCCGGTTCAAGCTCTGTATTTTCCAGATAACTACCGTCCGGCAACTGATAACCGATAACCGGAATACCGTAGATAAGGCTCTTATCCTGCAGGCGTTCCCAGTTTACACTGGTCATTGTGCCCGGTACAGGAGCTCCTACCAGCTTACCCATCTTCTTATGCTTGTAAACCCATGGTGTACCGTGTGCATTCGAGTAGTTGGCCTCACACTGCACCATGATAGAAGGCTTGTTCCAGCGACGGCTAGGCATATCGCAGGCAGCACGTCCGCGTATTACCTGAGTCAGGTATTTTTCACCACTGAAGAGCACCTCTACATCTTCGTGCAGACGGCCACCACCGTTGAAACGTGTGTCAATCACAATACCTTCACACTGATTGTACTTGCCCAGAATATCCGAGTAAATATTGCGGAAACTTTCATCGTCCATCGACTGGATATGTACGTAACCCAGACGTCCGTTCGACCATTTTTCCACATCAGCAGCACGCTGTTTCACCCATCTCTGATACAGTAGGTCGTTCAATGCCCCACTGCTAATCGGGAGAATCACCTCATCCCAGCGTTTGCCAGTGGCCGGGTCGTACAGCGAAGCCAGTGTTTTCTTTTTCGCCTTTCCGTTCAGTAATACGGTGTAATCGTTTTCAGGGTCAATTTCCACGCCGTCAATTTTCTCAAGAATAACACCCGGTTTTACATTCGAGTTGGCATGATCGAAAGGACCTTTCTCGATTACTTCGGCTACTTTCAGTCCCTTACCGGTATAGTTCCAGTCGAACAATACTCCCAGGCTGGCAGTTGATTCTACAGCCGAAGGACCATAGTAGCGTCCACCCGTATGCGAAACATTCAGTTCGCCCAGCCATTCGCTCAGCAATTCGGCAAAATCATAATTGTTGGCAATATGCGGCAAGAAGCGGCGATAATCGGCCGACATAGCATCCCAATCCACTCCGTGCATTCCTTTTTCGTAGAAGCGCTCCTTCTCTTCGCGGTATACATGGTTGAACATATAGTTGCGCTCTTCGGCACCGCTGATTTTTACAGTCGCGTTAAAGCTTACCGGTTTTAGAGCACCATCTTTCAGAGTCTGGAATTTCCGTCCCAACAAGAAAATCTTGCCTTCCTTATCGGTCTCCATTTGGCTGAATCCGGCATCTTTTGAAACCAGCTGCGGATCTTTTTTACGCAAATCCAGTTTCCACAAGTCGTAGTCGCCTTCGAAGGCGGTCAGATAATACAGTGTTTCCCCTTTGCTGTCAATCATAGCATCTGCCATGTCCGAAGAGTTCGGGGTGAGTCGGACAATACGGTCGGTAATACCTTCCAGTTCCACCAGAATCGGTTTCTTATCCTCTTCGTTATCTTCTTTTTTATCCTTCTTTTTATCTGCTTTCTTTTCTTTCTTTTCGTCAGCTTTTTCCTTTGCAGCTTTCTGTTCTTTTTCCAGCTCCTTCTGCAACTCGTAATCCTCTTTGCTCAGGCGGAACTTGTCGTAAGCATCCCGGTTGAGGAATACCAGCATGGCATCACTCAGCGATCCCCACGATGCATGTGCCCGCATACCGTAGCGGTCTGTCTGGAACAAGATGGCATTTCCATCCATTACCCAGTGCGGCGAACTGCTGAAATAACCACTGTTGGTCAGGTTGGTAATCTTTCCGCCCTGTGCACTTACCAGGCCTATATCCGAGTACGGGTCGTGACGGTTACCGATAAACTCCAGCGCGAACCATTTGCTGTCTGGTGACCATGTATAAGTGATTGTTCCTTCCGTACGATAGCAAGTACTTTCATCCGTTACCTGACGTGTTTTCTTCGAATCGAGATTATACACCATCAGTCGGTTACGGCCTTCTACAAAGGCAATTTCCTTACCGTCTGGCGAGAAACGGGCACAGGTACGGTCCAGTTTGCTTTCCGGCAACAGACGCTCTTCCTTGATAACAGTAGCATTGGGGAATCCCTTTTCCTCTTCGCGTACAATTGAAGCCTTATACAAGTCGTAACGGCCGTCGCGTTCACTGGTGTAGACCAATGTACGGCTGTCTTCACTCCAGGTAGGATCACTTTCTGCTGCAGCAGTATGGGTTATCTGTTTGGTTGTTCCATATTCAACAGAAGTAACAAAGAGCTCTCCGCGTACCGTAAAGGCAATCTGCTTGCCGTCCGGTGAAACAGCTCCCGACTCGGCACCGCTGGTAAATTTGAGGAACTGCACCTTGTCTTCATTGTCGGAAACCAAATCGATGGCTACCTTTTTCGGACTGCCATTTGTCGTCTGAGTGTAGATTTCACCATTATATGTATAGCAAAGCATGCCGTTGCTGCCTACCGACAAGAAACGTACCGGATGAGTTTTGAATTTTGTCAGTTCTTTTACTTGTTCCGGCTGGTCGATAGGGAAAGAATACACGTTGAACGAGCCTTTGTTCCGCTCACTCAGGAAATAAACAGTTTTTCCGTCCGGAGCCAATACCGGATTTCTGTCTTCTCCGGCCCGTTTGGTAAGATTGGTGTGTTGCTTGGTTTGAACATCATATTTCCATACATCGCGGGTGATGGATGAAGTGTGATGCTTTCTCCATTCATCCTCAAAACCCTTCTTATCCTGGTATAGAAAATAATTTCCGTTTTTGCTGAAGCATACCATTTCGGCCGGTGTACCCAGTACTTGTTCGGTACGTCCTCCGTCGGCCGGTACTTTATAAAGCTCACCCATGGCACCTGTAGGGAACAGAGCACTCTGTGCAGGGTCCTGAATTACAGCAGAAAACAGTACATATTTGCCATCGGGAGTGAAGGCAGAAGGAATTTCGGATGCCGAGTTGTAAGTCAGTCTTTTCGCCTGACCGCCATCGGCAGCTACGGTATACACATCGAATCCACCGTTACGGTCGCTTGCAAAAGCTATCTGTTTGCCATCCGGGCTCCATACCGGACTGCATTCGTACGATTCCTGACTGGTGAGTGCTACAGCTTTTCCACCTTCTGCAGCTACTTTGTAGATGTCTCCTTTATAGCAGAACACTATATCTTTTCCGTCGGGAGAAATTTGTGCGTCCCGAAGCCATAAGGGAGTTTCAGCTCCTGCAGCGGCAGCAGTGAGTCCCAGGCTGATACATGCTAGTAATTTTTTCATTATAAAACAGATTTTAGATTGGGTTATGCGAACAAAAATAATGATTTCTGGAAGAAAGATAAAAAAATGACTCTTTTATTTGGAGGATATTAAATAAAAACACTATCTTTGCATCGCTTTCTGAGGAAAGCATCTGAAGTTTGGACTATGGTGTAATGGTAACACAACAGGTTTTGGTTCTGTTTTTCCAGGTTCGAATCCTGGTAGTCCAACTTAAGCCCTGAGAGATTCTCTCGGGGCTTTTTTTATGCGCATTATTTCCAAAAATGCATTTGTCGATGAGCAGATGTTTGAATCATAATAAAGTTCTTATCATACGTCTCAAAGTGAAACAAATTCAGTTACACTTCTTTTCTTATGCAATGAGTGTTCTGAAAAACGGTATAAAGTATAAACTTTTTTAAGTGAGTAAAAGAAGCGAGACTTATCCTCGCTTCTTTTGTTTTTAAGGTGTATCTACATACTGATTTTACCAGATTGAAGTACACCAGAACCTGAATCTTGATTTTTGATTCGTTGTTTTTGTACTTTTTTCTGTTTTCCGAAATCCAGATTGATGGAGGCTGCTACGTAAACTAATGCTTGAAAATCGGTAGAATGTACATTGGAGTAACTTGCTGCTGCTTGTGACAAATTACGAGTGGCTTGTGAATATTCTTTGGAAAACGGTAAGTAGAATCCGGCTGAAACATTCCATTTGTCGGCATTATAGCCTACACCTACCATATGGAAATTCTGACCGTAGGTAATCGTTTCTCCCATCAGCATGTTATGGCGTGTTTCCATTTGTGCATTCAGGAACCAGTGATTGTAACTGGCCACTAGTGTGGCATATACAGCCCAGTTGTTGTAGGTGTGTGTATAATGATTTCCGTGCATAATGTAGCGGGAGAAACGGGGACGGATTTGCAATGAAATGTATTCCCCAAATGGATGAATGTTGAACGTAGATTGTATCTGAATGCGTTGCCAGTTTTTTTGATTTTCTATGGTATTGACAATCCGGTTGTTTTCCAAGAAAATTGTTTCATAAATAGGATTGTCAGCATATGTATAAGCTCCTATTAGTTCTATTCCAAAATATGGGTTGTTATAAGAATACATCAGGCTTTGACTATAGCCAGTACTGTTTTTTAAATACGGATTTCCACGTTTTATCTGCCATTCGTCCATTTCCTGTTCTATGTTATTCAGGTCTGATAACGAAGGAGAAGATACTTCCATATTGAAACGGTAGCGTAAAATCATGTTGTTCTTAAACTTATACTGTGTCAGTAGACGGGGTTGTGGATTAAAACGTTTATAGTCGTTGGAGCCTTGTTTATAATAGGTATATTTTCCGCTAATACCCGTATTCAGGCTGAATCCTTTTCGAGCATACGTATAATCTGCAAACAGATAAGATTCTTTATAATCCAGATTGACATTTGAAGTTATATCTCCCGAATAAAGGTTTTCTGTTCGGCTCTGGTTATGGCGTATTCCGGCATTCAGTTTTCCTTTTTTATCAAAACTTTTCTCATAGACGGCTTCGGCAATTATGGAGCGTTTTGTTCCGTCGATGACCGAATGAATGTTCGATATTGGTACATCCGATAGATTTTCTTGGTAGTTATGTGTGCTTTTTGAGTCAATCCAAGTGCCAACTACATTGAATATCAGCAGTTGTCTGTTTTTCAGATTATGCTGATAGTATAAATCCAATGATGGAGTATTCTCTTTCCAAGTAGAAAAGTCCTGAAAGAAAGTTTCTTGTTCAGTATATGAAGTGGTGGCATATCCTTTTCGGTTGGAAAATTGGTTGGGTACGGTGTTGAATTTATTTTGTAATTCTGGAAGACTTTTATAACCTCTTTATTTATAGGAGGTTTAGGGGGAAAGGTTAAAATAGAGGTAACGAATTGGCAACCATGCCTATTTCTGCGCTTTGCGGTATGTCGCTTAACAAGACCTCTCGTCTTGCTGCAAAGATACAAATAAAATATGAATTACAATGCGAACAACTACTTAAGGTAATCTGTATGTTAATATGCGATATTTAGCGATACATTATTTACCTAATAACCTACTCCAAAAGCTGCGTTTCTTAGGTAAAGATTTATGATAATAAACAGTTTGAGGCTTACCTTCAAACTCAACACGACTTGCTCTAAATTCTGCAAAATTCACAGTCCAACGACCTCCATTAGAACGGGCTAGTGATACTATTCCATTAGTAATTTGTGGTGTATCTTTGAGAAAAAAGATGTCCCATGAAGAAGGTAATTCTGAAACCATATTGTCATGGATTATTCCAGCTCTAACAATAATAATGTCGCCATGTACATCATCATATCCTTCTTTAATGTCGAAAATATAATACTGTTCTATCATATTTATAATTTTAATCAATATTCCAATAGGCATCTGGATCCCCATCAAATGCGTCATCTATATCTTGATCACTATATCCCATTACATCTTGGGCATAGGAACCATTATACTCTTCATAAGTAGATTCTCTATATTCCTGTAAGGCTCTATAATTATCCATTCCCCTTTGTATTTCAGCATCTTTTTCTCGTTGGTATCCATTAGGCATTAATTGACGATTTGAAAAATGAAACTCAAAAATCTTTTCATCAGACTCAACGCGAGTATACTGTAGAGCTTTATTATAGAAATTCCAAATATTTTTATAGATAGGTTCGAGAACCTCATTTCCATTCTCGTCAATTATACCCCATTTCGCATCTGATTCTCGAAGACCGTTAGTGTTCTTTCCTAGTTTTACACGTGCAACTCCTGTATCAAACCCATCAATATAATTATACTTACCAAATGGCACTATAATATTCCCATTAAAATCAATTACAGCATACCCTTTACCATAAGAACGAAGTACTATGCAATTTGAAAAAATAGGCATAGCTATACCCTCATATTCTATTGGCAAAAGTAATTCTCCATTAGTTTTAAGCAAGCCGTATCTTTCACGCAGATATACAGCAGGCGTAGAAGTTTTACGTTCAAAGGCAACGCCATAAGTCTCGCCTACACGAACTAAAGATTTTTCGTGATAAAAATCATCAAGGACAAATTGATATGAAGCAGGAATAATAATCTCAGCTTCTTTATTTACAAAACCTATTTTTGCATTTTGGACAAATGGCAATAAAAACCTATCATCATTCTTAATATCATAATGTAACCGGTTTACTAATATCTTTATACCATGACTAATTTGTTTTTTTGAATCTATCGTAACACAATGATTTAATTTTTTATTTATATCACAATGATCTTCCTTATTCAGCTCTATTGTATAAAAATCTTGAACATTATCAACTTCATGAAGTAAATAATGAGGAATACCAAATTTACCTACAACAATTGAGATTCGTGGATTCTTAGGAATCCCTTTTGATGCCACAAGACCTATAACATCTCGAAAAGAGAAAAACAGAAAACCTTTAGGATGTTTCTTAACCTCAATCTTTTCTACTCCGAAAAATTCCTTAAATTCATCAACAGTAAAAGTTTTAATAAATTTGAGTTCCCGAAGCACAATGGTGTCCGCTGAAAACTCCTTACTTTCAAGTATATATTTTGTAAGCATATTATTTCTTCTGTATTTTGGAAAGAGTCACCTCAATCCAAATGCAAAAGTACAAAAAGTCCGTGATAGTTGAATGCTATATCACGGACTTTATTTGAGTTACAACTGAATACCCCGGTTTTGTTTCCTTGTCGGTAATCCCAACGCTTTCATAAACTCATCTTTCTTGCGTCTGAACCAACTTACATGTGAAACTCCATCTATCTTGAAATCGAAATTTCCTTCCATATCTTGCTTGAGAGAGCAGACCGCACCGTCAGCCTTAAATAGCTGCCTGAATTCAAGAGAATAGAGGTCTCCTTTAATTGAAACGTCCTTAAATGCACACAGTTTCCTAATAAGTCCATCGCCAAAATTCAGAGTGTCACGCAGGAACTTTATTGTCGGCATCAGCTTCTCCACATATGGGAAGTAGCGTTTGACGAAATCTACAAATTCTGACAGTTTGCGGTTTTGTTGCTCGTAAGCATTTTTAATCTCCTGCATCTGTTTGACCTGTTGCTGTTTCCTTTGTCGGGCTTCTTCTTCAAGTTCAAATACACGCTCATGCAGATTCTTGTTCTCCCTCTCCAATGTCCTGACTTTGTTGCTGCCGAAAAGAAAACCGACACTTTCGGCGATATTGGCGGCAGCGGTCGTTGCTGCGCCTTTCAGCTTTTCTGTCTGTATCTCCCTTTTCGCCTGTCTGAGTTCTTCCTGTACCGTTTCCCTGCGGTCTTGAAGTTGCCCTATATCTGTCTGTAACTGCTCTGTCTGCTGCATCAAATCACGGTAATACTGACGTGTTGTGATATGCTTCGCCTCCGAACCGTCAATGCCACGTTGCAACCCGTAACCGCTCATGGCTTGGGCGTAGGTATCCTGATAGGATTTGAGTTTGGCTCGTGTCATGACGTCATCAGCACACAATCTGGCTGTGCCGGTCGGTTTCTTGTGGTATCGTTTCTTAACCTGTTCCTCCTTCTTTTTGCGCTTGCGTTCTCCCTTGACTATCGGGACAAGGGTAGCGTGTATGTGTGGTGTCTGTTCGTCCATGTGCAGGACTGCCGACACGATATTCTCCTCGCCGAATGTATCGGCAAGGTATCTGAGATTGTCGGTGCACCACTCATCAAGCCTGCCATCGTTGGTGATGCGTTCCATATCCTCGTGCGTTCCCGAGAGCAGGACACGGATTGCCCTCACTTGGTTGTTACCGATTTTGCGTGTCAGTCCGACGGTGTCCAATCTGTATTGTATGGCTTGTGTCCTGTTCTCCACCCCGTCAGGAAACCTTATCAGTTCCCTATTGAGATGAGTCTTGCTCTCGTCGGCATTTTTAGGTTTGATGGTGCGCTCTATGTGCGCTGACATGGCGGCATCCGTGCCGCTTGTCTTCTCCAAGAATAAAATCAGAAATCCTTGTTTTTCTATTGTTTCACTGCAAAGCCGAACTTTTATCATTGCTGAGCTGTACCTTTTCTACTTAAATGGCAAAAGTTTATCTCAGCAATGATTAACTTAAAGTGTCTAGTCAAATAAAATATTACCTTTGTGTCCAAATCAAAAAGACAACAAGCCTGAGCCACTATGCAAAAATCCTTTTCAAAAACAGATTGTTTTGAGCAGTTATACAAGGAGAATTATACTCGTTTGTATTACTATGCCTTCCGTTTCGTTACGGATGAAGAGGTGTGTAAGGATATTGTCAACGATGTATTCGAGAAAGCCTGGCAGCATTTTGAGGATTTGAAGCCTGAAACAGCTGCCGCCTATCTGTATGCACAGACAAGGAACCGCTGCATCGATTATTTGCGGCACAGACAGGTTGAAGAGCAATATGCCGATTTTTATCGGATTGTAACCGAAGAGGATGCAGATATTACTCCCGACGAAATGGAAGAACGAGTACAGCACATTGAAAAGTTTATCGAACAACTGACGGACCCGACTAAAACCATTCTGAAGGAGTGTTATTTTGATAATAAGAAATATCAGGAAGTTGCAGAGGAATTCGGTATCAGTATCAATGGCATCAAGAAGCATATCATGAAAGCTTTAAGACTGTTGAGAGAGGAATTTGGCAGCAAGAAGGTACCCGGAAAAGGTTCTTAAACGTAAATTAGATAGAACAGTTAAGATGATGGAAAGGAAAGATAAAATCATACGTACGCTGGACGCAATGGAGCACCCCGAAAACTTTACGAAGGAGGAACTGGATGCTTTATTGAGTGATGAGGAGTGTGTCCGTATCTGTCGCGATTTATTGGATAGCCGTGAAGCGCTGGCACGCCGTTACGCTAAGGCTCCCGATGTAGAAGCCGAGTGGCAGTCTTTCAAGCATCGGCAAGGTTTATGTCAGACGTCTAAGCAACCGAAAAAGCCAAGTCGTATGCTTTATATTGGCATTGCTTTGTCGGTTGCAGCTTCGGTTATCTTGTTTTTATTGTTGCGTCCGTCAATTCCTGAAGAATATACTGTATTTAGGGCAAACCTTGAGGCACAGGTTGTTTCGATGGAAACGAAGAATGGTGTGCATACTCTGCATGTTCCGCGAGGAATGAACAAGCTGCTGGTACTTCCGGACAGTAGTCGGGTTTGGCTGAATGCGGAAAGTTCTCTTCAATATCCCGAAAGTTTTGATGGAATGAAACGGCGTGAGGTATACCTGAAAGGAGAAGGTTATTTTGAAGTGACTAAAGATGCGGAACATCCTTTCGTGGTGAAAACGGATGCTTTGGAAACTCAAGTGCTGGGAACTTCTTTTAATGTCAAGGCTTATTCGGGAAACGATACGCAGGTGATATTGTTGGAAGGAAGTGTGCAGGTGAGCGACAGGCATCATAATGAATTGCAGTTGAGGCCGGGTGAGCATACGGATAGCCAACTGCATAAGACAACTGTAGAGAATAGTGCCGACTATCGGGCATGGACTGACGGGCAGTTTTATTTCGACAATGTGGAGCTTGTAGAAATTATGCGTGAATTGGGGCGCTGGTATAATGTAGACATCGTTTTTACTCACAAAGAAATTATGCAGGAACGTCTTCATTTTCAGGCCGAACGTAGTGATTCTTTGCAGGATATTCTGGAGTTGCTGAACAGTATGCAACGGGTAAAGGCAAGCATGGAAAAAGGAAAAGTGGTGGTCGGTGTCTAAATTTTTTTTGAAAAAAATTGCTTTTTGTGGTACCCGATTTTCAGAGGACTCCGTATTACTGGCAAAAGAATATAAATCTACAGAAATTATGAAAACAAAAATTATTTATCTTTTGCTGGTTTTTATGAGTTTTACGCTGGCACTGCCGGCGCGGACAAAAGACCGTATCAGTATTGAACTGAAAGGTGAAACGCTGCCGACTGCTTTAAAAAAGCTGGAACAGGTGTCTGGCTATCGCATTCTTTTTACATACAGCGATGTACAGTCGTATCGGGTAACGGCTTCCATTCACGATAATTCGATTACGCAGGCGGTAGAAAAGATACTGGAAGACAAACCGCTTACTTATGTACGAAAAGGAGAAGAATATATTATTATTCTGTCGAAAACTGTACAGAAGACTCCGGTTGCTATTCGTGGCATGGTGGTAGATGAAAAGCAACAGCCTATGCCGTATTGCAATGTGCTGTTGCTCACTGCAGATTCTGTATTTGTAAACGGGTGTGTCACTAAAGAGGATGGAACTTTTCTGATGACGGGTGAGGCAGAAGCTCCTTATCTGCTTAAAGTTTCTTACATCGGTTATGCTACCGCTTTACAAACTGTAGAACCTACCAATCTGGTACAACTCCTTCCTGATACTCAGACGCTAAAGGAAGTAACCGTTACAGCTAATCGTCCGCTGATAGAATCTCTGGCTAATGGATTGAAAGCCAATGTGGCTGGTACATCACTTGCCCGGATGGGAACTGCTAATGAGATGCTGACGCATCTTCCGTTCGTAACAAGTAAGGATGGGAACTTGTCTGTTTTGGGTAGCGGAAGTCCGGAAATCTATATCAATAACCGGAAGGTGCGTGATATGGGAGAACTTGACAGACTTCGTGCTGCAGAAATTCTTTCGGCTGAAGTTATTACTACGCCCGGTCCGGAATATGATGCCGATGTGGCTGCCGTTATCCGTATTCGCACTCTCAAGCAAAGAGGGCAGGGGTGGAGTGGCAGTGTTAATCTGGCATATGATCAGGGGCGTTGGGCTAATGCTAGCCAGCAGGTTGCTCTGAATTACCGTACCGGAGGACTGGATATTTTTGTAAAAGGGTATGTCAGTGAAAATAATTCGTATGGACAGACGAATGCAGTTATCCAAACAAGCGGGAAAGACCAATGGGAAACAATTGCCAATGATACTCAGACGTCCAAATCAAAAAGATTATCAGCCGAAACCGGATTTAATTATGAGGTGAACGAACACCATTCTTTTGGCATGAGGTATATGCCGGAAAGTACGTTAGGAAAAGGGCGGCAGCAATCTTGGGGTGAAACAACTACTTTCTGCAATGGAACAGAAGTAGAGCATTCTGATTTTGAACAGTTTTCTCGGTTCAAAAACGGATTGAACCATGCTGTGAATGCTTATTATGTGGGGGAATTAGGCCGGTGGACGATTGATTTCAATACAGATTATCTGAATAATCTATCCAATAGCAGTCAATATGCCGAAGACGGAAGCGAAGAAGATATCCACAGTAATTCTGATGCGCGAAGCAAACTTTATGCGGCAAAATTACAGGCTGGTGTCTCGTTGGGGAAAGGACAATTATCTTTCGGGTCGGAAGGTACACTGACGGAGCGGGAGGCTCTTTTTACGCAAAGTGGCTTTTCGGAGGATGCGGATAATTTCATTAGGCAGAAAACTTTTGCGGTTTTTGCTGGATATTCCATCAGCTCTGGAAAGTGGAAAGCCAATGCCGGATTGAGATACGAGCATAGGGAAACCGACTATTATGATCAAGGAATCCGTATTGACGAGCAGAGTCCGGTTTATGACGAACTCATTCCTACGGCATCCGTTAACTGGTCGCACCGTGATTTTAATCTTGCACTTACGTATCGGATGATGAAGGGCAACCCTCCTTATAGCATGCTGACCAATGCTATCAGCTATCGGACGCAATATTCGTATACGACCGGAAATCCAAGGCTGGAACCGAGTCAAACCAGTACTTTGTCGCTCAACGCTTCTTATAAATGGTTGTTTGCCAATATCCAGTATTTCCGCCCGAAAAATTCGATTGCAAATATTACCATGCCCTACAACGAAGAAACGCACCCGGGAGTATTGCTTTTTGGTGCTGCTAACTTGGCTACATACAATGGTTTTGCTTTCAATCTTGCTGCATCTCCCAAAATAGGTATGTGGCAGCCGCAATTCAGTGTATCGGCTATGCTTTCTGCTGCGGACGGTCGTAATTTGGGAATTGATGCATACAGAAAGCAGCCTTTATTCAATTTTGGATGGGACAACAATTTCAACTTGCCGCACGGTTGGTTTCTGAACTTGCAGGCTAATATGAATACAGCTGCCCGAATGGGGTTTGCGGTAATTCGTGTTGAGGGGAGAGTCAATGCACGTGTCAGCAAGTCTTTCCTGAAAGAAGATGCGCTGACCCTGTCGCTGACAGCCAATGATATTCTTCGTACCGGTTATTATCATTTCAATGTTTACGGAATAGATTCTTATAACGGAAATCGTATCTATCGTGACTGGCAGCGTGTGGGTATTCAGCTTTCGTATAAATTCAATGCAACCAAGAGCAAATATAAAGGAACCGGTGCCGGTCAGAGTGAAAAGAATCGTCTGTAATGATTTAGGATACATTAAAGGGATTTCATGAAACCGGTATGGAAATAATCGGCTTTTTTCGAGTATCTTTGCACCGTAAACTTTAGAAAGACAGAATTAAAGAAAGGACTAATTGTGGCAAAGGAAAATGATGTAGTTTTAACCCCGATGATGAAACAGTATTTCGACCTGAAGGCAAAGCATCCGGATGCAATCATGCTGTTTCGTTGTGGAGACTTTTACGAAACTTACTCGGAAGACGCAGTGGCTGCGGCAGAGATTCTGGGAATTACGTTGACAAAACGTGCGAACGGTCAGGCTAAAACCGTAGAAATGGCGGGATTCCCTTTTCATGCGCTCGATACTTATCTGCCTAAACTGATCAGGGCAGGACGACGAGTGGCTATCTGCGACCAGCTGGAAGACCCAAAGACGACAAAGAAACTGGTGAAACGTGGCATCACGGAGTTGGTTACTCCGGGGGTGGCTATCAGCGACAATGTGCTGTCGTATAAGGAGAATAACTTCCTGGCGGCTGTGCATTTTGGTAAGAATGCCTGTGGGGTAGCTTTCCTGGATATTTCTACCGGAGAATTTCTTACGGCCGAAGGCCCTTTCGATTATATAGATAAACTGCTGAATAACTTTGCGCCGAAAGAGGTGTTGTTCGAACGCGGAAAGAAACCCATGTTCGAAGGAAATTTCGGCAGCAAGTTTTTTACGTTCGAGCTGGATGACTGGATTTTTACGGAGGCATCGGCTCGCGAAAAGTTGCTGAAGCATTTCGAGACGAAGAACTTGAAGGGCTTTGGTGTGGAGCACCTCAAGAATGGTATTGTGGCATCGGGCGCTATTTTGCAGTATTTGGACATGACTCAACATTACCAGATAGGGCACATTACTTCCTTGTCGCGTATTGAAGAAGACCGCTATGTACGCATGGATAAGTTTACGGTTCGCAGCCTGGAGCTTGTGGGCAGTATGAATGATGGGGGCACAAGTCTGCTGGATGTAATTGACCATACCATCAGTCCGATGGGTGCGCGTCTGCTGAAACGCTGGCTGCTTTTCCCGCTGAAGGATGTGAAGCCGGTGAACGAGCGCCTCGATGTAGTGGAGTATTTCTTCAGAGAGCCGGATTTCAAGGATTTTATTGCCGAAAAACTGCATCTGATAGGGGATTTGGAACGTATCGTTTCGAAGGCTGCCGTAGGGCGTATTTCACCGCGTGAGGTGGTACAACTCAAGGTGGCGCTGCAGGCTATTGCACCCATCAAGAATGCTTGTATGAATGCAGACAATGAGAGTTTGCGCCGCATTGGCGAGCATCTCAATCTGTGCGAGTCTATCCGCGACCGTATTGCCCGTGAGGTAAAGAACGACCCGCCACTGATGGTGAACAAGGGTGGGGTGATAGCGGATGGTGTGAATGCAGAGCTGGATGAGTTGCGCACTATTTCGTATTCCGGGAAGGATTACTTGCTGCAAATACAGCAGCGCGAGAGCGAGCTTACCGGTATTCCTAGTCTGAAAATCGCTTATAACAATGTGTTTGGCTACTATATAGAGGTGCGTAATACACACAAGGATAAGGTGCCTGCCGAGTGGATACGGAAACAGACGCTGGTGAATGCTGAGCGTTATATTACGCAGGAGCTGAAGGAGTACGAAGAGAAGATTCTGGGAGCTGAGGATAAGATTATGGTGCTGGAAACGCAGCTGTATAATGACTTGGTGATGTCATTGGCCGAATATATTCCGGCTATTCAGATAAATGCCAACCAGATTGCGCGGCTGGACTGTCTGTTGTCGTTTGCTACGGCAGCTCGCGAAAACCGCTATATTCGTCCGGTTGTGTCGGAGGATGAAGTAATCGATATTTGTCAGGGAAGGCATCCGGTTATCGAGAAGCAGCTGCCGCTGGGCGAGCAGTATATTGCCAACAATGTACGGCTGGATACGGATGAGCAGCAGATTATTGTCATTACAGGTCCGAATATGGCCGGTAAGTCGGCTTTGCTCCGTCAGACGGCCTTGATTACGCTGATGGCACAGATTGGTAGTTTCGTACCTGCCGAATCGGCACACATCGGGATGGTGGACAAGATTTTTACCCGTGTGGGGGCCAGTGACAACATTTCGGTGGGTGAGTCTACTTTCATGGTGGAAATGAACGAGGCGGCCAATATCATGAACAACTTGTCGCAGCGAAGTCTGGTGCTCTTTGACGAGTTGGGTAGGGGTACATCTACGTACGACGGTATCTCTATTGCGTGGGCCATTGTGGAGTATATCCATGAAAACAAAAAGGCAAAGGCCAGAACACTGTTTGCTACACATTATCACGAGCTGAATGAGATGGAGCATAGTTTTTGCCGTATCAAGAACTATAATGTTTCGGTGAAGGAGGTAGATAATAAGGTTATTTTCCTGCGTAAACTGGAGCGGGGTGGCAGTGAGCATTCTTTCGGTATCCATGTAGCGAAGATGGCGGGTATGCCAAAGTCTATTGTAAAAAGGGCAAACGAGATTCTGCATCAGTTGGAAAGCCAGAACAGGCAGGAGGGAATTTCGAAACCGAAGGTAAGTACAGAAAAGAAAGCGGCGGATGGTATGCAGTTGAGCTTCTTCCAGTTGGACGACCCGGTGTTGTGTCAGATAAGGGACGAAATCCTGAATCTGGATATCAATAACCTTACTCCGGTTGAGGCTTTGAATAAGCTGAATGAGATAAAGAAAATAGTAAAGGGCAGATAAGAGAAAACGTTCTTATGAGTCGGGATGGATTCATAAGAACGTTTTTTTCGTTTATGCTTGGAGGTCAGTAAACTTGGCAGCTACCTTGCGGTAGGTTGTGAGGTCGGTTCCTAACTTTTCGCCCAGCTTGATGACATCGAAAAGCATACCTTGTATTTCAGACTGATGGCCTTTGGCCAGGTCTTTCTGCATAGAGGCTGTACTGTGAGGGTCGAGCTTGTCGATGACTTTCAGATTATAGGCTACTGGGTCTTCGGGGTAGGCTACGCCCAGGCGGTGCCCCATTTCAGCACTTTCGCGCGAGAGGCCGATGAAGGTATCGCGTACGGGGCCTTCGTGCTGTACTTCGCCCATAGGGACATCGTGGTAGGCTCCAGTGCAGGCCATGGCAGAGATAAAGGCCCACTTGATGAAGGTGTCGCGGTTGATGTCATCGGACACTTCGGCTTTGATACCGCATGATTGCAGCACATCGGCTATTTCGTCAAGAGCCTCTTGTGGGATGTTCTGTTCGGGACGTGCTCCGAAAATAAGGCGGAAGATGCGTCCCATTTGGGTGATTTCTCCTTCGCCGGATACGAATCCTACGATGTAAATACAACCGTCGAGTACTTTGACGGAGGGGACAAGGCGACCAATGCGGGGACCGGTACTGTATACATTGAGGATGGGGATGACCAGTGTATCGGGACGGGCTGATTTTTCGAGTACATCCTTGATGGAGTCGATAGAGTAGCCTTTAACGCAGACAAAAACCACATCGGCTTTATCTTTGTATTCTTCGGCAGTACAGGCTTTTACGGGCAGATAATGCTCGCCTTTCAGGTCGGACTTCAGGTGAAGTCCATACTTGCGGATGGCTTCCAGGTGTTTTCCACGGGCAATGCAGGTAACGTCTTTTCCTGCTAAAGCCAGAAAACCGGCGATGCTGCCTCCAACACCGCCGGTTCCGATAACAAGGTATTTTTTCATGTTTCCTTCTTATTTATTATACGTTGAAGCGGAAGTGCATGATGTCTCCGTCTTCTACGATATATTCTTTTCCTTCCACATTGAGCTTACCGGCTTCGCGGACAGCTGCTTCGGAACCGTACTTGATAAAGTCGTCGTACTTGATGACTTCGGCACGGATGAATCCTTTTTCAAAATCGGTGTGGATAACTCCGGCACACTGGGGAGCTTTCCAGCCTTTGTGGAATGTCCAGGCTCTTACTTCCATTTTACCTGCTGTGAAATAGGTCTGGAGGTTAAGCAGTTTGTAGGCTGAACGGATGAGGCGGCTCACACCCGACTCTTCCAGTCCGACTTCCTGCAGGAACATCTGACGGTCTTCATAAGTTTCCAATTCAGCAATATCAGCTTCAGTCTTGGCTGCTACAATCAGAATTTCTGCACCTTCCTCTTTTACGGCTTCGCGTACCATGTCTACGTATTTGTTACCGTTTACGGCGCTGGCTTCGTCAACATTACATACGTACATCACTGGTTTTGAAGTCAGCAGGAACAGTTCGTGGGCAATTTTCTGCTCGTCTTTAGTCTCAAACTGTACGGTACGTGCTGATTTACCTTGCAAGAGAGCTTCCTGATAGCGTACCAGTACATCGTATGTCTGTTTGGCTACTTTATCGCCTCCGGTCTGTGCTTGTTTCTGGACTTTCTGGATGCGGCTTTCTATGGTTTCGAGGTCTTTCAGCTGGAGCTCAGTATCGATGATTTCCTTATCGCGTACAGGGTTTACACTGCCGTCTACGTGTGTTACATTCTCATCGTCAAAACAACGGAGGACGTGCAGAATCGCATCAGTTTCACGGATGTTGGCAAGGAATTTGTTACCCAGTCCTTCGCCTTTGCTGGCTCCTTTTACCAGACCGGCAATATCAACGATTTCTACGGTAGTAGGAACAATACGGTCGGGATCTACCAGTTCAGCCAGTTTGTTGAGGCGGTCATCGGGTACTGTAATTACACCGACGTTAGGCTCGATGGTACAGAACGGGAAGTTGGCTGCCTGGGCCTTTGCATTTGATAAACAGTTAAAAAGAGTCGATTTACCTACGTTGGGTAAGCCGACAATTCCACATTGTAAAGCCATAAATAGATGTATGTTTTGATTTAAATATCTGATTTTGCGACAAAGATACTGCTTTCTTAAACAATAGCCAAGTATTTACTTCTTTACTCTGATACTTCGTTTCAGAATAGTATGCTAAATAAAAGGTTTAGTTATGATTTGTAACTTACTTGGGCTTATTTTAAATTTGTTTGTAATATGAGGGTAGGGAGGGGAGATAAAAAAAGAGGCATCTCCTCACGAGGTGCCTCTTCCGATAAGAGAATTTATGAATGATGAATATTTTGTTAAGTTATTTGTCCATTGTAACTGTCATTTCTGGTACCAGAATAAATTCTTTTTTCTTGCTATTCCATTTATAGTATTCGGTGATAACACTCTTATTATTATAGGTATAGCGAATGCACATGTGATTTTCCCATGTATTTTTATTGCTGTTCCATTTCTGTGACAGGTTTTCTGTCATCTGCTGGTTGGCATCATACTTGTAATTATATTTCATATAGTTAGTAAGCATGTTGTCTTCCATTTTATAGACTGTTTCCGAAACTTTTACACCGTTTACTTCTTCTGCATTATAAATTAAATTGTTATTGTTTGTAACTGCAGAAACTGTAAGCTGAGTCATGAACAAGAGGGTTACAACAAACAAACTTTTTACTAATTTCATTGTTTTCATATCTGTATTACTTTAAAGGTTTTACTGACGTTTTGTTTTTAAATCCGTTGCAAATATAGTAAAACCTTTGATTACCACTAATATTTATGCGAGAAAAATTTAAAATATTAGCAATATGTTACTTTTTAAAGATATGTTAACATTAGTGCGCTTCCAGCCAGTTTTTACCCCAACCGCAGTCTGCTTGCAAAGGTACTTTCATTTTATAAGCATTTTCCATTTCTTCAATGATAATTTGCTGTACTTTCTCTTTTTCGGATGGCACTACGCTGAAATTGAGTTCGTCATGTACTTGTAATATCATCTTAGACTGTATCTGCTCTTTTTTAAAGCGTTCGTATATGCGTATCATAGCTACTTTGATAATATCGGCAGCGCTTCCTTGTATAGGGGCGTTGATGGCATTTCGTTCGGCGTATCCTCTCACTACGGCATTTCTTGAGTTGATGTCGGGCAAGAAGCGTTTGCGCTTGAATATGGTTTCGATGTAACCGTTCTGACGGGCCAACTCAATACTATGATCCATATAGGCTTTAACATGCGGATAGTTTTCAAAGTATCCGTCGATGAGTTCTTTAGCTTCTTTGCGGTCTACTCCAAGGCGTTCGGCCAAACCGAATACGGAGATGCCATATATAATACCAAAGTTGGCTGTCTTAGCCTTGCTACGTTGCTCACGGGTTACTTCTTCCAGTTTTTCCTTATAAATCTTGGCAGCTGTGGCCGCATGGATATCTTGTCCTTCCTGGAAAGCAGCTATCATGTGAGGGTCACCGCTCAAGTGGGCCATAATGCGCAGTTCAATCTGTGAATAGTCGGCCGAGAAGAATTCACAACCTTCTTCGGGTATGAAAGCCTTGCGGATTTCTTTACCGTCTTCGCTGCGGACCGGAATGTTCTGCAGATTGGGGTTGCTGGAACTGAGTCGGCCTGTGGCAGTGACAGTCTGGTTGAAGGAGGTATGTATTTTTCCTGTATCTGGATGAATAAGCTGGGGTAGGGCATCGATGTAGGTGCTGAGCAGCTTTTTCAGTCCTCTGTGGTCGAGTATCTTTGCGACGATGGCATGTTTGTGGCGAAGACTTTCAAGCACTTCTTCCGAAGTTACGTATTGGCCTGTTTTGGTTTTCTTGGCTTTTTCGGTAATCTTCAGTTTGTCGAAAAGGATTTCGCCAACTTGTTTGGGTGAAGCAATATTGAACGGGTTGCCGGCCAGTTCATATATTTCTTCCTCCAGTTGCTGCATGCGTTGAGTATAGTGAAGAGACGTTTGCTTCAGTGCTTCGGTATCAATACGTACGCCGTTACGTTCCATATAAGCCAATACCGGCATAAGTGGCATTTCTATCTGGCTGAACAGTTCGTACTGATTATTAGTTTTCAATTCTTTTTCAAGAATAGCCTGTAGCTTAAAAGTTACGTCTGCATCTTCGCAAGCATATTTATAGACTTGCTCAGGAGACAGGTCGCGCATATTTTTCTGTTTTTTTCCTTTTGGGCCTATCAGCTCTTCGATATGGATAGTCTCATAATGCAGATAGATTTCGGCCAGATAGTCCATGTTGTGTCGCAACTCGGGCTGGAGTACATAATGGGCTATCATAGTATCAAAAAGTTCTCCTTTTATTTCGGCTCCATAGTTACCAAGTACCAACATGTCGTATTTCATGTTTTGTCCTATCTTTCTGCTGTGCTCATTTTCAAGGGCAGGCTTTAGCTGGTCTACAATTTTTTGAGCTTCTTCCCGGTTTGCAGGTACGGGAACGTAAAAAGCTTCGTTTTCGGCATAACAGAAGCTCATTCCGACCAGTTCGGCACTGATAGGATCGATATTTGTTGTCTCTGTATCTAGACAGAAAGAATCAATTGTCAATAATTTTTGAAAAAGTTCTAGCCTTTTCTCTTCTGTATCAATAAGATAGTATTTATAATCAAGGTTTTCTAAGCGTGTGAGATTTGAATATTTAGGCGTTTCTGTATTCTCGTCCGCAAATAAATCAAAGAGATTGCCTTGAGGTGATGGACTAACAGCTTGTACAGGCTTCTCGTTTTTAGTGAGTCGTTCGAGCAGGGTACGGAACTCCATTTCTTCGAAAATCTTGCGCAAGGCTTCCATGTCTGGCTCTTCCTTTTTCAGTGCATCCATATCCAGTGACACAGGGACATCTGTCTTGATGGTAGCCAAGAACTTGGAGAATAAAATTTGTTCACGATTAGTTTCTACTTTTGTTTTCAATGCTCCTTTAAGCTGGTCGGTGTTGTCGAGCAACTGTTCGATACTGCCGAATTGCTGAATGAGCTTTTGGGCTGTTTTTTCGCCTACGCCCGGACAACCAGGAATGTTGTCCGAAGCATCGCCCATCAGTCCGAGCATGTCGATGACTTGCATGGGGAAGGTAATATCGTATTTCGCTTTGACTTCTTCTACTCCCAGCACTTCGAATTCTTTGTCACCATATTTGGGTCTGTACATAAAGACATTCTCTGATACCAGTTGACCATAATCTTTATCGGGAGTCATCATATAAGTAGTTATGCCTTTCTTTCCGGCTTCGGTAGCCAATGTACCGATTACATCATCGGCTTCGTATCCACTGACTTCGAGAATAGGAATTCGGTAGGCACGGATAATATCCTTTATGATTGGAACAGACAAGCGGATTGCTTCCGGGGTCTCTTCCCGTTGCGCTTTATAGGCTTCGTAGGCTTCATGGCGGAAAGTAGGTCCGGCAGGATCGAATGCAATTCCGATATGGGTAGGTTGCTCTTTTCGTAATACCTCTTCCAGCGTATTTACAAATCCGAGTACAGCCGAGGTGTTGAAACCTTTTGAGTTGATGCGCGGGTTCTTGATGAAAGCATAATAAGCACGGTAAATCAGTGCATAGGCATCTAAAAGAAATAGTTTGTCCATTCGTGTAAAAATATTAAGTTTTTCATGTAAATGTACAAAAAAATACGCTATTAGCTGTTTTATTATTACTTTTGTACTCCAAATTAACCAATATGGAGAAGATACAGTTAATTAAACGACCGATAGAACAGGAGCTGGAAGCTTTCGGTAAGCTTTTCCAGTCTACATTGTGCCATGCTCATCCTTTACTGAATGAAGTACTGGCTTATATCCGGCAACGCAATGGTAAGATGATGCGCCCAATATTGGCAATGCTGATTGCAAAATTGTATGGAGGGGTGAATGATACAACATTGCATGCCGCTCTTTCATTGGAATTGTTGCACACTGCAAGTCTGGTACACGATGATGTAGTAGATGAAAGCGACAAAAGAAGGGGACAGCTGTCGGTTAATGCTATTTATAATAATAAGGTATCTGTATTGGTTGGGGATTATATGCTGGCAACCAGCCTGAAGCATTCAGCGCTTACAGGGCATCTGGATATTGTGGAGCAGATTGCAACACTGGGACAGGATTTGTCGGAGGGTGAGATAATCCAGCTAGCAAATACTTCGAATAAAGACTTTTCAGAAGAAGTTTATTTTGATGTCATTCGAAAGAAGACAGCTGCCTTGTTTAGAGTTTGTGCCAGTGTGGGAGCTATATCTGCCAGCATGGATAAGGAAGTGATAAATAAGGCTGCCTTGTTTGGAGAGATGATTGGTATTGCCTTCCAGATTAAAGACGATATTTTCGACTATTTTGAGTCGGAAGAATTAGGTAAACCTACAGGCAATGATATGGCCGAAGGAAAACTTACTTTGCCAGCCTTGTATGTGTTGAACAAACTGAAGGACGAAGATTTGTCTGCTTTGGCTTTGAAGATTCGCTCTCTAGATGCAGATAGAGATGAAATCTCCGGTTTCATCGCACGGGTAAAAGAGGAGGGGGGAATTGCTTATGCCGAACAGGTGATGCGGAATTACCGGGATAAGGCGCTTTCTCTGCTGCCGGAAAATGCAAATCCGGAAATACGCCAAGCACTAGAAGCTTATATTGATTATGTAATAGACCGAACGAAATAAGTTTACTCAAGGAAATGTTGTTCCTGCAGCAAGTAAAGAAAATTTGCTTGTTGCAGGATTTTTTTTGTGCTGACATCTTTGGTTTTGAAAAGCAGAGTGAGGAAGACTGTGTGAATATCCGTTGGATTCATATAAAAGACAAAGGCTGTTGCATTTCCATCTTGAGATGGGGATATGCAACAGCCTTTTAATGTCATCAATAATTTGCTGTATCAATTAGAAGAATTTGGTTTCTTTTTCCAGAATGTCCGATAACAACAGATTTGCCAGACGGCTTGTACCTAAACGGAACAACTTATTATCAAGCCACTCTTCGCCCAATACTTCTTTTACAATGGTGTAATACTTAATTGCATCTTCTACAGTGTTGATACCGCCAGCTGGTTTAAAACCAACCTTTCTTCCGCATTGCTGATGGTATTCCTTGATAGCCTGACACATTACATATGCAGCTTCGGGAGTAGCAGCCGGATTCATTTTCCCAGTTGAAGTCTTGATAAAGTCGGCACCACTGTACATCGCCAGAACAGATGCTTTTTTGATATTTGAAGCACTGCCCAGAGCTCCTGTTTCAAGGATTACTTTCAAGTGCTTTTCACCGCATGTCGCTTTCAGTTCCTCGATTTCATCGCACATACCTTCGTAATCTCCCGAAAGGAATTTGCCCAGTGAAATAACAATATCTATTTCATCGGCACCACTGTGTAGGGCGAGTGCAGTCTCGGCTACCTTTACTTCCATGAAAGTCTGCGAAGAAGGAAATCCTCCCGATACACAGGCAATGTTTACATGGTCGGCTTCCAATGTGTCTCTTACTATTTCGGCCATATTGGGATAAACACAAATTGCAGCTACGTTTTTCAGCATAGGGAAGGTGTCATCAAATTCGTTTACTTTCTGCGTAAATTTCATGATGTGCTCTTCGGAATCTGTGCTGTTCAGACTGGTAAGATCGATGCAACTGAAGAGGAATTTCTTTACATCTGCGGTGTTGTTCTCTGCCAGATGCTTTTCCAATAATGCGGCTGTTTTAGCCTTTATATCGTCATCGTTCAACTCGACTTTATACTTGTCCAGAGCTTCCTGGTACTTGCAGTGTTGTGCAGTTGTTTCGCTGCCTAACTCCATATCTGCATCGAAGTGCAGATGGTCTTCATGTTGATGGTAACTCATATACTTATAATTTTGGATTATTGATATGTCTTTCTTTATCTCGGTTGGTCTTCTTTTCCAGGTTCTTCCGGAACGCTTCGGTCAGGTCTACACCTGTCTGGTTAGCCAGGCAAATAAGCACCCAAAGAACATCTGCCATTTCATCGCCAAGGTCATGCTTTTCACCTTTCTTGAACGACTGGTCACCGTAGGTTCTTGCCATAATTCGAGCCAGTTCGCCAACCTCTTCGGTAAGAACAGCCATATTGGTAAGTTCGCTGAAATAACGAACACCATACGTTTTTATCCATTCGTCTACCGTTTTCTGTGCTTCTTCCAGTGTCATTTTCATTCTTTGTTTTTAGTATCCATACAAATGGTAACAGGACCGTTATTCAATAATTCCACCTTCATGTCGGCTCCGAATGTACCGGTACCGATAGCTTTTCCCAAGCCTATTTCTATTTCATTGCAGAAGTACTCGTACAGTGGAATTGAGATTTCAGGGCGGGCAGCCCGGATATACGATGGGCGATTGCCTTTCTTGGTAGAAGCCATTAAAGTGAACTGGCTTACTACTAAAATTTCGCCTCCGGCATCCAAAATCGATTTATTCATTACTCCGTTTTCATCATCGAAAATACGCAGATTAAGTATTTTCTTTACCAGCCAGTCTGCGTCTTCGCGAGCATCGCTTTCTTCTATACCCACCAGAATCATCATGCCTTCACCGATGGCTGATTTGCATTGTCCATCGATTGTGACAGATGCATGGGATACGCGTTGTATTACTACTCTCATCTTATTTGTTTTTTGTGGTGTAAATCTACATAATTTGTTTTATTCTTTCAATCCTTCCCATACTTTTTTTGCTGCACTTTCACCCACTACAGCAGCAATGTCTTCCAGACTTGCAGCCCGTATTCTGGGGACACTCTTGAATGCTTTCAGCAACGCTGTTTTTCTTTTTTCACCGATGCCCTTTATGTTATCCAGAGCTGAAGCTGTCTGGCTCTTGCTCCGCTTGTCTCTGTGGAAGGTGATGGCAAAGCGGTGTACTTCGTTCTGTATATTTTCCAGCAAGTGGAAAAGTGGGGTTCCTTGTTTAATACCAATGGTAACCGGAGGAAATCCGAATAAGACTTCGGAAGTACGGTGCCGGTTGTCCTTTGCCAGACCGGCGATGGGAATCTGCAAGTGCAACTCATCTTCGATAACTTGTCTTACTACTTCCATTTGTCCCTTTCCACCGTCGGTAAAAATCAAGTCGGGCAGGGGATTTCCTTCTTCGAGCAGACGGCTGTAGCGGCGTCGTACTACTTCCTGCATAGAAGCATAATCATCGGGTCCGCTCACTGTTTTGATGATAAACTTCCGGTATTCTTTTTTCGATGGCTTGGCTTTTCTGAAGACAACACAGGCAGCGACTGCATCCGAGCCTTGAATGTTTGAATTATCAAAACACTCGATATGGACGGGCATTCTGTCCATGTGCAGCTGTTCTTGAATTTCTTTCATCAGGCGGACACTCCGTTGTTCGGGATTTAGTTTCTCTGCTTGCTTTAGCCGGTCTACCTTATACTGCTTTACATTCATAATCGAGAGTTCAAGCAGATGCTTTTTATCTCCCCGTTGCGGAATTGTAAAAGTGACACCAGCCAGTTCAAGGTCCAGCTCGAACGGAACGATGATTTCTTTGGATTCGCTTTGATAACGGCTTCGCATTTCTACGATACCCAGTTGCAGCAATTCCTCTTTTGTCTCGTTCATTCTTATTTTATATTCGAAAGTAAATGCCTGGTTAATGCTTCCGTTTACAATGTGCAGATAGTTGATGTAAGCTGAGCCTTCGTCTGTTTCAATCGCGAACACATCGATGTTATGGAGTGTCGTGCTCACGACTTCACTCTTCGCACGGTAGTTCTCAATCAAGTCATATTTTATTTTCAGCTTCTGTGCATCTTCGAATTCCATCCGCTCGGATAACTCCATCATCTGTTTTAGCAGGGCATTACTGATGGCTTGGGTGTTTCCTTTCAGAATCTCTTTTATTTCGGCAATACTTTGCAGGTATTCTTCTTGCGACTGTAGTCCTACACAGGGCCCTTTACAGTTCTTGATATGATATTCCAGACATACCTTGAATTTGCCCTGCCGGATATTTTCGGGAGAAAGAGCAAGATTGCAGCTTCGAAGCGGATAAAGCTTTTTGATAAGTTCGAGGACTGCATACATAGTAGGTACGTGGCTGTACGGACCAAAGTAAGTTCCTGCGCCGCGAACAATCTTTCGGGTCTTAAAAATCCGAGGGAAATAATCGTTGCTGATACAGATAGAAGGGTAGGTCTTGTCGTCTTTCAGCAAGACGTTGTATCGTGGCTTGTATTTTTTTATGAGGTTATTTTCGAGCAACAGTGCATCCTCTTCTGTCTTGACAACGATGTATCGGATATCAGCAATTTTGCTGACCAGTATTCTGGTCTTTGCAGACTGGTGGTCCTTCGAAAAATAGGAATAAACCCGTCGTTTGAGATTCTTGGCTTTTCCTACATAAATGATGGTACCTTCGGTATTCAGGTACTGATATATTCCCGGACTGTCGGGTAGGTTCTGAACAATTCCTCTCAGGTAATCGTTGGTCTTCAGGTCTTCGTTTTTGTCCATATTGCCATTGGTAAAAGAAAAGCGGAAAGACTGTTGTTACAGACTTTCCGCTTCTATTGTTGAAAAGAATGTTTTACAACTCCAGCAGTGTTGTAACTTCTACGTTTTCGTCGAATGCTTTTCTTCCATTTAAGTCTTTCAGTTCGATGACGAAATTCACGAAAGCTTCTTTAGGTTGGCACTGCATTACCAAGCGGTAGGTAGCAGCCATTGTTCCCCCGGTAGCCAGCAGGTCATCGTGCAGGAGAACAACATCTCCTTCTTCGATAGCGTCTTTATGTATTTGGATGGTATCTGTACCGTACTCTTTTTCATAAGTCTCTTCCAGAACTTCGGCAGGAAGCTTACCTGGTTTGCGTGCCATTACGAATCCGGCTCCGAGTCGTGCTGCCAATGCTGCTCCTAGAATGAAGCCTCTAGACTCAATACCTACGACTTTAGTAATACCTCTGTCTTTGTACATTTCGTAGAGCTCGTCCAACATAGCTTGTAGACATTCCGGATTTTTGAACAAGGTGGTTACATCGTAGAACAGAATGCCCGGTTTCGGGAAATCTGGTATCTCTCTTAAGTTCTTTATTAATATTTCTGTATTCATTTTCAGTAATTTATGGTATCGTGGTTAAATAACTTGTTTCACGTGAAACACAACGTTTATCGGCCTAATAAGACGAGTAGAACATTGATATCGCTAGGGGATATTCCTGGAATACGGCTTGCTTGTGCCAGCGTTTCCGGGTCTATCTTAATCAGCTTTTGTCTGGCTTCGGTAGAGAGCGACTGCAAGTTGGCATAGTCGAATTTCCCTTTGATACGGATAGATTCCAATCTGTGAATCTTGTCGGCAATCATCCTTTCTCTGTCAATATAGCCTTGGTACTTGATGCGTATTTCGGCCGCTTCGATGATTTCGTCCTTACGTTCACTGATACGTTCCAGCATCTCTCTGAAGGCAGGGATATGTGGAGCAATGTTGTTGATGGTAATCTGCGGACGATTGATGAGGTCTATCAGCTTACAGCCATGAGCCAGACGTGCTGTGCCCAGTTGCTCCAAAGCATCGTTTATCTTGTCGGCTTTGATAGAGTAGGTTCTTACGAAGGTAAGTATTCGTTCTATCTCTTCTTTCTTACGGCAAAGCCAGTCGTACCGGTCTTGTTTTACAAGCCCCAGTTTGTAGGCCCGTTCGGTCAGCCGCATGTCGGCATCATCCTGGCGTAACAGAATGCGGTATTCGGCTCTCGATGTAAACATGCGGTACGGCTCATCTACACCTTTTGTAACCAAGTCATCGATCAGTACACCGATGTAAGCTTCGTCGCGTCCCAATACGAATGGTTCACCACCGTGACAGTTGATGTGCGCATTGATACCGGCAATGATACCTTGGCCGCCTGCTTCTTCATAACCTGTGGTACCGTTGACCTGACCTGCAAAAAACAGGTTCTTGATGGCTTTGGTTTCGAGGGTATGTTTCAACTGAGTTGGGTCGAAGTAATCGTATTCGATGGCATACCCCGGGCGGTACACAACGATGTCCTTGAAACAAGGAATCTTCTTCAGTGCCGTAATCTGCACATCCATCGGGAGTGAAGAAGAAAATCCGTTCAGGTAAAGTTCGTTTGTCGTTTCGCCTTCCGGTTCGAGGAACAACTGATGCTGTGGCTTGTCGGGGAAAGTAACAATCTTTGTTTCTATACTTGGACAATAACGTGGTCCGATACTTTGAATCTGTCCGTTGTAAAGGGGAGAATCGGCCAGTCCGCTACGCAAAGTTTCGTGCACTTCTTCGTTCGTATAGCAAGTCCAGCACTGCAACTGTTTCAAAGGGCGAGGTTCGCTGATGAAAGAGAAACGGTGGAAATCGTTTTCGCCATCCTGCGTATCCATTAAATCGAAGTGTACGCTACGCGCATCAATTCGGACCGGTGTTCCGGTTTTCATTCTTCCTGCCACGATGCCATGGCGGGTTATGGACTCCGTAAGGTGGTAAGAAGCCGGTTCGGCACAGCGTCCTCCTGCCAGCTGCTTGCGTCCGATATGCATAAGTCCGTTCAAGAAAGTACCAGCTGTTACCACGATACATTTGGCATGGAAGGTTACTCCCCAGCAAGTCACCAATCCGGTAACTTCGCCGTTTTCGATAATCAGCTCTTCTACGGTATCCTGCCAGATATGCAAGTTGGGAATATTCTCAAGAATTTCTCTCCAGGCCCAGATGAATTTTCCACGGTCGCACTGAGCGCGTGGACTCCACATGGCCGGACCCTTTGAGCGGTTGAGCATGCGGAACTGAATGGCAGTACGGTCTGTTACCAGTCCCATATAACCTCCCAGTGCGTCAATCTCTCTCACAATTTGTCCTTTGGCTATTCCGCCCACCGCAGGGTTACAGCTCATCTGGCCAATCTTGTTCATGTCCATTGTAATGAGACACGTCTTCGAGCCCAGATTGGCCGCTGCGGCTGCCGCTTCACATCCGGCATGTCCGGCACCAATTACAATTACATCGTACTTAAAATCCATTGATTATAATGTTTTATTCTTGTTGCAAAAATACGAAAAATAAGCGGGTTAGCAGGAGTGTGCTCGTGAAAAGAAGCTAAACACATTTTACTTCATGTCTGCCAGTAGAGCCAGTGCTTTGTTTTCTTCTGCTTCCATGATTTCGCGTTCTCCCGGACCTTTGTCGTTGATACCGCAGAGATGCAGAATTCCATGGATGATGACTCTGTTCAACTCCGTTTCGTATTCGGCACCAAACTGCTCTGCATTCGTGCGTACGGTATCAAGACTAATCACAAGGTCGCCTGCTATCCGGTTGCCTTGGCAGTAATCGAATGTAATGATGTCCGTATAATAGTCGTGCTGCAAGAACTGTCTGTTCACCTCCAGTATCCGTTCGTCCGAGCAGAACAGATAACCTATTTCACCTACTTTCTTCTGATAAGTAGCCGCAACTGCTTTTACCCAATTTCTGATTTGTTGTTCGTTGATACGGGGCATTTCCACTCCGTCTGTTTGAAAAGTAATCATATCTTATGTTTTTAAAGTTATCCGAAAAATAAATATCCCATGCATATTGCTGCGATGATACCGGCAACATCAGCCAGCAGTCCGCAGGTTACAGCATGCCGGGTTTTACTTACACCTACGCTTCCGAAATAAACGGCCAGAATATAGAAAGTCGTATCCGTTGACCCTTGGAAAATGCAAGCCAGTCGTCCGACGAAAGAATCGGCTCCGTAAGTATTCATGGCATCTACCATCATTCCTCTGGCACCACTGCCGCTCAGCGGTTTCATGATTGCAGTAGGAAGTGCTCCCACAAAACTGCTGTCGATGCCACACCATTCGATGATTTTTGCGATACCCTGTATGAGAAACTCCATGCTGCCCGATGCCCTGAAAACACCGATGGCAACGAGGATAGCAACCAGATAAGGGATGATTCTTACGGCCGTACTGAATCCCTCTTTAGCTCCGTCGATGAAAGCATCGTATACATTGATGCGCTTGCGTATGCCGGCACCGATGAAACCAATGATTATAAGAAACAGGAAAACATTGGCAAAGTTCGTCGAGTACAGATTCATCTCCTCTCTGGACAGTGTGGTGAAAGCCCAGATGATGGCAGCAACAACTACACTGACACCGCCCAAAAGTAACAGCATCGGTTTATTGATGAGCGGAATTTTTTGATACGCACTTACGGCCAGAATACCGGTCAGTGTAGAAAAGAAGGTAGCCAATAAGATAGGTACAAACACATCGGTTGGTTGCGCTGCCCCAAGTTGTGCCCGGTACACCATGATGCTGATAGGAATAAGCGTCAGCCCTGAAGTATTCAATACCAGAAACATAATCATGGGATTTGTAGCTGTATCTTTTTTAGGGTTCAGCTCCTGCAGTCCTTCCATGGCTTTCAGTCCCAGTGGCGTTGCGGCATTGTCCAGTCCCAGCATATTGGCTGCCAGATTCATGAAAATGCTTCCGGTAACCGGATGCCCTTTGGGGATGTCCGGAAATAAGCGACAGAATACAGGGCTTAATATGCGGGAGAAAAACTGGATAACTCCGCCGGCTTCGCCCACCTTCATAATTCCCATCCAGAGAGACAGCACTCCTGTAAGACCAAGCGAAATATCGAAAGCCGTTTTGGAGGATTCGAATGTAGAGTTGATAATTTCGGGGAATACACTGGTATCTCCCATAAAGACTAAACGAATTGCGGCAGTAATAAATGCAGCCAGAAAAAAAGCTATCCAAATGTAGTTTAAGACCATGACTCTCTGTTTGTTTGTTGATATTTGACTTCAATTGACAAAAATAGGATAAATCTGATAATTTTCCACAAATAAGCCGATACATGTTGATTGTTGCTCAAGTGAAATAAAGTTTGATCATTGCAGTGATAAAGGTTCCTCATTTTTGTGCCGTGAGTTTATCTCAGTAAAGATGTGGCGGAAAGTTAGAGTTAAAGATAAAGTATTCTTTTGTCGTTTTTTCGATGAAAGCAAAATCTGATACAAAGTTGAGTCTGTGAGATTTAAAAATTTACGGGTAGTGGTTCGTAAAAGTGATTTTACGGTACTCTGAAAGGTCGGGTGTCTGCTTGTGTTGTCGGTAATTAAAGCTTGATATGTGAATTCTGTTTCTTTATTGGTATATATTGTGTTAAAATGGTTACTAATTTGTGTATTTATATTCTTTTTGATTGTTGTGAAATCTATTTGACTTATCCTGTTCTAGAAAAGAAATCTTTTCGCGCGCGTACCTAATATATTATATATACATCCAACTGAAAAAACCTTGAATTAAGGAAAAATAGAATTAAAATTCGTATCTTTATGGCCTGAAATTCATAGTAATATATACAATGGCCATTATAATTAAAAAAGTAGCCGACAAGAAAGACTTAAAGGCATTTATCCGTTTTAATTACGAATTATATAAAAATAATCCGTATGCGGTTCCCGATTTATACGATGACATGCTGAATACTTTTTCGCCCAAGAAAAATGCAGCTTTTGAATTTTGTGAGTCCGATTATTTTCTGGCTTATCAAGACGGGAAGCTGGTGGGACGTGTGGCAGCTATTATAAACCATCGTGCAAACGAAACTTGGAATAAGAAGGAAGTCCGTTTTGGCTGGATTGATTTTATCGATAATCCGGAAGTTTCGAAAGCATTGGTGCAGGAAGTAGAGCGTTGGGGAAAATCGAAGGGGATGACTGAGATTGTCGGCCCGCTGGGATTTACCGATATGGATGCTGAAGGTATGCTGATAGAAGGTTTTGATCAGCTGAGTACTATGGCTACTATTTATAACTATCCGTATTATCCGCAGCACATGGAGCGTTTGGGGTATGAGAAAGCTGCTGATTGGGTAGAATTCAAACTGACAGTTCCAGACCGTCTGCCGGATAAGTTTGTGCGTATTGCCGAAATTATCATGCAGAAATATAATCTGAAGATAAAGAAACTGAAGAACCGTAAGGAGATAGAACAGTATAATTACGGTCAGAAAATATTCGACCTTATCAACGAAGCGTATGCTCCGTTATATGGCTATTCAAAAATGACGCAGGGACAGATTGACCAGTACGTAAAGATGTATCTGCCGATGCTGGACTTGCGGATGGTAACTTTGGTAGAAGATGCCGAAAAGAATCTGGTTGCAGTAGGAATTTCGATGGCTTCCATGTCTGAGGCTTTGCAGAAGGCTAAAGGAAAACTGCTACCCTTTGGATGGTATCATTTGCTGAAAGCATTATTTGTGAAACATTCCAAGACACTTGATTTGCTGTTGGTGGCTGTGAAGCCGGAATACCAGAGCAAGGGTGTGAATGCACTTCTTTTTTATGATTTGGTACCTATCTATCAGAAGATGGGTTTCAAATACGGAGAAAGTAATCCGGAATTGGAGGATAACAAGAAAGTACAGGCACAGTGGAGTGCTTTCGAATCGGAATTGCACAAACGCCGCCGTGCTTTTAGAAAGACGATCGATATAGATTAAAATAGATACATGGAAGAATTACAAGAGCATCAGGTAACCTATAACGAAGACAACATACGCCACCTTAGTGATATGGAACATGTACGTACCCGTCCGGGTATGTATATCGGAAAACTGGGTGACGGTTCGCATGCCGAAGATGGTATCTACGTACTGTTGAAGGAAGTTATCGACAATAGTATCGACGAATTCAAGATGCATGCAGGAAAGAAGATTGAAATAGAAATCGAAGATAATCTCCGTGTAAGCGTGCGCGACTATGGACGTGGTATCCCGCAGGGTAAGATGATTGAGGCGGTAAGTATGCTGAATACCGGAGGTAAATACGACAGCAAGGCATTTAAGAAAAGCGTGGGGTTGAATGGTGTCGGTGTAAAGGCTGTAAATGCATTGAGCTGCCGGTTTGAGGTGCGCAGTTACCGTGACGGAAAAGTGCGTGTAGCTCAGTTTGAAAAAGGTGAGCTGAAAAATGATTTTACCGAAGACACTACAGAGGAAAATGGTACTTATATATTTTTCGAGCCTGATGCCACGCTGTTTGTCAACTATAAGTTCCGTCCGGAATTTATCGAGGTAATGTTGCGTAACTATACCTATTTAAATACAGGTTTGTCTATTATCTACAACGGCCAGCGTATCCACTCACGTAACGGACTGGTGGATTTGCTCAATGATAATATGACTGCAACCGGACTTTACCCGATTATTCATTTACAGGCAGAAGATATTGAGATAGCCTTTACACATACCAGTCAGTATGGTGAGGAGTATTATTCGTTTGTGAATGGCCAGCATACCACTCAGGGAGGAACTCATCAAAGTGCTTTCAAAGAGCATATAGCACGTACCATCAAGGAATTCTATAATAAGAATTTCGACTATTCCGATATCCGTAACGGACTGGTGGCTGCTATAGCCATTAATGTAGAGGAGCCTTTATTCGAAAGTCAGACTAAAATCAAGCTGGGCTCTACCAACATTGCACCCGATGGCCCGAGTGTAAACAAGTTTGTGGGCGATTTTGTGAAAACAGAGGTAGATAACTACCTGCACAAATATCCGGATGTAGCCGATATTATTCAGCAGAAAATTCAGGAGTCAGAAAAGGAGCGCAAGGCAATAGCAGGTGTTACGAAACTGGCTCGCGAACGTGCCAAAAAAGCCAATTTGCATAACCGTAAGTTGCGCGACTGCAGAATCCATCTGAACGATGCAAAAGGAGACCGTACGGAAGAAAGCTGTATTTTCATCACCGAGGGAGACTCGGCCAGTGGCTCTATCACCAAAAGCCGGGATGTTAATACACAGGCAGTATTCAGTTTGCGCGGAAAACCTTTGAACTCGTTTGGCCTGACCAAGAAAGTGGTTTACGAAAATGAAGAATTCAACTTGCTGCAGGCTGCCCTGAACATTGAAGAAGGATTGGATGGATTGCGATACAACAAGGTTATCGTGGCTACCGATGCCGATGTCGATGGAATGCACATCCGTTTGCTTATGATTACATTCTTCCTGCAGTTCTTCCCCGATTTGATAAAGAAGGGACATGTGTATATTTTGCAGACTCCTTTGTTCCGTGTACGTAACAAGAAAAAGCGCACAAAAGGGGCTAAAGAAGAAAGCAACAGCCGGGGGCGTTCTGAATACGAGACAATATATTGCTATACGGATGAAGAACGGGTAAAAGCCATCGAACAGCTGGGACCAAATCCGGAGATTACCCGATTCAAAGGATTGGGAGAGATTTCACCGGATGAATTCCGAAACTTCATTGGAAAAGATATGCGTCTGGAGCAAGTAACCTTACGCAAGACCGATGCTGTAAAAGAACTGTTGGAATTCTACATGGGAAAGAATACCATGGAGCGTCAGAGTTTTATCATCGATAACCTGGTGGTAGAAGAAGATATTGTAACCCCTTAATTTAGAAAAGACGTGAGAAAAGCCATATTTCCCGGAACATTCGACCCGTTTACCATCGGGCATTATTCCGTAGTAAAGCGAGCGCTGACTTTTATGGATGAGGTTATCATCGGAATTGGCGTGAACGAAAAAAAGAAAACTTATTTCCCGATAGAGAAACGCGTAGAAATGATTCGTCGTCTGTTTGCTGATGAGCCTTGCATTCAGGTTGCAGCGTATGACGGACTGACCGTAGATTTTGCGCGTGAGCAGGGAGCCGGTTTTATCATTCGTGGTATCCGTACCGTACACGATTTTGAGTACGAAGAAACCATAGCCGATGTAAACCGAAAGCTTGCCGGAGTAGAGACTATTTTGCTGTTTACAGAGCCGGAGCTTACTTCGGTCAGCTCTACCATTGTGCGTGAGCTTTTGCATTATCAGAAAGATGTGACACCTTTCTTGCCCGAAGGAATGGATATTCATCTTTAAGTATTAAGTTCCCCATAAAACTTATTATGTTTATGCGAAAAATTATACAATTCTGCATATTGGCCTTGTTTGTAGCCATGCCTTTGCTGGCACAGGAAAATTATGCCCAGTCACCGGCACGTAAGCTACAGTTGGCCGAGTTTGCTATTTCCCGACTGTATGTCGACGAAGTCGATGAACCTAAGTTGGTAGAAGCAGCCATTATAAAGATGCTTGAACAACTGGATCCGCACTCTACTTATTCTACACCGGAAGAAGTAAAGGCATTGAACGAGCCCCTTCAGGGAAATTTCGATGGAATCGGTATTCAGTTCAATATGGCTACCGATACACTGTTTGTTATTCAGCCGGTTTCTGGAGGGCCTTCCGAAAAAGCAGGAATTCTGGCTGGCGACCGAATCATCGAAGTTAATGATACGGTGATTGCCGGAGTAAAAATGAGTACAGACGATATAATGCGCCGATTGAAGGGCCCCAAGGGTACGGAGGTACATATTAAAGTAATGCGCAGAGGGGTAGATGGACTTCTATCTTTTACCTTGAAGCGAGACAAAATACCTGTACATAGTCTGGATGCGGCCTATATGGTGAATGCAACTACCGGATACATCTGTTTGAACCGTTTTGCTGCTACTACAGCCGATGAGTTTAAGGAAGCACTAGGCCGTTTGCAGGAAAAAGGAATGAAAGACCTGATACTCGATTTGCAAGGTAATGGAGGTGGCTATCTGAATGCAGCCATTGACTTGGCCAACGAGTTTTTGGGTAAAAAAGAGTTGATTGTATACACGGAAGGACGACGACAGCCGCGTGCCGATTTCTACGCAAAAGGAAATGGAGCCTTTCAACAGGGGCGTCTTATCGTACTGGTGAATGAATATTCAGCTTCTGCGGCTGAGATTGTTACCGGTGCTGTGCAGGATTGGGACAGAGGTATCGTAATCGGTCGGCGTACTTTTGGAAAAGGTTTGGTTCAGCGTCCTATCGACTTGCCCGACGGTTCTATGATACGTCTTACGGTAGCACGTTATTACACTCCGGCTGGCCGCTGCATACAGAAACCTTATGAAAGTGCCGAAGCTTACAGTCAAGACCTGATAGAACGCTACAACCGCGGTGAAATGCAGAGTGCCGATAGCATTCATTTCCCCGATTCATTAAAGTTCCGTACCCATAAGCTGAATCGTGTAGTATATGGCGGAGGCGGTATCATGCCCGATTATTTTGTGCCAATTGATACTACCATGTTTACTAAATACTACTTGAATTTGCGCGATAAAGGTGCAATCGTTCAGCTTAATGTACGTTTAATAGACAGGCATCGCAGTGAGTGGTTGAAAAAGTACAAGACATTCGAGCATTTTAACCGTTCGTTCGAGGTGACAGATTCTATGCTTGAGGAATTGGTAACGATGGGAAAAGATATGGATGCTCCTTATAATGAAGAGCAATATCGTGTGTCTTTACCTTTAATTAAAACACAACTGAAAGCGTTGATAGCCCGTGACTTATGGGATATGAACGAGTATTTTCAGGTAATCAATACTTTGAGTGACCCAATGAAGAAAGCACTCGAATTATTGGAGAAACCTGGCTTGACTTTCCCGGAGAGGAAGTAATTCATTCACCGAATAAAATTTTGTTCAGCCAGCGGTTGATATAGACATTTGCAAAAGCACAGCCTATACCAATCGCTGCTCCGCTGATAACATCCGATGGATAATGTACCCCCAGATTCATACGGCTGATTCCGACAGTACAGGCCCAGGCAGCCGACGGAGCAATAACATACCATTTAGGATACTTGATACATAACGATGTAGCCAGTGAAAAAGCTCCGGCAGTATGTCCAGACGGGAATGAAGGAGAATCTTCTATTGCATGTGGAATGATGTATCCCGGATGAGCCTCGTAAGGCCGGGTACGACCGACGGCATATTTCAATCCGTAAGTCAGTACTGTTGCTTCGATTACACTTGTACCTATATATATAGCATCTTTCAGGAGCTTGTCATTTTTAGCAGCCAAAGCATAAACTCCCATTGCGACAGGAGTACCCACTACCAGATAGGGAGCCGAATTGCTGATACCCTTGCTGAATCCATGCATGTTCCATCCATTAATACTATGCAAAGACCGGGCATCCCATCCCTGTGCCTGAACTTGAACAGTCATTCCCAGCAGGCAAATCAAACTAATAAATATCCAATTTTTCATAAGTGAACTGTTATTTTCTGCAAAGATAATCAAAAACAAGCGCACACCAAATAAAGAAAAATTTCTATAATCCCTTGTATTCTCAGCATAATTTCCTACTTTTGTGGAGTAAATGTCCCATTCAAAATCGAATTTTTATTTTAAACAATTAAATAATTTAAATTCAATCATTTATGTGGTTAAGTAATTCATCTATCGGTAGGAAAGTGGTGATGAGCGTTACAGGCATTGCCCTTGTCCTCTTTCTGACATTTCACATGGCGATGAACCTTGTTGCATTGTTCTCAGGTGAGGCATACAACATGATTTGCGAATTCCTGGGTGCCAACTGGTACGCATTGGTAGCAACTGTAGGTTTGGCCGCTTTGTTTGTAATTCACATTCTTTACGCATTCTGGCTGACAATCCAGAACCGTGCAGCACGTGGTAACGAACGTTATGCAGTTACTGCACGTCCAAAAAATGTAGAATGGGCATCTCAGAACATGTTGGCTTTAGGTGTAGTGGTAATCCTTGGTCTTGCCCTGCACTTTGTTAACTTCTGGTACAAAATGCAGTTTGCAGAAATTATTCACGAACCAATGTTGGGTGGTCTTCACGCAACAGACGGTTACGGTTACATCATGCAGACATTCTCTAACCCAGTGTTCTTTATTTTGTATCTTGTATGGCTTGCAGCACTTTGGTTCCACCTTACACACGGATTCTGGAGCTCAATGCAGTCATTGGGATGGAACAACAAGATTTGGATTAACCGTTGGAAATGTATCTCTAACATCTACTCTACAATCATCGTATTGGGCTTTGCTCTTGTAGCTATTGTATTCTTCCTGAAGAACATGATGGGTTGCGGTGCTTGCTAATCTTAAAAGTGTAACTGATTTAAATTGAAAACATTATGACTAAAATATTAGATTCTAAGATTCCTGAAGGCCCGATAGCTGAGAAATGGACTAATTATAAAGCTCACCAGAAACTGGTGAACCCGGCTAACAAACGTCGTCTGGACA